>CAMDGX010000021.1 GCA_945897825.1 Asaia bogorensis | reverse complement strand
CAGACCCCCATCATTTGAGGGTCCAGGGGGCTCGGCCCCCTGGTGGGGCGCGGGGCAAAGCCCCGCTGCTTCCTTGCCTTCATGCCTTGGATGCTTCCCGGAGTTGTGCCGCGCTGCGGGGGGCGCGTTCGCTGGTTGGGATGGGAGCTTCGCCGATGATGCGATCGGATTCCAGGCGGTCCAGCTCGGAATTCGACAGGCCGAGGATGCGGGAGAGCACATCGCGGGTGTATTGGCCCAGCGTGGGGGCGGGCGAGCGGATGGCGTAGGGGCGGGCGTTCTCGCGGAAGGTGGGGGTGGGCTGCCAGTGGCGGCCGAGGATCGGGCGGTCGATTTGTTGCCAGAAGCCGCGGGCGAGGAGGTGGGTTTCGCCGGTGATCAGCTCGTTGAAGCCGCGCGCCACGCCGGCGGCGATGCCCTTGACCTGGAGTTCGGCCATGGCGTCGTCGGGCAGCTGGGTTTCGGTCCAATTGGTGATGGCGGCTTCGAGCTCGGCCTCGCGGACGCGGCGGCCTTCGGCGGTGGCCAGGGTGGGGTCGTCGCCGAGGTCGGGGCGGCCGATGATGTGGCAGAGGCGGCGGAAGGCGGTGTCGCTGGTGATCGCCACAACGAGCCAGGCATCGGCGCCGCGGCAGCGGAAGGCGCCGTGCGGGACGAAGAGCGGGTGGCGATTGCCCCAGCGGCGGGGCGGCTGGCCGGTGGTGGATTGGGCGATGATGCCGGAGGCGGCCAGCGGCAGCATGCATTCGACCTGGCTGAGGTCGATGAGCTGCCCCTGCCCCGTGCGCTTCCTGTGCAGGAGGGCGGCGATGAGGGCGGCGGCGGCGTTGAAGCCGCCATTGGGGTCGCCGCCGGCGACGTGGTTCATGGTGGGGGGCCAGCCCTCCTCGCCGGTGATGCTGGGCAGGCCGGAGCCCTGTTCGAGGGTGGAGCCGTAGGCGCGGGTTTCGGCCCAGGCGGTGCCGGCGGCGTAGGCGGGCATCGTGACCATGACGAGGTCGGGCTTGATCTTGACCAGGTTCGGGTAGTCGAGGCCGAGCTTGGGGAGGACGCCCTGGGAGTAGTTTTCCACCACCGCATCGGCGGTCATGACCAGCTTGCGGGCGAGGTCCGCACCTTCGGGGCGGGTGAGGTCGAGCGTGATGCCGTGCTTGTTGCGGTTGAGCGCGTTGAAGTTGAGGCGGGTTTCGTAGACGTGGTCCTTGATCGACTGGTCGGAATAGTCGTGGCCGCGCCACCAGTCGGGGTAGGCGCGCCCCTCGATCTTGATGACCTCGGCGCCGAGGTCGGCCATCTGGCGGGTGGTGAGCGGGCCGGCCCAGCCCATGGCCATGTCGACGATGCGCAGGCCGGCGAGGGGCAGGTTGGCCGGTGCCGGGGCCGCGACGCGGGCGCGGGGTTCGGGGAGAGGCATGGCGTTGTCGGCGCCGGCGCGGGGCGACGTGCCTCCGGGGGCGGGCGGGGTGTCGTTCAGGCGCTGCGGGATCACCGGGGCCTGGAAGCTTGCGCTGCCGATCTTCACCGTGCCGAAGGCGCCGCGGCCCTGGTGCACGGGCTCGGCCAGCAGGTCGGCCATGCTGGGGACCATGACCAGGGGGATGCGGCGGCGCAGCCCCTCCTCGAACCATTCGCGGGCGGTGCGGGTGAGCAGGATGGGGCGGTAGAGGGATTCCAGTTCGTCGGCGGCTTCGAGGCGTTGCGGGGAGGTGGCGAAGCGGGGTTCCTCGGCGAGGTCGTCCGTGCCGAGCATGGCGCACCAGTTGCGCCACTGGTCGGGCGTCAGGACGGTGATGCCGAGCCAGCCTTCCTTGCAGGGGTAGCAGCCCATGGGGAAGGTCGGGTGCCAGCGGTTGATGCCGCGGCGTTGCTCCGGCGGGCCGGGGCTGAAGGTGATGACGGCCTGGTATTCGGAGATCACCGCGTTCGCGTCGTGCGCGCTGATCTCGAACAGGCGGCCGGCGCTGCCGGACCAGAGCGCGGCGCAGGCGGCGGTGAAGGCGGTGAGGCCCTGGGGGGCGAAGCCCTGGTAATCCGGCATCATCGCAGGGCGTTCGACGGGGCCGGTGTTCTTCACCAGGCCGGCCAGCGCGCGCATGGTGCTGTCGGTGGCGGCGTGGTCGCGGTAGGGGCCGCTGAGGCCGAACCAGCTGAGCGAGATGATGTGCAGGTTGGGGTGGGCGGCGCGCAGGACGGCGTGGCCGGTGGCGGGGGAGAGTTGTTCGGCGACGGGGCGGCCATCGAGCAGGACGTCGCTGGCGGCCAGGATGGCGGCGATGCGCTCGGGGGTGGCGGTGAGGCTGCGCTTGTTGGTGTTGAGCCAGGCGAACCAGCCGCTTTCGTGCTGGCCGGGAGCAACCTCGACCAGGGGGGGCAGGCGGCGGAGCGGATCGCCTGCTTCGGCCTCCAGCTTGGCCACCTGGGCGCCGAGGTCGGCAAAGAGCTTGCCGGCATAGGCGAGGCCGGCGCCTTCTCCCAGCTCAGCCACGCGGATGCCGGCCAGCGCGCTGGCACGCGGGGCCGGTTGTTGCGCTGCGCTCATTGGCGCCTCCTCCCGTGTCAGGTGCGGCCGGCTAGACGTTGAGGATTGCGACGACCTGGCCTTCCTCGACGGCATCGCCCTCGCCGACCAGGATCGACGCGACCTTGCCGGCCTTCGGGGCGTCGATGGGGATCTCGGTCTTCATGGACTCCAGGATGATGAGCGTGGCGTCGGCCTCCACGGCGTCACCGACCGCGACCTCGATCTTCCATACCTTGGCGTTGAGGTCGGAAAGCACCTTGAGTTCAGCCAACGTCACCACTCCCATTGTCGGTGCCCGCGGCCATGGGGCCGGGGCGATTGTCGACATTGGACGAGGGGGGGCGAGGGGCGTCAAGCCCTGGGGCAAGGGAAGAAAGGGAAGGCGTTCTTTTTTGAAAAAAAGAACCAAAAAACTTTTGTCCATTTGCGCCGTGTTTCAACGGCTATGCGCGGCGCAAATGGATGGAAGTCTTTTTCCTTCTTTTTCTTCAGAAAAAGAAGGTTCTTTCTTGGCCTAGATCTTGAGATGCTCCGGGATGACCAAGCCCAGGCGCAGCGGCACGTGCCAGTCCTCCGGCACCTCGCGCAGCTTGCGGAAGCCGACGCGCAGGTAGTTGGGCAGGGCGCGGGGGTGGTCGGCGGTGCAGGTGTTCACCGTGACGGCGCGGGGGCCCATGCGCCAGCAGGCATCGACGGCGTGGCGCAGGAAGGCGTGGCCGAGGCGTTGGCCGACCGCTTGCGGCATCAGGCCGAAGTAGCTGAGGTTGACCACCGGCCAGGGGTTGCGGTCCAGCTCATAGAACCCGAGCAGTTCCCCGCCGCGCTCCAGCACGTGGATGGAGATGTTCGGGTCGCGCAGCAGGGCGGCGAGCTGGCGGTCGGACAGGGTGCGGCGGAGCCACCAGACGTAGTCGGCGCCGACGGTGTCGTAGAGGCGGCGGTAGAGTTCGACAGAACAGTTGGGCACGTGGCGCACCGCCACGTCGTCGGGCAGCGGTGCGGCGGGCTCGGCGGGCGGGCGGTCCATGCGCAGGAACGTCACTACCACGCCAACACGAACAACCGGTTCCACGGCGGTGCCTGGGTCAGTCGTCGAGGAAGCTGCGCAGCTTGCGGCTGCGGCTGGGGTGCTTGAGCTTGCGCAGCGCCTTGGCTTCGATCTGGCGGATACGCTCGCGGGTGACGTTGAACTGCTGGCCGACCTCTTCCAGCGTGTGGTCGGTGTTCATGCCGATGCCGAAGCGCATGCGCAGGACGCGTTCCTCGCGGGGGGTGAGGCTGGAGAGGACGCGGGTGGTGGCCTCGCGCAGGTTGGCCTGGATGGCGGCGTCGAGCGGGATGACGGCGGCCTTGTCCTCGATGAAGTCGCCGAGATGGCTGTCTTCCTCGTCGCCGATCGGGGTTTCGAGGCTGATCGGTTCCTTGGCGATCTTGAGAACCTTGCGGACCTTCTCGAGCGGCATGCCGAGTTTCTCGGCGAGTTCCTCGGGGGCGGGTTCGCGGCCGATCTCGTGCAGCATCTGGCGGCTGGTGCGGACCAGCTTGTTGATCGTCTCGATCATGTGGACCGGGATGCGGATGGTGCGGGCCTGGTCGGCGATCGAGCGGGTGATGGCCTGGCGGATCCACCAGGTTGCGTACGTCGAGAACTTGTATCCCCGTCGATATTCAAATTTGTCAACGGCCTTCATCAGGCCGATGTTGCCTTCCTGGATGAGGTCCAGGAACTGCAGGCCGCGGTTGGTGTATTTCTTGGCGATCGAGATGACGAGGCGGAGGTTGGCCTCGATCATCTCCTTCTTGGCGCGCGCGCTGTCGCGTTCGCCGCGGCTGACGGTCATGAAGACGCGGCGGAACTCGCCGATCGGCAGGCCGGCGTCGGTGGCGACGGCGGCGATCTGGCCGCGGACGGTGGCGATGTCGCCGGGGTGGCGGGTGGAGAAGGTTTTCCACGACTTGCCGGGGAGGCGGCCGATGCGGTCGATCCAGTTCGGGTCCAGCTCGTGGCCGCGATACTGGGTGAGGAAGTCGTCGCGGGCGACCTTGCAGCCCTCGGCCATGCGCAGGAGTTGGCCCTCGAGGCCGGTCAGGCGCTGGTTGAGCTGCTTGAGCTGGGTGACCAGCTCCTCGATGCGGTTGTTGTGCAGGCGGACCTGCTCGACCTTGGCGACCAGCTCCTCGCGCAGCTTCTCGTAGCTTTTCTCGCTGCGGGCGTTGACCTCCTCGCCGGAGGTCATGCTTTCGAGGCGCTTGGACTGCATCTTGTGCAGCTTCTTGTAGAGCGCCTCGATCTCCTCGAAGTTCGCGAGGACCTCGGGCTTCAGCTTTTCCTCGAGCGCCGAGAGCGACAGGCCGCCGCCGCCCTCGCCTTCCTCGTCATCGTCGTCGCCGGCGGCCTCGAAGGCCGGGGGCGGGGCGGGGGCTTCCTCCACGGGCATGCCGTCGGCGGCACCGTTGGGGGCCGGGCCGCCCTGGGTGGCTTCGAGGTCGATGATGTCGCGCAGCAGCATGCGGCCGGCCTTCAGCGCATCATGCCAGGCGATGATGGCGCGGAAGGTGAGCGGGCTTTCGCACAGCCCGCCGATCATCATGTCGCGGCCGGCTTCGATGCGCTTGGCGATGGCGATCTCGCCCTCGCGGGAGAGCAGTTCGACGCTGCCCATCTCGCGCAGGTACATGCGGACGGGATCGTCGGTGCGGCCGAGGCTGGCCTCGTCGACGTTGCCGGTGGGCTCGGCCTCCTCCTCCTCGTCGGCCTTCTCGGCCTTGACGACGGGGGCCTCGCCTTCCTCGGCTTCCTCGCCCTCGACGACCTGGATGCCCATTTCGCTGAAATTGGCCATCACGTCCTCGATCTGCTCGGAGGAGTTCTGGTCGGGCGGCAGGACGGCGTTCAGCTCGTCGAAGGTGATGTAGCCACGCTCCTTGCCGCGCGCGATCAGACGCTTGACCGCGACCGACTGGACATCCAGCAGCGTGGTGTCGCCGTCCTGGTCGGGTGTGGCGGTATCAGCAGCTGTGCTCGGCTTGGTGGCCATGGATCCGTTCACTCCAATACGAGGGAGCCGCAATAGGCAGGCCCGGGGGCCCGTGCGGCCCCCATGGGCTGGTCGGCACGATCACTCACGGGGCGTCGGTCTCGCCCGCCTCTCCGCGCAGCAAGGCCGCGCGGGTCGCGGTCAGGACGATGAGCCGCCGCTGCGCCGCTTCGTCGGCCTGGACGGCGAAGGCGGCGCGCGCCGCCTCGACCTCCTCGTCCAGCCGCTCTGGGTTCATCAGCCCGAAAAAATGCCACCAGCCAGCCCCGGCCTCCGCCGGCATCGCGTCAGGGGAAGCACAGCCAGGCAGCGGCACGGGCGCCGCCGACAGGGCTTGGGCCGCCTCCGCCGCCAATCCGGAATGGGTCAGGTGGGACATGAGGCCTGCGCTGTCAAGCATCTCCGTGGTCTGGGACCACTGCAGAATCACATCGCGGAGCCGCGCGAGCCCCGCGGGCAGGGCCAGCGTGGCGAAGGCCTCCTCCACATCGGGCAGCAGGGCGGGGTGGTGCAGCAGGATCGCGACCATGAAGCGCGCCCGTTCCGCGGCCGCATGGTGCGGTGCGGGGGGCACGCGCTGGACGCGCAAGGGGGCGCGTGGCGGGGCGGCGCGGCCGCCGGTGCGGAAGCCTTGGGACGCATTCGGACGGCGCGGGGCGTCGGGGCGGGCGCGCATCCGCTCGCGGAAGTAGCGCCGCATTTCCCAGGCCAGGGCCTTGTCGGCGACACGGTCGGCGACCGAATCCAGGCGGCGGGACAGGGCAGCGCGTGCTTCGACGGCAGGGCCGACGCCTTCGGAAAGGAGGCCGAACAGCGCCTCGGCCACCGGGCGGGCGGCGTCCAGCACCGCCTGGAAGCCGGCCGCGCCGTGGCGGCGGACCAGGGTGTCGGGGTCCTCGCCCGGCGGGAGAGCGGCCAGGCGCAGGCTCCGTTCGGCGCCGAGCATGGGCAGGGCGAGTTCGGCGGTCCGCACGGCCGCACGGGTGCCGGCGGCGTCGCCGTCGAAGCACAGCACCGGGACGGGGGAGAGGCGCCAGAGTTCCTCCAGCTGCTCCTCGGTCAGCGCCGTGCCGAGCGGGGCAACCGCGCCGCCGAAGCCGGCCTGGTGGAGCGCGATGACGTCCATGTAGCCCTCGACCGCCACGGCCGCGGCGCCGGTGCGCACCGCCTCGCGCGCGAGGTCCAGAGCGAACAGGGTGCGGCGCTTGGAGAACACCGCCGTTTCGGGGCCATTCACGTATTTTGGCTGGCCATCGCCCAGGATGCGGCCGCCGAAGCTGATCACGCGGCCACGGCGGTCGCGGATGGGGAACATCACGCGGTTGAAGAACAGGTCGTAGGGCGCCCTGCCCTCGTCGCCGGGACGCATCAGCCCGGCTTCCAGCAGCAGGTCTGGCGTGATGCCCTCGCGGGCCAGGTCGGCGGCGAGCGCGCCGCGGCCTTCGCCGGACCAGCCGAGGCCGAAGCGGTCGATCGTGGCGTCGGTCAGGCCGCGGCCGCGCAGGTAGTCGAGCGCGCGGGCGCCCTCGGGCAGGCGCAGGCGGCGGCGATAGGACTCGCCGGCGGCGACCAGCACCTCCTGCAGGGAGTGGCGCACCCGTTCGGCCTCGGCGGCGGCGGGGGTGGGCTTGGGGACGTCGAGCCCCGCTTCGCCGGCGAGTTGCTCGACCGCCTCCATGAAGGCCAGGCCCTGGGTTTGCATGACGAAGCTGATGGCGTCGCCGTGCTGGCCGCAGCCGAAGCAGTGGAAGCCGTTTTCGTAGACGTAGAAGCTGGGGGTCTTCTCGTTGTGGAAGGGGCAGCAACCCTTGAAGTTGCGACCGGAGCGGGACAGCTTCACGCGCCGCCCGACCACCGCGGCGAGCGGGGTGCGGGCGCGCAGTTCGTCGAGGAAGCCGGCCGGCAGGGCCACGCGGTCAGCCTCCCAGCTTGGCCTTCACGATCGGGCCGACCTTGCCCATGTCCAGCACGGCGCCGTGCTTTGCCTTCAGGGCGGCCATGACCTTGCCCATTTCCTTGATGCCGGCGGCCCCGGTCTCGGCGATGGCGGCGGACACGGCGGCCTCGGTGGCGGCGTCGTCCATCTGTTGCGGCAGGAAGCCTTCGATGACGGCGATCTCGGCCTCCTCCTTGGCGACGAGTTCGGGACGGTTGCCTTGGCGGTAGAGATCGGCGCTTTCGCGGCGGGATTTCACCATGCCGCGCAGCATGGCGATGACCTCCTCGTCCGGCACTGCGGCGATGCCCTTTGGCCGGGCGGCGATGTCCACGTCCTTCAGCCGGGCGGTGATCATGCGGATGGCGGAGACGCGCGGGGCGTCCTTGGCCAGCATGGCGGTTTTCAGCTCGGCGGTGAATTGGTCGCGCAGGCTCATGGCGGCGGTCTCCGGATCAACATCCCTCTATACTATAGTGATTGGCCCGCGGCAGGGGCGATGCGTGCATGGGGGGAATGAGTGGGAATTTTTCTCCCACGCGCCGCTCGGATCGTTGAAGTGGGAAGTTTTTTCCCATATAGCCCAGTCATGACCAGTGCACCCACCACCGTCGATGCCATTATCGAAGCCATGGGCGGGGCGGACGCCGTCGCCCGGCAGCTCGGCGTGGGCACGGAGGCGGTGCGCAAGTGGCGCCAGAGCCGAAGCATTCCGGCCAGGCACTGGGCGGCGGTGATCGCCGCGACCGGGCTTACCCTCGCCGCCATCCCCGGGGCAGACATTTCCGGGGCCGCCGCCCCCCAGCCAGAAGGCACGACCATGCCCGAACCCACCGCTGCCGCGCACGGCGTTCCCGAGGGTGCCACCGCGGCGCTCGTGCTCGCCGATGGCAGCGTGCTGTGGGGCAGCGGCATCGGCGCCCATACGAGCGGCACCGAGCCGGCCGAGATCTGCTTCAACACGGGCATGACGGGCTACCAGGAGACGCTGACCGATCCTTCCTATGCCGGGCAGGTCATTACCTTCACCTTTCCGCATATCGGCAATGTGGGGACCAACGGCGAGGATATCGAGGCCGTGACGATCGCCGCGCGCGGGGTGATCGTGAAGCAGGACGTGACCGAGCCGAGCAACTGGCGCAGCCACCAGCACCTGGATGCGTGGCTGCGCGGCCAGGGGGTGACGGGGGTGGCGGGTATCGACACGCGGGCGCTGACGATCCGCATCCGCGATGGGGGGGCGCCGCATGGGGTGTTGCTGTTCCCGGCGGATGGACGGTTCGACATCGCCGGGGCGGTCGGGCGGGCGAAGGCGTGGCCGGGGCTGGTGGGGATGGACCTGGCCAAGACGGTCGCCTGCACCCAGGCCTATGAATGGGACCAGACGACCTGGGCGTGGCCCGAGGGGTATGGTCGGCAGACCGCGCCGAAGCATCATGTGGTGGCCGTCGACTACGGGGCCAAGCGCAACATCCTGCGCTGCCTGGCGGCGGCGGGGTGCCGGGTGACGGTGGTGCCGGCGACGGCGACGGCCGAGGATATCCTGCGCCATGCGCCGGATGGGGTGTTCCTTTCGAACGGGCCGGGCGATCCGGCGGCGACCGGGGAGTATGCGGTGCCGGCGATCCAGGGCGTGCTGGCGGCGGGCAAGCCGGTGTTCGGCATCTGCCTGGGGCACCAGTTGCTGGCGCTGGCGCTGGGGGGGAAGACGTACAAGCTCGCGCGCGGGCATCGCGGGGCGAACCAGCCGGTGCAGGACCTGACCACCGGGCGGGTGGAGATCACCAGCCAGAACCACGGCTTCGCGGTCGATGGCGAGAGCCTGCCGGAGGGGGTTCAGGTGACGCATGTCAGCCTGTTCGACCGCAGCAACGAGGGCATCGCGTGCCCGGGCAAGCGCGCCTTCAGCGTGCAGTACCATCCCGAGGCGAGCCCGGGGCCGAGCGATAGCCACTACCTGTTCCGCCGCTTCGTCGACCTGATCGAGGCGCAGGCCTGACCGTGGCGCTGGAGGCGCTGCTGTTGCGCACCGGCCTGACGCATTTCGTCTCGGCGCCCAGTGCGGAACTGGCGCTGGGTGAGATCGAGCGCCTTGCCGGACAAGAGATCGATGCCGGCGACTTCGCCACAGCCATCGCCGACCTGCTGTCCCGCGGGCTGATCCGCGACCCGATCCGCCTGGAAGACCAGGCGCTGCAATGCCACTGGCGCCTGGAGCTTACGCCCGACGGCGTGACCCTCGCCCGCACCCTGACCGGAGCCTGAGATGCCGAAGCGCACCGACCTCAAGAGCATTCTGATCATCGGCGCGGGGCCGATCGTCATCGGGCAGGCCTGCGAGTTCGACTATTCCGGGGCGCAGGCCTGCAAGGCGCTGCGGGCGGAAGGGTACCGGGTGATCCTGGTGAACTCCAACCCGGCGACGATCATGACCGATCCGGGGCTGGCCGATGCCACCTATGTGGAGCCGATCACGCCGGACATCGTCGAGAAGATCATCGCCAAGGAGCGGCCGGACGCGCTGCTGCCGACCATGGGCGGGCAGACGGCGCTGAACACCGCCATGAAGCTGGCGGCGAGCGGGGTGCTGGAGAAGTACAACGTGGAGCTGATCGGCGCGAAGGCCGATGTGATCGACCGCGCCGAGGACCGGCTGAAATTCCGCGACGCGATGAGCGAGATCGGCATCGAGAGCCCGCGCAGCGCGATTGCCCACACCATGGAGGAGGCGCGCGCGGCGCTGGCGGAGATCGGGCTGCCGGCGGTGATCCGGCCGAGCTTCACGCTGGGCGGGACCGGGGGCGGCATCGCCTACAACCGCGAGGAGTTCGAGCAGATCGTGGCGGGCGGGCTGGATGCCTCGCCCACCTCCGAGGTGCTGGTCGAGGAATCCGTGCTCGGCTGGAAGGAGTTCGAGATGGAGGTGGTGCGCGACAGCAAGGACAACTGCATCATCATCTGCGCCATCGAGAACGTCGATCCGATGGGCATCCATACCGGGGATTCCGTGACCGTCGCGCCGGCGCTGACGCTGACCGACAAGGAATACCAGGTGATGCGCGATGCCTCGATCGCGTGCCTGCGCAAGATCGGGGTGGATACCGGCGGCTCCAACGTGCAGTTCGCGCTGAACCCGGCCGATGGGCGCATGGTGGTGATCGAGATGAACCCGCGGGTGTCGCGGTCCTCGGCGCTGGCGTCCAAGGCCACCGGATTTCCGATCGCCAAGGTCGCGGCGCGGCTGGCGGTGGGGTACACGCTCGATGAGTTGGCCAACGACATCACGATGGTGACGCCGGCAAGCTTCGAGCCGACGATCGACTATGTGGTGGTGAAGATCCCGCGCTTCACCTTCGAGAAGTTTCCCGGCACGCCGGCGCTGCTGTCGACCAGCATGAAGTCGGTGGGCGAGGCGATGGCGATCGGGCGCAGCTTCGCGGAGGCGCTGCAGAAGGGGTTGCGCAGCATGGAGACGGGGCTGGCGGGCCTCGATCCGGTCGAGGCGCCGGGCGATGGCGGGACCGATGCGTTTCGCGCGGCACTGAGCCAGCCGAAGCCGGACCGCATCCTGATGGCGGCGCAGGCGCTGCGCGCGGGGCTGTCGGTGGAGGAGATCCATGAGGCGAGCAAGTTCGACCCGTGGTTCCTGCGCGAGCTGGAGAAGATCGTCGCCGCCGAGCGTGAGGTGACGGCCCATGGGCTGCCGAAGGATGCGACCAGGCTGCGCCGGCTGAAGGCGATGGGTTTCTCCGACAAGCGGCTTTCGGTGCTGGCCAACGCGACCGAGGCCGAGATCGGGACGATCCGCGCCAAACTGGGCGTGTTGCCGGTGTACAAGCGCATCGACACCTGTGCCGCCGAGTTCGCCGCAGCCACGCCCTATATGTATTCGACCTACGAGGGCGGGTTCGGCACGCCGATGTGCGAGTCCGAGCCGACCGACCGGCAGAAGATCATCATCCTCGGCGGCGGGCCGAACCGGATCGGCCAGGGCATCGAGTTCGACTATTGCTGCGTCCATGCCGCCTATGCGCTGAAGGAGGCGGGGTTCGAGACCATCATGGTCAATTGCAATCCCGAAACCGTCTCGACTGACTACGACACCTCCGACCGGCTGTATTTCGAGCCGTTGACCGCCGAGGACGTGATCGCGCTGATCCGGCGCGAGCAGGCGAACGGGACGGTCTTGGGCTGCATCGTGCAGTATGGCGGGCAGACGCCACTGAAGCTGAGCCAGGCGCTGGCCAAGGCCGACATCCCGATTCTAGGCACCTCGGCCGACGCGATCGACCTCGCGGAGGATCGCGAGCGGTTCCAGCAGCTGCTGCAGAAGCTGGGGCTGCGCCAGCCGGAGAACGGCATCGCGCGCTCGGCCGAGGAGGCGGAGGCGATCACCGTTCGCATCGGCTTCCCGATCGTGATCCGCCCCAGCTACGTGCTGGGCGGGCGGGCGATGGAGATCCTGTACGATCGCACGGGGCTGGCGCGCTACATGCGCGACTCCGGCGAGGCGGCGCTGTCGACCGGGCCGCTGCTGATCGACCGCTACCTCAACGATGCGATCGAGGTGGATGTGGACTGCATCTGCGACGGCGAGGAGGTGTATGTCGCCGGCGTGATGGAACATATCGAGGAAGCCGGCATTCACTCCGGCGATTCCGCCTGCGCGCTGCCGCCCTATACGCTGTCCCCGGCGATGGTGACGGAGCTGAAGGCGGAGACGGAAGTGATGGCCAAGGCGCTCGGCGTCGTCGGCCTGATGAACGTTCAGTATGCCATCAAGGACAACGAGATCTACGTGCTGGAAGTGAACCCCCGCGCCTCGCGCACCGCGCCCTTCGTGGCCAAGGCCACCGGTGTTCCGATCGCCAAGATCGGCGCGCGGGTGATGGCCGGCGCCAAGCTGCGCGAGTTCAAGCTGGACGACGACAGCATCGCGCCGCACGTGGCGGTGAAGGAGGCGGTGTTCCCGTTCAACCGCTTCCCGAACGTGGACACCATCCTGGGCCCGGAGATGAAGTCCACCGGCGAGGTGATGGGGTTGGATTCGAGCTTCGAGCGCGCCTTCGCGAAAAGTCAGCTTGGCGCAGGCGTGAAGCTGCCGGAGTCCGGCACCGCGTTCCTGTCGGTGCGCGACAGCGACAAGGCGGCGGCGATCGGGGTGGCGCGGCGGCTGATCGACAGCGGCTTCGCGATCCTGGCGACGCGCGGCACTGCGACGCGCCTGCGCGAAGCCGGGCTGGCGGTCACCGTGGTGAACAAGGTGCTGGAGGGGCGGCCGCATTGCGTGGATGCGATCAAGTCCGGCGATATCCAGATCGTGATCAATACCGCCGCCGGGGCGCAGTCGGTGACCGACAGCTTCGACATCCGCCGCAGCGCGCTGACGCAGGGGGTGCCGCACTACACGACGATCGCCGGCGCGCGCGCCGCCGCCCATGCGATTGCGGCGCTGAAATCGGGCACCCTTGAAGTGGCCCCCCTGCAAGCGTATTTTCGTGGATCGTTCTGACATCCCGTCGTGACCGGCCCGGCGCCGCGTCGCGGCGGTGGCGTTTCAGGGCTTGCGACGGCGCCACTTCGTCGCCACGTGCCGTGACGTTCGCCTTCTTCTTCGCTCGAGGTTCACGCAGTGCAGAAATTCCCGATGACCGCGCCCGGTCTGCAGCGACTGGAGGAAGAGCTCAGGACGCTCAAGGGCGTAGAGCGACCGGCGGTCATTCGCGCGATCGCGGAGGCGCGCAGCCATGGCGACCTCAGCGAGAACGCCGAGTACCATGCCGCGCGAGAGCGCCAATCGTTCATTGAGGGGCGCATCGAGGAGCTGGAAGCCGTCATCTCGGCCGTCGAGGTGATCGACCCGGCTTCGCTGTCGGGCGACCATGTGAAGTTCGGGGCCCATGTCCGCGTGGTGGACGAGGAGACCGAGAAGGAAGCCACCTACCAGATCGTCGGTGTGCACGAGGCCGACATCAAGGAGGCGCGGCTGTCCATCTCCTCGCCGCTGGCAAAGGCCCTGATCGGCAAGAAGATCGGCGACACGGTTTCGGTGCCGGCTCCCGGCGGTGACCGGCAATACGAGATCCTGTCCGTTCGCTTCGGCTGATCGCCACACCATGCCGATGATCAGCCTGGCCGATGTGCGGGCCGCCGCCGCGCGCATCCATGGCCGTGTGATCCGCACACCGGCGCTTGCCAGCGATGCGATCTCGCGGGCAACCGGGGCGCAGGTGGTGCTGAAGCTCGACAACCTGCAGGCGACCGGCGCATTCAAGGAGCGCGGCGCTGCCAACCGCCTCGCCCTTCTGAGCGAGGCCGAGCGACGGGCGGGCGTGATCGCCATGTCGGCCGGCAACCATGCCCAGGCGGTGGCGCGCCATGCCAGCCTGCTCGGCGTTGCCGCGGTGATCGTGATGCCGAGGCACACCCCGGCCACCAAGGTGACGCGCACTGCCGGCTGGGGCGCGCGCGTGGTGTTGCACGGCGATACGCTGGCCGAGGCCGCGGAGCACGCCCACGCGCTGGCCGCCAGCGAGGGATTGGTGTTCGTCCATCCCTATGACGATCCCGCCGTGATGGCCGGCCAGGGGACGTTGGCGCTCGAGTTGCTGGAAGACGCACCCGATCTGGACATGCTGGTGATTCCGGTCGGTGGCGGCGGGCTGCTGGCCGGGTGCGCGGTGGCGGCCGCCGGCCTCAAGCCGGGCATCGAGGTGATCGGCGTGGAGGTCGCGGCCTATGCCGCCCTGGCGCAGCGGTTGGCCGGTCAGCCGGTCTCGGTCGGGGGGGCGACCATCGCCGAAGGCATTGCGGTGCGCGACATCGGCGAAATCCCGCTGCGCCATATCCGCGCCCATGTCGCCGACGTGGTCGTGGTGCCGGAGCGTGCGGTGGAGGAGGCCATCGCGCTGCTCGCCGAAGGGGCCAAGGTGGTGGCCGAAGGCGCGGGTGCTGCGGGCGTGGCAGCGCTGCTGGCCATGCCGGACCGTTTCGCCGGCAGGAAGGTCGGCGTGGCGATCTGCGGCGGCAACATCGATCCGCGTATCCTGGCCAACGTGCTGCTGCGCAACCTGCTGCGCGACGGGCGGCTGGTGCGCCTGGTGCTGGAGATCCCCGACCGCCCCGGCGTGCTGGCCGACATCGCCGGGCGCATCGGCACCGCCGGCGGCAACATCATCGACGTGTCGCACCATCGCCTGTTCGCCTCGCCCAGCGTGCAGGCGGCGCAGCTGGAGGTGATGTTCGAGGCGCGCGACCCGGAGCACGGGGCGGCCATCGTGCGCTCGCTGGAGCAGATCTACACGATACGCCGGATCTGAGGCGCTACGGCCGCTCCGAGCGCCAGCGCACCGCGCCGGCCAGTTCCGGCACCCGCACCGCGGCATCCGCCGGTCCGTTGATCCGCAAGCCGATCTCGGGCGCATCCGGCACCGCCGGCACCACCGCGAGGCGCAATCCCAGCAGCGCGCGCGTCAGGTCGATCGTGCCGGACAGCGCGACCGTTCCGGCCGGGCCCGCGATCGCCGCACGGGCCAGGGTGATGCCGCCGCGGTCGATGGCGCCCTCCACGGCCAGACGCTCGAACGACGTGGCGCCGCCGGACAGCGCCGCGCGCAAGGCGGCCTCCTCCAGAAGCGGGCCCATGCGCGCGACATCGATGCCGGACAGCACCCCGTCGCGCCCGGAGAGGCTGAACGCGCCGTCCAGGCTGGCCAGCAGCCCGCCCGGCGAGAACCCGGCGGCCGTCAGCCGGACCGAGGCATCGAGCGTGCCGCCGGCGATATCCACCGGCAGGTCGAATATCGGCCCGGTTACCATCGCGCCGGCCAGGGTTGCCTGCAACGCCAGCGCCGGCGGACGGGACGCGGTGTCGAACGTCAGCGCAGCCGCCACGGCGCCACCGGCGCGCTTCGCGGTCAGCGCGTCGATGCGCAGCACGCCCTGGGCAAGGTTCACGCTCGCCCGCATGTCGTCCAGCAACGGCTCCTGGGCGACGAGCACCTGCGCCGCCGCAATCGTGAGCGCGGCCTCCCATCCGGCCAGCAGTTCCAGAGGCAGCGGATCCGGGCTGCGCGGAAAGGGCAGCGGCAGCGGCAGGGATTCCGCCTCGATCCGTCCGGTCAGCCGCGGCACCGCGCGCCGGTCCAACCGCAGCGCTCCTTTCGCCCGCAGCCCGCCGGCGGCAAGATCGAACGGCTCGGCGGCGATGCGGTCCGGGCCGACCGCGAGGTTCGCCACGAGGCCGAACGATCCATCCCCCAGCCATCCTGGCGCACCGGCCATCCCCAGGGTCTCGGCGAGGCGGGGCGCGCCGGGATGGCGCAGCGACAGGGTACCGGCCCAGCGCCCGCCCGGAATATCGAGCGTGGGGGTCGCCTCCACGCGCAGGTCGCCCAGGCTGGCGGCGATGCGCAGGCCCAGCGCGTCCGGCGCCCCGCCACCCTGCACCTGCACCAGCACCCCGCCCCGCAGCAGTGGTGCAAGGCGCGCGGCGGGGCCGGCGGCCAGCATCGGCGTCAACAACCCGGACAGCCCCTCCGCCCGCTCGGACCGCAGCTCGGCCTTCGCCTCGGCAAGCCGTCCGCTTTCCAGCAGCGTGCCGGAGGCCGAGACCGTCGCCCCCATCCCCTGCACCGCCAGCCGCCGCAGCACGGTGCGCCCTGGCTCGGCGGCGAGGTCCAGCCCCAGCGACTCCAGGTCCCAGCCGTGCCACGACGCGCGCGCCGCCTCCAGTTGGAGGTCGAGCGACAAGGCCCCGAACCCTGCAGCTGCGGCGCCCAGGCCGGGCCATGCGGCGGGCAGCCAGGCGCCCAGGTCGAGCCGGTCGAGCACGACGGCGGCCTTCAGCTGCGGGCGCACGCCCGGGCGCCACGAGAGGTTCGCGGCCAGCTCGGCGCCGTCGACCTCGCCCACCGTATCCAGCAGGCTCACCAGCCCGGCCTCCAGCACGACGCGGGCGGCGAGGTCGGCGCGGCGCAGCACCTGCGGCGGCAGCGTGTCGACCGGGCCGAGACCGGCGGCGCCGGCCCAGGCGAGCGTGGTGCGCAGCGACGGCGCGGACAGGCGCGCATCGCCCTCGAAGCGCAGCCGGCCATTCGGCCCCGCCCCCGCGGCCTCGCCTGCGAGGCGCAGCACCGCATCGCCGGGCAACACCGCGCGGGCCTCGCGCACCTGCACCGTCCCCGCCTCGATGTCGAAGGCACCGCGCACGCCGCGCAAGGTGCCGCCGGCCAGCGGCGCGGCCTCGGCGGACAGGTCGATCCCCACCGGCAGGCGCGCGAAACCGCCGCTTTCGGCTCCTTTCAGCAGCGCCGGCAGCCAGGCATCCAGGTCCATGCGGCTTGCGGTGACGGCCACGTCCAGCCGCACGTGCGGCGTCAGGCGCAGCGCCACCGCGCCCTGCACCGGCGCGCCGGCCAGCTCGCCCGTCATCTCGTCTGCCGCGACCAGGCCCCCGCCCGAGGTCAGACGCCCCTCGGCACGGAACGCGACGGGCGGCGCGGGGAGAAGCTGCGACAGGTCCGGCCCACGCAGCGCGATCCGGCCCAGCAAGGTGCCATCCGGCTGCATCTGGCCGGAGACGACCACCCCCAGGCCCTGCGCCGTCCCCTGCCCGTCCAGGGTCATGTCCAGCCCGACGGCCCCGTCGCCGCCCGGCCGGCTGACCCGCGCGGTGAAGACCCAGTCGCGCCCGCCGCCGTGCGCCCGCCCCGCGCTGAAAAAGCTGCCGGAGACGTCGCTGGTCGCCAGCGTGGCTTCGAGCCCGGTCACCACCACCTCGCCGACCCGCAGCCGGCCGCCCTCGATCCGCGCCGACAGCGCCGAGAGCCATGAAGGAGTGCGCAGCGCCAATGCGGCGGGGTCGAGCGGCCAGGGGAGACGGATATCGGCGCCGCGCAGGACCAGTTCCCGGGCATCGACGCGCCCGGCGAGCAGCGGTGCCAGGGCCACGCGCAGCCGCAGCTGGTCCGCGGTGATGGCCGTGCCGCCACCTGCGCCATCGCTCGCTGCGCCGTCCGCCACGGAGATCCGCTCGGCGACCAGCAGCGGCTGCGGCAGGATGCGCAGGGTGATGGCGCCGTCGATGCGCACCGCTTGGCCCAGGACGTCGGACGCCAGGGCGGCCACATCGTCGCGGTAGCGGCTCCAATCCAGCCACGACGGCACCAACCAGGCGCCGCCCAGCATCAGCACGAGCAGCGCCACAAGCCCGCTGGAAATGTGGCGCAGGGCGGTCATCGGCGGCTAGGCGGGCGGCCCGTAGCCACCACCGCCGGGGGTCTGGATCACGAATACGTCGCCAGGCGCCAGATCCGCACGGTCGGTCCCGGTCAGGGTTTCGCGGTCTCCGGTGGCCCGCTCCACCCATTGGCGGCCGGCCGCGCCATCCGCGCCGCCTGCGAGCCCGAACGGGGCGACGTTGCGGCGGGAGGACACGATCACGGCGGTCATCGGCTCCAGGAAGCGGATGCGCCGCACCGCGCCGTCGCCGCCGTGCCACTTGCCGGCGCCGCCCGAGCCGCGGCGGATGCCGAACAGCTCCAGGCGCACGGGGTAGCGCAATTCCAGCACCTCCGGGTCGGTCATGCGGGTGTTGGTCATGTGCGTCTGCACCGCGCTGGTGCCGTTGAAGCCGTTCCCGGCCCCGAGGCCGCCGCAGATGGTTTCGTAGTACTGGCGGGTCGCGTCGCCGAACAGGAAGTTGTTCATCGTCGCCTGCGCGCAGGCCATGGTGCCAAGCGCGCCGAACAGCGCATTGCAGGTGGCCTGGGACACCTCGGTGTTGCCCGCCACCACGGCGGCGCCGGGATGGGGCGAGAGGAAGGTGCCGGGCGGAATGCGGATCTCGATCGGCTTGAGGCAGCCGTCGTTCAGCGGGATGTCGGAGCCGACGAGGCAGCGGAACACATACAGCACGGCCGCGCGGGTGACGGCCGGCGGCGCGTTGAAGTTGTCGTTGCGCTGCGGCCCGGTGCCGGTGAAATCCACGACAGCCGAGCGGGCCGCCTGGTCGACGGTGACGCGCACCTTGAGCGGCGAGCCGTCGTCCATGACGTAGTCGAACGCGCCGTTGCCGATGCGGGCGAGCACCTGGCGGACGCTCTCCTCGGCATTGTCCATCACGTGGGTCATATAGGCGTGCACGGTCTGCCAGCCGAACTGGGCGACGACGCGCTGGAGTTCCTGCACGCCCTTCTCGTTGGCAGCGACCTGCGCCTTGATGTCGGCCACGTTCACGTCCGGCGAGCGCGCGGGATAGGTTGCGCCGGCGAGCAGGGCGCGGAACTCGGGCTCGCGGAAATGGCCCTGCTCGACGAGGAGGAAGTCGTCGATGACCACGCCCTCCTCCTCCAGCGTGCGGGAGATCGGGGGCGTGGAGCCCGGCGTGATGCCGCCGATATCGGCGTGGTGGCCGCGCGATCCGACGAAGAACAGGATCTCCTTGCCGGCGGTGTCGAACACCGGGGTGATCACGGTGACGTCCGGCAGGTGGGTGCCGCCGTTGTAGGGGTTGTTCAGCGCGACCACGTCGCCGGGGCGCAGGGTTTCGCCGCGCCGGGCCAGCACGGTGCGCACGCTCTCGCCCATGGCGCCAAGATGGACCGGCACGTGCGGCGCGTTGGCCACGAGGCCGCCGGTGGCATCGAAGATGGCGCAGGAGAAATCGAGCCGTTCCTTGATGTTCACCGACATCGAGGTGTTCTGCAGCACGGCGCCGGTCTGTTCCGCGACGTTCATGAACAGGTTGTTGAACAGCTCCAGCAGCACCGGGTCGGCGCGCTCGGTGCCCGAGGCGGCGACGAATTGTCGCGCTGTCGTGCGCTTGAGGGTCATGTGGTCGAGCGACGTGACCGCGGCGGTCCAGCCCGGCTCGACCACGGTGGTCGCATTGGCCTCGCGCACCAGGGCGGGGCCCGGGATGCGGTCGCTGGCGCGCAGCGCGGTGCGTTCGTAGACTGGCGTGTCGTGCGCCTGGCCGCCGCTCCACATGCTGACGGTGTCGACCGGCGGTGGCAGGCCGGCGCTGGCCGGGATGGTCGCCTCGCCCACCACTTCGCCGGGCGAGGTCGCCTCGACGGCGACGGCTTCCACGACGAGGGCGCGGCCGGGGGTGGCGAAGCCGAAGCGGGCCTTGTGCGCCGTGGTGAAGGCCGCCTCCACCGCCATCGCCGCGGCGAAGTCGACGATCAGCGCGGCCTCGGTGCCGGCGTATCGGACGTGCAGCTTCTTCGCGACGGTCGCCCGTGCCGGGTCGCCGCCCTGCACCGCCAGCTCGGCGGCCGCCTCGGCACTTAGCCGGTCGAGCAGCGACGCAAGGTCGGGCATCGCGGCCTCGGACAGCGTCACCTCCACGGCCTGCTCGCGCATCACCGTCTGGTCGGCCAGCCCCATGCCGTAGGCGGAGAGCACGCCGGCATAGGGGTGGATGAACACCGTCTCCATGCCGAGCTCGTCGGCCACCAGGCAGGCGTGCTGTCCGCCCGCGCCGCCGAAGCATTGCAGCGCGAAGCGGGTGGCGTCGTGGCCCTTCTGCACGCTCACCTGCTTGATGGCGTTGGCCATGTTGGCGACGGCGATGCGCAGGTAGCCCTCGGCGACGTCGCGCGGATCGCGCACCACGCCGGTCTCGGTGGCAATGCGCTCGGCCAGTGCTGCGAACTTCGCCATCACCACGCCGGAATCCAGCTTCTCGTTGCCGCCGGGGCCGAAGATGGCGGGGAAATGCTCGGGCTGGATCTTGCCGACGCAGACATTGGCGTCCGTCACCGCGAGCGGCCCGCCGCGGCGATAGCAGGCCGGGCCGGGGTTGGCGCCGGCGCTGTCGGGCCCCACGCGGAACCGTCCGGCCTCGAAATGCAGGATCGAGCCGCCGCCGGCCGCGACCGTGTTGATCGCCATCATAGGCGCGCGCATGCGCACCCCAGCCACCGCCGTCTCGAAGGCGCGTTCGAAGGCGCCGTCATACAGCGCCACGTCGGTCGAGGTGCCGCCCATGTCGAAGCCGATGATCCGGCTGATCCCGGCCATGGCCGCGGTGCGCGCGGCACCCACGATGCCGCCGGCGGGGCCGGACAGGATCGCATCCTTGCCCTGGAAGCGGTGCGCCTCGGCCAAGCCGCCGTTGGACTGCATGAAATACAGCTTCACGCCCTGCAGCTCGCCGGCCACCTGATCCACGTAGCGGCGCAGGATCGGCGACAGGTAGGCGTCGACCACGGTGGTGTCGCCGCGCGGCACCAGGCGCAGCAGGGGGCTGACCTCGTGGCTGGTCGAGACCTGGGTGAAGCCGGCCTCGCGCGCCAACTCCGCCAGGCGCTTCTCGTGCGCCGGATATTTCCAGGCATGCATCAGCACGATCGCCACCGCCTGGATGCCCTTCGCCCGCACCGCGCGCAGCGCCGCCAGGGCGGCTGCATCGTCCGGCGCCTCGATCTCGGCGCCATGCACATCGACGCGCCCGGCAACCTCGACCACCTCCTCGTACAGCAGCGTCGGCAGCACGACATTCAGGTCGAACAGGCGCGGCCTTGCCTGGTTGCCGATGCGCAGGATGTCGCTGAAGCCGTGGTTCACCACCAGCAGCGTGCGCTCGCCCTTGCGCTCCAGCAGCGCGTTGGTGGCCACCGTCGTGCCCATCTTCACGCATTCGACCATGCCGCGCGGAATCGGCTGGTCGAGCGGGATCCCCAGCACCGTCTTGATCCCGGCAATGGCGGCGTCCCGATAGCGTTCCGGGTTTTCGCTCAGCAGCTTGTGGGTCGACAGCCGCCCCTCGGGATCGCGGGCGACGATGTCGGTGAAGGTGCCGCCGCGGTCGATCCAGAACTGCCACATGAAGCCGAACACTCCTTGCCCGGCACGTTTGCGGCCGCCGGCGAAGAGGACAACCGGGGCAGCTGGGCGTGTCGAGATTTTTCAATCAGTTAGTCCGGGGCTTATACAGACCCCGGACAGCCCGGCCAAGATGCGCCGCGCAGCCCCGGCGACGATTCCCGCCGCCGCGCGTGTTTTGCGGTTGTTCACCGCTCCGTGCTACTCCCGGCTTGGCTCAGGATCGGGTGCAGCGTCGTGTGGGGCAAGATCATCGGCAGCGTGGCCGGCTTCGCGATGGGCGGCCCGTTCGGAGCGGTTGCCGGCATGGCGCTCGGCCACGCCGCGGAATCGGGCGGGCTTGGGCGCATCGGCAGCGCCGGGATGAACGCGGTGGGCGGCCTGCTCGGCCCGGCCGGACGCGCGCGCCCGGCCCTGTTCGCCGCCCCGGCGGGGCTTGGCCGCGACCAGGTTTTCGCCATTGGCGTCGTGGTGATCGCCGCGAAGCTGTGCAAGTGCGATGGCGGGGTCAACCGGGCCGAGATCGACGAGTTCAAGCGCCATTTCCGCGCCCCGCCCGAAGCCGCGCGCGATGTCGGCCGGCTGTTCGACCAGGCGCGGGACAGCCCCGAGGGATTCGAGGGCTACGCCCTGCACATGGGCGAGGCCTTTGCCGACAATCACGGCCTGCTGGAGGACGTGCTGACCGCGCTGTTCGCCATTGCGCGCGCCGACAAGCCACTGAACGGCACCGAACAGGCGTTCCTCGAGGGCGTCTGGCGCGGCTTCGGGCTGGGCGCGGATGCCTGGGCCCGTGCCTCCGGCCGCGCCGGCATTCGCCGCCCGGCCGCGGATGAGGAGGACCCCTACCAGGTGCTCGGCGTCCCGCGCGACATCGCCGACGATGCGCTGCGCGCCGCGTGGAAGCAGCTGATGCGCGAGAACCACCCGGACAGCCTGGCCAGCCGCGGCGTGCCGCCCGAGTTCGTCGCCCGCGCCAGCGACAAGGTCGCCCGGATCAACGCCGCCTGGGACAGGATCAAGCGCGAGCGCGGCCTGTAGTTGACGTGGCGCCCCGCCGGGCGCATCTCCCCGGTGCCAGACGGCCGGACGGCCGCTGCCGGGGGGAACCCCGGTGGAGGAAAGTCCGGGCTCCACGGAAACACGGTGCCGGCCAACAGCCGGCGGGGGCGACCCCAGGGAAAGTGCCACAGAAAACAAACCGCCGGCGCCGGCCGCCCCGCGAGGGGAGTCCGCCGCAGGCAAGGGTGAAACGGTGCGGCAAGAGCGCACCGCGCCCCTGGCAACAGGGGCGGCAGGGCAAACCCCACCGGGAGCAAGACCGAATAGGGGCGGCCGGCGTGACGCGCCCCCGGAAACGGGGGATCGTTGACGCAGGGGTGTTTTCGCCCCGTCGCCCGGGTTGGTCGCGTGAGGCGCGCAGCAATGCGCGTCCCAGAGGAATGGCCGTCTCGGCGCCGTCGCAAGGCGGTGTCGGACAGAACCCGGCTTACAGGCCGTCTGGCACCTTCTGTCGCAGATTTCATTTGACTCGACGCGACTCGAATCGCGCCTGCTGACGCCGCCGATCTGCCCCCGGCCGTGGCACAGCAGGGCCGGATCGGCATCGATTCCACTTATCCACAGCCTCCTGGGGACAAGTTGCGCGAAAAGTAACTAAATATCTGAATCGACAAGAAAAAAACTCCTACTATCGTCCGAGTTGATACCGCTCAGCCCCTCCAAACCCGGCTCTGGGGGGCAAATTCCCATAATCTCCCATGGACACCCATGGCGCGCGCGGCGATACTGCGCGCCGTCGGCACAGGCGTGCGCGCAGCGCCGGCACCAGCGGTGTCGCGCGAAAATTTGAACCCGGGCGAAAAGGACAGCGCAGGCAGGGATGACCCAGTTCAAGGGCACCCATACGGTACGCAGGGACGGAAAGGGCCGCGTGTCCATTCCAGCGGCGTTCCGTGCTGTCCTGAAGGGTGACCACCCCGCAACACCCGGCCCCAATGGCGCCGTGGTGCTGCGGCCTTCCCACAAATACCCCTGTGTCGAAGGTTGGCACCCCGCCGCCTTCGAGGCCCAGGGCAGCCAGATCCAGCAACTGCCGCGATTCAGCGACGAGGAGGACGACCTGGCGCTCGCCCTCTATTCCGATGCGGTCGATGCCGAGCCGGACAAGGAAGGACGCATCGTGCTGCCGCGCGAGCTGGCCGACCATGCCGGATTGGGCGAGGAGGTGACCTTCGTCGGCGCCGGCAGCCATTTCCAGATCTGGGAGCCCGCCGCCGCCCAGCGCCGCATCGCCGAGGCGCGCGAGCGTGCCCGGGTGCTGCGCATGACCCTGCCACCGGTCGCCATGGCGACGGGAGGCGGCAAGTGAGCGGCCATATCCCCGTGATGCTCGCCGAGGTGCTCACGGCCCTGGCCCCTCGCGATGGCGGCGTCTATCTCGACGCGACCTTCGGCGGCGGCGGCTACACTGCCGCCATCCTCGACGCGGCGCCCTGCACCGTATGGGCGATCGACCGCGACCCCGACGCCATCGCCCGCGGCGCCGCGCTGGCCGCCCGCCATCCCGGCCGCCTGCACCTGCTGCATGGCGCGTTCGCCGACATGGTCGACCTCCTCGCCGCCCACGGCGTCGTGGCGCTGGACGGGATCGTCTTCGACCTCGGCGTTTCCTCGTTCCAGCTGGACGACCCCGCCCGCGGCTTCTCCTTCCGCCACGACGGCCCGCTCGACATGCGCATGGCCCGCACCGGCCCCAGCGCCGCGGACCTGGTCAACACGCTGCCGGAAGCCGCGCTGGCCGACACGCTGTACGAACTGGGCGAGGAGCGCGCCTCGCGCCGCATCGCCAAGGCGATCGTCGCCGCGCGCGCCGAGGCGCCGATCACCACCACCGGCCGCCTGGCCTCGGTCATCCGCGCCGTGCTGCCGCCGGACCGCTCCGGACATCATCCGGCGACCCGAAGCTTCCAGGCCCTGCGCATCCGCGTGAATGACGAGCTTGGCCAGATCGAGCGCGCGCTGGGCCACGCGGCCGGCCTGCTGGCCCCCGGCGGACGGCTGGTCGTCGTATCGTTCCATTCGCTCGAGGACCGGCTGGTCAAGCGCTTCATGGCCGACGCGACCGGCCGCACCCCCGCCCCGTCCCGCCACGACCCTGCCGGCCTGCTGTCCCGCCCCAACGCCATGTTCCGCCTGCTCGCCCACGGCGCCGGCAAGCCCGGCGATGCCGAGACCGGCGCCAATGCACGCGCCCGCAGCGCCCGCCTGCGCGCCATGGAGCGGCTGCCGGCACGCCCGATGCAGGAGGCAGCGCCATGATGCGTCCGATCTCCCTGCTCTGCATGCTGCTGGCCATCGGGTCCGGGCTGTATCTTTATCGCGTCAAATACACCGCCCAGATGCTGGACCGCGAGATCCACGCCACGCTGCGCGCCGCCGACGAAACGAGGGCGCGCGCCGGCCTGCTGCGCGCCGACTACGCCCTGCTGAACGACCCGATCCGCCTGCAGGAATTGGTCGACCAGCACCTGCAGCTGAAATCCACCCAGCCGGGCCAGTTCACCACCCTGGCGGAGCTGGAGCGCCGCCTGCCGCCGGTCGGCCTCGCGCCGCCGGAGCCACCGCCGGAGCCGGAGATCCCCGCCGCTGTCATCCGCCCCGAGCCGAAGGTTCCGGTAGCCGGCCCGCGCGCGCCCGAGCCACGGATCGTCGAACGCCCTGCCCCGGCGACGGCCCCCGCAATCGCCCCCGGGGGAGTGCCCGTGGCGGCCCCCACGGTAACGGCAGCAGTTCCGCGCCCCGCTCCGGCCCCGCCCGCCGCCGCGGCACCTCCGGCGCGCGCCACCACCATGGCGACACCCCCCGCCACGCCATCCGTGGCGGCCGCCCCGCGCGCGCCCACCCCGCTTGCCCTGCCGGGCTCGACCGCACAAGCGACGCCGCAGGCCGCTCGCCCGGCCCCGCCGCCCGCCCCTGCGCCGGCACAGGCACAGGCGCAGCCCCCCGCGTCGGCCCCATCACCGATCACCCCGGTCGGGCTGCGCAGCACGCCAATGCCTGCCGCCACCCCATCGGCCGGTGCCGTATCTGTTCCGCGGTCGCCCAACCCGGCGCCGCGCGCCGCCACCGCGGCTCCCCCGCCGCCCGCCGAGGCGGCGCCCGTCGTCGTCCGTTCATCGCTCGGCATGGCCCGCCGCCTTCCCAGCACCATGAACTCCGCCACCGGACCTGGCGGGGGAGGCGAGAATTGAGCCCCCGCCCGCACGACCCGACCGCGCCATCGCCGTCATCCGTCGCGCACCGCTTTGGCGCCGCTCCCGGCGATGCGGTGCCGCGGACCGAGCATGTCCGCGTCACGGCGCCGGACCTCGACCGTCGCGCGGCGATGGAGCGCACGCGCGGGCGCATCGTGCTTGTCGCCGCCGGCTTCGCGGTCCTGTTCACCGCCGTCATCGGCAAGCTGGTCGATGCCACGGTCGTCAATCCGGTCCTGCCGCGCATGGAGGCCCAGATCCGCAAGCCGGAGCCGGCCCCGGCCCCCCCCGTGCCCGGGCTGCAGGCAACGCCCGCCACCGCCGCCATCGCCCCGCCGGGCGCCACGGATTTCGGCCCGCGCGTCCGGCGCGCGGCCATCACCGACCGCAACGGCGAACCGCTGGCGATCTCGCTTCCCTATGCCGACCTGCACGCCAACCCGCAGATCGTCTATGACGTGGACGAGGTGATCGCGAAGCTGCGCGGCGTGCTGCCCCGCCTCGATCCGGTGCGGCTCAAGCAGCAGCTCACCGACCAGTCCAAGCACTTCGTCTATCTCGCTCGCCGCATCTCCACGCGCGAGCAGTTGCAGATCAACGCCCTCGGCATTCCCGGCATCGACTTCGAGTTCGCCGAGAACCGCCGCTACCCGCTCGGCACCGTCGCCGCGCAGGTGCTCGGCGGCGTCGGCATCGAGGGCGACGGCCAGGCCGGGGTGGAGAAGTTCTTCGACGAGCGCCTCAAGACCGATCGCGCGCCGCTGCGCCTGTCGATCGACGTGCGCGTGCAGGCCGTGGTGCGCGACGAGCTGGCCAAGTCCATGGCGGCGTTCAACGCCATCGGCGGCACAGGCATCGTGATGGACGTGCGCACCGGCGAGATGCTGGCGATGGTCAGCCTGCCGGACTACGACGCCAACCACTACCGCCGCGCCACCGACGAGCAGCGCTTCAACAGGGCCATCTCCGGCCGCTACGAGCCGGGCAGCACGTTCAAGCTGCAAACCGCCGCCATGGCGCTGGACAGCGGTGCGGCCGCGCTCTGGTCCTCGTGGGACGCCAGCAGCCCGATCCGCGTCGGCCGCTTCACGATCAGCGACTTCGAGGGCAAGAAGCGGGTGCTCTCCTTCCCCGAGTTCCTCGCCTATTCGTCCAACATCGCCGCGGCGAAGGTGGCGCTGGCGGTGGGGGCGGAGCGCCAGCGCGCCTGGCACCAGCGCATGGGCATGATGGCCCCGGTGCCGATCGAGCTGCCCGAGACCTTCCGCACGCTCACGCCGCCGGTGCAGAACTGGAAGGACATCTCCACGATGACCATCGGCTTCGGCCATGGCATCTCCGTCACGCCGCTGCACGTGGTCCGTGCCACCGCCGCCATTGCCCATAACGGCCTGCTGATGCGCCCGACCATCCTGGCGCGCGAACCCGACGCCCCGCCACCGGCCGGCGAGCGGGTGATGAGCCAGCAAACGTCCGACACCATGCGCCGCCTCATGCGGCTGATCGTCTCCGACGGCTTCGGCAAATCGGCCGAGGTGCCGGGCTACTTCATCGGCGGCAAGACCGGCACGGCCGAGAAATCCGGCCGCGGCGGCTACAAGAAGAAGCTGAACGTCCAGGCCTTCACCAGCGTCTTCCCGATGAACGCGCCGCGCTACGCGGTGTATTTCATGCTCGACGAGGCGAAGGCGAACGCCAGCACCTTCGGCTATGCCACTGCCGGCTGGGTCGCGGCGCCAGGCGCGGGGCGCGTGGTCGCGCGCATCGGCCCGATGCTCGGCCTGCTGCCGGACGTCGCCAACACGCCCGCGATCAACCAGAGCCTGGCGATCCCGCTCGTCCCTGGCCGGCCGGCGGGCGCCGCCCCCGCTGCCCGCCCGCCGGCACCCGCCGGGCGGCCCCAGGCGCCACCGCAATCCTCCACCCCGGCCCCCGGCACCCCGCGCGCACCGGCCGGCGCCACGCCGGCGCAGCGCCCAGCAACACCCCCGGTAGTCGTCCCGCGCGACCCGCGCCAGGAAGCCGCTGCCCCACCCTCCCAAACGCCGGGGGGAACCTACGTTGCGGTTCGCTAGCATCCTGGCGCGCATGCCCGACCTCGTGGCGCTTGGCCCACGCCAGCGCGAGGGCTGGCACGCGGCCGAGGCGTTGGAGGTCATCGGCATCACCGCCGACAGCCGCCAGGTGCGCCACGGCGTGATCTTCGCAGCCCTGCCCGGTGCCGCGCAGGACGGGCGCAAGTTCATCCCCGAGGCCCTGGCCCGCGGCGCCAGCGCCGTGCTCGCCCCGCCCGGCACCGCGGTGCCACCCGGCTGCACGCTGCTGGAAGATCCGATGCCGCGCCGCCGCCTGGCGATCATCGCAGCCCTCCTCGCCGGCCCCGCACCCGCCACCCTGGTTGCCGTCACCGGCACCAACGGCAAGACGAGCACCACCGATTTCCTCCGCCAGCTCTGGGCGCTGGCCGGCCACAAGGCCGCCGCCCTGGGCACGCTCGGCGTCGTCACCGCCGCCGGCATCTCCGGCCCCGGCCTGACCACGCCCGACCCGGTGGAACTGTCCCGCGCGCTGGCCGCCCTGGCGCGCGACGGCATCGGGCGCGCGGCGATGGAAGCCTCCTCGCATGGCCTGCACCAGCACCGGCTCGACGGCCTCTACCTGCGCGCCGCCGCCATCACCAACCTCACCCGCGACCACCTGGACTACCACGGCACCATGGCCGCCTATCGCGCCGCCAAGCTGCGCCTTTTCCAGGAGCTGCTGCCTGCGCGCCATCCCGCCATCGCCAGCACCGCGCTCGATAGCGAAACGATGGCCGATCTGCGCCACATCGCCACCCGGCGCCGGCTCGACCTGCGGACCGTGGGCGAGGCGGGCGAGACGATCCGCCTTGTCCGGACCACCCCGCGTCCCGGCGGCCAAGTGATGGAGATCGAGGCGGACGGCACGCGGCACGAAGTCGCCATCGCGCTGCCCGGCCGCTTCCAGGCCGACAACGCGCTGGTCGCCGCCGCCCTGGCCGAGGTCAGCGGCGTGCCGGATGCACTTTCCCGCCTGCCCGGCCTCGTCGGCGTGCGCGGCCGCATGGAACTGGCGGCCACACTGCCCAACGGCGCGGCCGTCTATGTCGATTACGCCCATACGCCCGACGCGCTGGAGCGCCTGCTCGCAGCCCTGCGCCCGCACACCGAAGGCCGGCTGCACGTGGTGTTCGGCGCCGGCGGCGACCGCGACCCCGGCAAGCGCCCGCTGATGGGCGAGGCCGTGGCGCGGCATGCCGATATCGCCATCGTGACCGACGACAACCCGCGCACGGAGAACCCCGCGGCCATCCGCGAGGCCGTGCTGGCCGGCATGGCGACGCTGCCCACCGCCCGCGCCCGCGGCAACCGTGCCGATGCCATCGCCGAGGCCCTGGCCGATCTGCGGCCCGGCGACGTGCTGGCCGTCGCCGGCAAGGGCCACGAGCAGGGCCAGACCATCGGCCGCGAGACCTTCCCCTTCGACGACGTCGCCGTCGTCCGCCGTCTCGCAGGCACCGCATGAGCGCGCTCTGGACCCCGGCCGAGCTGCTCGCCGCCACCGGCGGGCTGCTGCGCGCACCGTTCAGCGCCACCGGCGTGTCGATCGACACCCGCACGCTGCGCCCCGGCGACCTGTTCGTCGCACTGGTCGGCGAGACCGACGGCCACCGCTGGGTCGGCGCGGCGCTGGACCGCGGCGCGGCCGGCGCCATGGTTCATGCCCTGCCGGACGATGTGCCCGACGACGCCCCGCTGCTCGCGGTGCAGGACACGCTCGCAGGCCTGCGGGCCCTCGCCGCCTTCGCCCGCGCCCGCTTCGCCGGCAAGCTGCTCGCCGTCACCGGCAGCGTCGGCAAGACCACCACCAAGGAGATGCTGCGCGCCATCCTCGCCGCCCACGGCCGCGCCTGGGCCGCCGAGGCCTCGCACAACAACCACTGGGGCCTGCCGCTCACCCTGGCCCGCACGCCGCGCGCTGCCGAATTCTGCATCGCCGAGATCGGCATGAACCATGCGGGCGAGATTTCGCCCCTCGCGCGGCTCGCAGCGCCGCATGTGGCACTGATCACCAATGTCGAGCGGGTGCATGTCGGCCATCTCGGCAGCCTGGAAGCCGTCGCCGACGAGAAGCTCGCCATCCAGGACGGGCTCGCCGACGGCACGCTGGTGCTCCCGCGCGACGGCGCCATGTTCGACCGGCTGCGCGCCGGCGCCCGCCACCACGTCCGCACCTTCGGCCGCCATCCCGATGCCGATGACCGCCTGCTCGCCGCGCGCGCCGGCGCCACGGGCACCGATGTGGAGGCCGAGATCGCCGGCCACCGCGTCACCACCCGCCTGGCCGCCCCTGGCGCGCACATGGCGATGAACGCCGTCGCCGCGCTTTCCGCCGCCGCCCTGCTCGGCGCCGATCCCGCCCGCGGTGCCGAGGCGCTGCACGGCTTCATGCCGGTCTCCGGCCGTGGCGCCCAGCGCCGCATCGCGGTGCCCGGCGGCACGGCCTTGCTGCTGGACGAAAGCTACAACGCCTCCTCCGTCGCCGTGCGCGCCGCCTTCACCGTCCTGTCGATGCAACCGGCCAGCCGCCGCGTCGCCGTGCTGGGGGACATGCGCGAACTCGGCGATTTCGGCCCGGCCGAGCACGCCGCCCTCGCACCCGCCGCCGCCGAGGCCGCCGACATCGTGTTCACCTGCGGCCCACTGATGCAGAACCTGCGCGATGCCCTTCCGGCGGGCCTGCGCGGCGACCACGCCACCGACTCAGCGGCCCTCGCCCCCCTCGTCGCCGCCGCCCTGCGCCCCGGCGACGCCGTGCTCGTCAAGGGCAGCCTCGGCAGCCGCATGAAGCTCATCGTCGACGCCATCGACCGCCCCGCCACCGCAAGCGGGGAGGCAGCCTGATGTTCTACAACCTGATCGCCCCGCTGTCGGACCAGTTCATCGCCGCGAACCTGTTCCGCTACCTCACCTTCCGCGCCGGCGCCGCCTGCATCACGGCGTTCGTGCTGGCGCTGATGTTCGGTCCGGCGCTGATCCGCCACCTGCGCGCCATCCAGCGCCAGGGCCAGCCGATCCGCCCGGATGGCCCCGAGCGCCATCTGATCGAGAAGAAGGGCACGCCTACCATGGGCGGCGTGCTGATCCTCTCGGCGCTGACCGTCTCCACACTCCTGTGGGCCGACCTGCGCAACGGCTTCGTCTGGGTGGTGCTGCTGCTCACCCTCTCCTACGGCGCGATCGGTTTCGTCGACGACTACATCAAGCTCTCGAAAGCCAACTACAAGGGTCTCTCCGGCCGCGCCAAGCTGGCGCTCCAGGCGCTGTTCGGCCTTGCCGCAGCCATCGCGCTGATGATGCTCACGCGCGGCCAGATGGCCACCGTGCTGACCGTGCCGGTGTTCAAGGACGTCCTGATCCCGCTCGGCCTCGCCTTCCCGCTCGTCGGCATGCTGGTGATGACGGGATTCTCCAACGCGGTGAACCTCACCGACGGGCTCGACGGTTTGGCCATCGTGCCGACCATCATCGCCGCCGGGGTGTTCGCGCTGATCGCCTACCTCGTCGGCAACCGCGTGTTCTCCGACTACCTGCAGCTGAACTTCGTCCCGGGCGTGGGCGAGCTAGCGATCTTCTGCTCGGCCCTGATCGGCGCCGGGCTCGGGTTCCTGTGGTTCAACGCCCCGCCCGCCGCGGTGTTCATGGGCGACACCGGCAGCCTCGCCCTCGGCGGCGCGCTTGGCGCCGTGGCCGTGGCGGTGAAGCACGAGATCGTGCTGGGCATCGTCGGCGGCCTGTTCGTGCTGGAGACCGTCTCCGTCATCATCCAGGTGTTCTGGTACAAGCGCACCAAGCGGCGCGTCTTCCTGATGGCGCCGTTGCACCACCATTTCGAGAAGAAGGGCTGGTCCGAACCTACCATCGTCATCCGCTTCTGGATCATCGCGATGATTCTCGCGCTGATCGGCCTGGCGACGCTCAAAATCCGATGACCTGGTCCCCCACCCTGTTTGCCGGCAAGCGTTTCGCCGTCGTCGGTCTCGGCCGCAACGGCCTGCCGGTGGCGCGCACGCTGGTGGCCATGGGCGCGTCCGTCACCGTGTGGGACGACACGCCCGAAGCGCGCGTCGCCGCCAGCGGCCTCGATGTCCGCGAACCCGACATGGCCGGTCTCGACGCGCTGATCCTCTCGCCCGGCATCCCGCACACCCACCCGCGCCCGCATCCCATCGCCGCCGCCGCCACCGCCGCCGGCGTACCGATCTGGTCCGATGCCGAACTGTTGTTCCGCGCCGTGCACGCCAGCGGATCCCACGCCCGTTTCGCCGGCATCACCGGCACAAACGGCAAGTCCACCACCACCGCGCTGCTCGCCCACATCCTGGAGACCGCGCGCATCCCCACCGCCGCCGGCGGCAACCTCGGCACCCCGGCGCTGGCGCTGCCCCTGCTGCCCGACCACGGCGTCTATGTGCTGGAGATGTCCAGCTACATGTTGGAGCGACTCGCCACGCTGCGCTTGGACGCAGCCGCGATGCTCAACCTCAGCCCCGACCATCTCGACCGCCACGGCGACATGGCCGGCTATGCCGCCGCCAAGCGCCATGTGTTCGACCGCCAGCAACCCGGCGACCTCGCCGTCATCGGTATCGACGACGCACCGTCCCGCGCCATGGCCGCAACGCTGCGCACCGGCGCGGCACGGATCGTCACGGTCAGCGAACATGAACCGGCCGACATCGCGCCGCGCGGCACGATCCTGTCCGACAACGATGCCCCGATCGCCGACCTCGCCACGGCCGCCGCCCTGCCAGGCGCGCACAACGCGCAGAACGCCGCCGCCGCCGCGGCGATGGCGCTGCACCTTGGCGTCCCGCGCGCCGCGATCGCCGAGGGCATCCGCACCTATCCCGGCCTGCCGCACCGGCAGGAACTCGTGGCCCGGCGCGGCACTGTCCGCTTCATCAACGACAGCAAGGCGACCAACGCCGACAGCACCGCCCGCGCCCTGGTCTGCTACGATCGCATCCTCTGGATCGCCGGCGGAATGGCCAAGGAAGGCGGCATCGAGCCGCTCGCGGAATTCTTCCCGCGCATCGCCGCGGCGCTGCTGATCGGCCGGGACGCACCGATCCTCGCGGCGACGCTCGCCGCCCACCGCGTGCCACACCGCACCCTGCACACGCTGGAGGCAGCGGTGGCCGAGGCGTGGCGCATCGCGCGGCATGCCGATGGCGAGATCGTCGTGCTGCTGTCGCCGGCCTGCGCCAGCTGGGACCAGTTCACCGGCTTCGACCAGCGCGGCGACCGCTTCCGCACCCTCGCCCAGGCCTGCGTCAGCGAGGTGTCGCCGGGTGACGGCGCAGAGGTGACCAGCCCATGATGCTCTCGCGCGCCGACAACTCGCTCCTGGGCCGCTGGTGGTGGACGGTCGACCGCTGGACCTTGGTCGCCGTGCTCACGCTGGTGTTCTTCGGCTACGTCATGATGATGGCCGCCAGCCCCGCGGTCGCCAAGCACATCCGCGTCTCGCGCGACATGTTCCTGCTCAAGCAGGTGGTGTTCCTCTGCGCCTCCATGGGCGTGATGTTCATCGTCTCGCTGCTTTCCCCTCGCGGCGTGCGCCGGGTGGCCTTGGCCGGCTGCGCCGTCGCCCTGCTGCTCACGGCCATGACGCTGGTGTCCGGCACCGAAATCAAGGGCGCCCGCCGCTGGCTCAGCCTGCCCGGCATGTCGATGCAGCCCAGCGAGTTCCTCAAGCCCTTCTTCGCCGTCGTCGCCGCCTGGCTGATCGCCCAGGGCAAGCGCGAGACCAACTGGGCGCTGCAACTTGCCTGGCCCGCCATGGCGCTCGGCATGGCCGGGCTCATCGCGCTCCTGCTCACGCTGCAGAAGGACATGGGCATGCTGGCCGTGCTCATGGGCGTGCTGGTGGTGCAGTTCTTCGTCTCGGGCGTGCACATGGTGCTGGTTGCCGGCGCCATGGCCGGCCTCGCGAGCGCGGGCTACCTCGCCTACCTGTCGCTCGACCACGTCCGCCGCCGCATGGACAAGTTCCTCGACCCCGCCGCCGGCGACACGTTCCAGGTCGACCTTGCCGCCAAGGCGTTCGGCTCCGGCGGGCTACTCGGCCGCGGCCCCGGCGAAGGCCGCATCAAGGACTTCATCCCTGACTCCCACGCCGACTTCGTCTTCGCCGTCGCCGGCGAGGAATTCGGCCTGGTCGTCTGCCTGGTGATCGTCCTGCTGTTCGCCTTCATCGCGCTGCGCGGCCTGCTGCGCATGCTGCCGGAAGGCGACCTCTACGTGGTGCTCGCCGCCACTGGGCTCGCGTCCGGCTTCGGCATGCAGGCCTTCATCAACCTCGGCTCCACCCTGCACCTCATCCCCACCAAGGGCATGACCCTGCCCTTCGTCTCCTATGGCGGCTCCTCGGCGCTGGCGGTCGGGATCGGCATCGGGCTGCTGCTGGCCCTCACCCGCCGCCGCATGCACGGGGACACGACATGAGGGGGGCCGACATCCGCCCGATCGTGATCGCCGCCGGCGGCACGGGCGGGCATTTCTTCCCCGCCGAGGCGCTCGCCGCCGAACTGGCCCGCCGCGGCCAGCGCGTGGCGCTGATGACCGATGCGCGCTCGGGCGGCCTCGCCTCGCCGACCTTCGAGGGCCGCGAGAAGTTCGTCCTGTCCGGCAGCGGCATCGCCGGCCGCGGCATCGCCCGCGCGGTGAAATCCCTCGCCGCCCTTGCCGCCGGCACGCTCCAGGCCCGCGCCATCCTCGCCCGCCTGCGCCCCGCCGCCATCGTCGGCTTCGGCGGATATCCCTCCGTCGCCCCCGTGCTGGCGAGCCGCTTCGTCACGCCGCGCCCGGCGGTGATCCTGCACGAGCAGAACGGCGTGCTCGGCCGCGCCAACCGCTGGCTGGTCTCGCGTGCCGACGTGCTCGCCCTCAGCCTCGCCGCCACCACGCGCATCCCCGCCGGCGCGCGCACCGAAGTCACCGGCAACCCGGTCCGCCCCGCCATCGCAACGCTGGCCGCCGCCCCCTATGCGCCGCCTACCGATACGATCCGCCTCCTCGTCCTCGGCGGTTCGCTCGGTGCGCGCATTTTCAGCGACATCGTGCCCCCGGCCCTCGCCCTGCTGCCACCCGACCTGCGCGCGCGCCTGCACGTCACCCAGCAATGCCGCGCCGAGGACATCGACCGCGTGCGCGCCGCCTACGCAGCCGACGGAACGAACGCGACCCTCGCCGCCTTCTTCCCCGACATCGCCGACCTGCTGTGCCGCGCCCATCTCGTCATCGCCCGCGCCGGTGCCTCCACCGTCGCCGAGCTCGCCAACATCGGCCGCCCCGCGTTCCTCGTTCCGCTCCCGGGTGCGATCGACGACCACCAGCGCGCCAACGCCGACGCCCTCGCGCACACCGGCGGCGCCTGGCGCATCGACCAGGCAACGCTCACCCCTGCCATGCTGGCCGACCGGCTTGCGAAACTCCTGACGAACCCCGAAGCCCTCTCCCGCGCCGCATCCGCCTCCGCCACCGCCGGCCGCCCCGATGCCGCAGCCTGCCTCGCCGATCTCGTCCTAACCACCGTCACCCAGGAGAGCAGGGCATGAGGGCGCTCCCGCTGTCCATCGGGACCATCCATTTCGTCGGCATCGGCGGCATCGGCATGTCCGGCATCGCCGAGGTGCTGCACAATCTCGGCTACTCCGTGCAGGGCAGCGACATCGCCGATGGCGCCAATGTCCGCCGCCTGCGCGCGGCCGGCATCCCCGTCGCCGTCGGGCACGACGCGCGCAACCTCGCCAACAGCCAGGTCGTCGTCGTCTCCACCGCGGTGAAGCCCGACAACCCCGAGGTCCAGGCCGCGCGCGCCCGCATGATCCCCGTGGTGCGCCGCGCCGAGATGCTGGCGGAACTGATGCGCCTGCGCTGGGCCATCGCCATCGGCGGCACCCACGGCAAGACCACCACGACCAGCCTCGTCGCCGCCGTGCTGGAAGCCGCCGGGATGGACCCCACCGTCATCAACGGCGGCATCATCAACAGCTACGGCACCAACACGCGCATGGGCGCGGGCGAATGGATGGTCGTCGAGGCCGACGAATCCGACGGCAGCTTCCTGCGCCTGCCCGCCACCATCGCGGTGGTCACCAACATGGACCCCGAGCATCTCGACCACTGGGGCACCGGCGAGGCGATGCTCGCCGGCTACGACCAGTTCGTGCTGAACGTGCCGTTCTACGGCTTCGCGGTGCTGTGCATCGACCACCCCGCCGTGCAGCAGATGATCCCGCGCCTGTCCGACCGCCGCATCATCACCTACGGCTTCTCGCCGCAGGCCGATGTGCGCGCCGACAAGCTGGTGATGGACAAGCTGGGCGCGACGTTCGAGGTGACGATCGCCGACCGCGCCCGCGGCCGCAGCCGCAAGATGGGCCCGTTCCGCCTGCCGATGCTCGGCCAGCACAACGTGCAGAACGCGCTCGCGGCGGTGGCCATCGGGGCCGAGATGGAAATCGACGACGCCACCCTGCGCACCGCGTTCGCCAGCTTCAAGGGCGTCAAGCGCCGCTTCACCAAAACCGGCGAGGCCGGCGGCATCACCGTCATCGACGACTACGGCCACCACCCGGTCGAGATCGCCGCCGTGCTGAAGGCCGCCCGCCAGGCCGGCGCGCGCGATGTGGTGGCCGTGGTGCAGCCGCACCGCTACTCCCGCCTGCAATCGCTGTTCGCCGAATTCTGCACCTGCATGAACGACGCCGGCACCGTCATCGTCGCCGACACCTACGCCGCCGGCGAAGCCCCCCTCGAAGGGGCCAACCGCGACGCCCTGGTCGAAGGCCTGCGCGCCCGCGGCCACCGCAGCGTCGTGCCGCTGCCCGGCCCCGAGCACCTCGCCGAAATGGTGCACGCCATCGCCCGCCCCGGCGACTTCGTCGTCTGCCTCGGCGCCGGCAACATCACCCAGTGGGCCGCCGCCCTGCCGGCGGAACTGTCCAAGCTCCAGGCCGGCCAGAAGCTGCGCGCGGGCGGTGCGGCATGATGGTCGCCGAGAAGGAACCCCTCGCCGCCGCCGCCGCCCTGCGCGGCCGCATCCAGGCCGATGCGCCGCTCGGCCCGACCACCTGGTTCCGCGTCGGCGGCCCGGCGCAGTGGCTCGTCCGCCCGGCCGACACCGACGACCTCTGCCGCTTCCTCGCAGCCCTCCCGCACACCGTCCCGGCCGTGGCAATCGGCGCTGCCTCCAACCTCATCGTGCGCGACGGCGGCGTGCGCGGCGTGGTGGTCAAGCTCGCGCGCGGCTTCACCGCCATCGAGACCGACGGCAACGGCATCGTCGCCGGCGCGGCTGCCCTCGACGTCACCGTCGCCGAACACGCCGCCGCCGCCGGCCTCGCTGGGCTCGAATTCCTCTCCGGCATTCCCGGCTCCATCGGCGGCGCCATTGCCATGAACGCCGGCGCCTATGGCAGCGACGTGGCCGCCTGCCTCGACTGGGCCGAGATCGTCACCCGCGACGGCCAGCTCGTGCGCCTGCCTGCACAGGCGCTCGCGCTGTCCTACCGCCACGCCGCCCTGCCCCCCGGCGGCGTCGTCGTCCGCGCCCGCTTCCACGCCATGCCCGGCGAGCCAGCTACCATCGCCGCCCGCATGGCCGCGATCCGCGATGCGCGCGAGGCCAGCCAGCCCGTGCGCGCCCGCACCGGCGGCTCCACCTTCCGCAACCCCACCGCCGCAGAATCGAGCCACAAGGCCTGGGAGCTGATCGACGCTGCCGGCTGCCGCGGCCTCGCCATGGGCGGCGCGCAGGTCAGCGAGAAGCACTGCAACTTCCTCATCAACACCGGCACCGCCACCGCCGCCGACATCGAAGGCCTGGGCGAGGAAGTACGCGCCCGCGTTCGCGCCATGAGCGGCGTCGAGCTGCACTGGGAAATCCGCCGCGTCGGCGTCGCGCCAAGTGGCGCGCAAACGAAAGTCGGCGCCTCCGGCGCGGCCAAGGGGACAAGCGCATGACCCGCGTCGCAGTCCTCTACGGCGGCATCTCCGCCGAGCGTGAGGTGTCCCTCTCCACCGGCCGGCAGGTGATCGCCGCCCTTCGCGAGGCCGGCTTCGACGTCACGCCCGTCGAAGTGCGCGACGACCTCGCCGCCGTGATCCGCGCGCTGGACCCGCGGCCGGACGCCGTGTTCAACGCGCTGCACGGCCGCTTCGGCGAGGATGGCGCGATCCAGGGCGTGCTGGACTGGCTCGCCATTCCCTACACCCATTCCGGCGTGCGCGCCTCCGCACTCGCGATGGACAAGGCCGCCGCCAAGGCCGTCTTCGCCGCCGCCGGCCTGCCGGTCCCGCGCGGCCAGGTGGTGGACCTCGCCGCCCTGGAACACGCCGACCCGCTGCCGCTGCCCTACGTCATCAAGCCGATCAACGAGGGCAGCTCGGTCGGGGTCGAGATCATGCGCGAGGGCGGCAACCGCCGCGCCGCCGTGGCCGCCAGCTGGACCTTCGGCGCCGAGGCCCTGGTGGAGGAATTCATCCCCGGCCGCGAACTCACCGTCGCCGTCATGGGCGAACGTGCGCTGGCCGTCACCGAGATCACGGCCGCCAACGGCGACTTCTACGACTACGAGGCGAAATACGCCGATGGCGGCTCCCGCCATGTCATCCCCGCCGCCATCCATCCCGACATCTACGCCCGCGCGCTCGACGTGGCGCTGACCGCCCACCGCGCGCTCGGCTGCCGCGGCGCCACCCGCAGCGACTTCCGCTACGATGACACGAAGGGCGAGCCCGGCCGCCTCGTGCTGCTGGAGGTCAACACCCAGCCCGGCCTCACGCCCACGTCGCTGCTGCCCGAGCAGGCCGCGCACCTGGGCATGAGCTTCCCGCAACTCTGCGCCTGGATGGTGGAGCACGCCGCATGTCGCGCGTAGGCCGCCGCGCCATCCCCCCCACGCCGCCGCGCATGCAGGACCGGCCGGGGCGCTGGAAGCTCATCTGGCGCAACCAGCGCCGCCGGCTGCGCTCCGCCCTCCTGCTCGGCGGCATCGCGGCGCTGCTGTTCGGCGGCCTCTACGGCGTCCAGGCGCTGGGCGACGGCGCCAGCCTGCGCGAACGCGTCGGCGACGTCGCCGCCACGCTGGGCCTGCGCGTCACCAACGTCGTCGTCGAAGGCCGCGCCAAAACGCCCGAGGTGATGCTGCGCGCCGCCCTTGGCATCCGCCCGGGCGAGCCGATCCTGAGCTATTCGCTCGACGAGGCGCGCCAGCGCCTGGAAAGCATCAAGTGGGTGGAACGCGCCACCGTCGAACGCCACCTGCCCGGCACCATCCTGGTCCGCCTCACCGAGCGCCGCCCCTTCGCCGTCTGGCAGAACGACGGCAAGTTCCTCCTGGTCGACCGCGACGGCGAGGTGGTGACCGACACCGACGTCGCCTTCTTCCACGACCAGCTCCCCCTCGTCGTCGGCGCCGGCGCCCCCCGCCACGCCGCCGCCCTGCTCGACCTGGTCGCCGCCCACCCGGAACTGCACAAGCGCCTCGTCGCCGCGGTGCGCGTCGGCGAGCGGCGCTGGAACCTGCGCATGACCAACGGCGCCGACGTCATGCTGCCGGAGGCCGCCGAAGCCCTCGCCCTGGTCCGCCTCGCCGAGCTGCACGAAAGCCAGGCCCTCCTCGACCGCCCGCTCGCCGTCGTGGACCTGCGCCTGCCCGACCGCCTGGTCGTGCGCCCCCTGCCGGAGCCCAAGCCCCTGGCCCAGGGCCGCCGCACATGAGGACCACGCCATGACCGACATGTCGCGCCGCACCCTGGCCCCGCCCGACCTCTCGACCGAGCGCGACGAGGCGCCGCACCGCCGCGCCCGCAACTCCGGCCCGTTCGGCGTGCTGGACATCGGCACCACCAAGATCGTCTGCGTCATCGGCCGCGCCGAATCCGACGGCACCCTGCGCGTGCTCGGCTTCGGCTGGCAGAAGGGCCGCGGCGTGCGCGGCGGCGGCATCGTCGACATCGAGGAGGCCGAGCGCGCGATTCGTGCTGCCGTTGGCAGCGCAGAAGAAGAGGCCGGTGTTCGCCTCTCCCGCGTCACCATCAACCTCTCCTGCGGCCAGCCGGAAAGCCGCCTGTTCAACGTCCAGTGGCCGGTGGGCGGCCGCAGCGTCACCGAGGCCGACATCCGGCGGGTCCTGCAGGAAGGCCGCACCCGCGCCCAATCCCCCGGCCGCTCCATCATCCACATCCTGCCGATGGCCTTCTCCGCCGACGACGCCCAGGGCGTCGGCGACCCGCGCGGCCTGCACTGCGAACAGCTGATCGGCCGCCTGCACGTGGTCGATGCCGGCACCACCGCGCTGCGCACGCTCGACGCCTCGCTGGCCCGCTGCGACCTCGAGATGGGCGACCTCGTCAGCGCCCCCATGGCCGCCGGCATCGCCACCCTGGTCGAGGACGAGAAGCTGCTGGGCGCCACCGTGCTCGACATGGGCGGCGGCACCACCGGCATGGCCGTGTTCGCCGAGAACCACCTGCTTCACACGGAACAGCTCCCCCTCGGCGGCCTGCACGTCACCCGCGACATCGCCAGCGTGCTCTCCACCACCGTCACCGCCGCCGAGCGCCTGAAAACCCTCTGGGGCAGCGCGCTGGTCAGCCCGGACGACGAGCGCGAGATGCTGCCCGTCCCGCTGGTCGGCGAGGACGAGCACCAGATCGCCAAGGTGCCGCGCAGCATGATCGTCAACATCATCCGCCCGCGCCTGGAGGAAACCTTCGAGCTGGTCCGCCAGCGCCTGGACGCCTCCGGACTCGGCCGCGTCGCCGGCCACCGCGTCGTGCTCACCGGCGGCGCCAGCCAGCTCGCCGGCGTGCGCGAGATGGCCGCCGAGATGCTGAACCGCCAGGTCCGCCTCGGCCGCCCGCCGCAACTGCGCGGCCTGCCCGACTCGGCCCAGGGCCCGGCCTTCGCCACCGCCGTCGGCCTCCTGTCCTGGAGCGCCGGCGAGGGCCGCCGCCTGCCAGACCTCGATCTCGACGCGGATCCTCCGCGCGGGCTGTTCAGCCGGATCGTCGCCTTCCTGCGGGAGCGGGTGTGATGGCGGCGAAACATATTGCCACACGACGAAGAAACGACACGGCACGCCTGCGAAACGCAGCAGCGTGGCCACTTGCGAATCGATTGAGCGCGGTAGAAGTGAATCTCCTGGGGAGCCCATCCTGATGACGTTGAACCTGACCATTCCGCAAACGATGCACACGGATTTCACCCCGCGCATCACCGTGATCGGCGTGGGTGGCGGCGGCACGAACGCAGTCGACAACATGATCGCCATGAACCTCCAGGGCGTGGAGTTCGTCGTCGCCAACACCGACGCGCAGCAGCTCATGCACTCGCGCGCCGACCGCCGCATCCAGCTCGGCCCGCACATCACCCAGGGCCTCGGCGCCGGTGCAAAGCCGGAAGTCGGCCGCGCCGCGGCCGAGGAAGCCGCCGAGGAGCTCTACCGCCACCTCGACGGCGCCCACATGGTGTTCATCACCGCCGGCATGGGCGGCGGCACCGGCACGGGTGCCGCCCCGGTCATCGCCCGCATGGCCCGCGAGCGCAACATCCTCACCGTCGGCGTGGTGACGAAGCCCTTCACCTTCGAAGGCAGCCGCCGGGCGCGCGCCGCCGAGCACGGCATCGCCGAGCTGCAGGAATTCGTCGACACGCTGATCGTCATCCCCAACCAGAACCTCTTCCGCCTGGCCAACGAGCGCACCGGCTGGAAGGAAGCCTTCAAGATGGCCGACCAGGTGCTCTACATGGGCGTCAAGGGCGTCACCGACCTCATGGTCGCCCCGGGCCTCGTGAACCTCGACTTCGCCGACATCCGCACCGTCATGGCCGAGATGGGCAAGGCGATGATGGGCACCGGCGAGGCCGACGGCGAAGGCCGCGCCATCCGCGCCGCCGAACTCGCCATCAGCAACCCGCTGCTCGAAGACACCTGCATGCGCGGCGCCAAGGGCCTGCTGATCAACATCACCGGTGGCGAGGACATGACCCTGTTCGAGGTCGATGCCGCCGCCAACCGCATCCGCGAGGAAGTGGACGACGAGGCCAACATCATCTTCGGCTCGGCGATCGACGAAACCCTCGCCGGCAAGGTCCGCGTCTCCGTCGTCGCAACCGGCATCGAGTCGGCGATCAAGACCGCCGAGCGCCCGCGCCTCGTGGCCGTCGCCAATGGCGGCATGGTCGAGCAGGGCGGCGATGCGGTCAGCCAGGCCTCCGCCCCTCCGGCCGAGGCAGACTCCTCCGCCGGCGCGCCCACGGTCGGCGCCCAGCCGATCCCGCTGCGCCCCGCAGCCCCGGCCCTGCCGCCCGGCATCGGCACCCGCCCGATGCCGCGCCCTCTCGAACGCGGCGCCGGCCCGGCTCCCGCCCTCGCCCCGCGCGTCGGCACCACGGCAGCTCCCTTCACCGAGCCGCCCCCGCTGGCCCCCCGCCAGGCGGAGCCCCGCCAGATGGAATCCCGCCAGCCGGAGTCCCTCCTGCCGGACGCCCCCGCCAGCCGCCGCACCGACCCGATCGCCGCCCCGCCGCTGCGCCCGGCCGCGCGCCCGGCCCAGGCCACCACCGAGGTGGCCCGTCCCGCCCCCGCCACCGGCCCGAACCTGTTCAACCGCGTCACCGGCCTGCTGCGCGGCAACCGGACCCCGGCGCCCGAACCCCGCCAGCCCATGCCGCAGAACCTGACGGGCGAAAACCCGCCGGACGGCCCGGCCGAACCGCCGCGTGCCACCTCCCAAGCATCGGGCGAGAAGATCGATCTCGAGATCCCGACCTTCCTGCGCCGCCAGCACTCCGGCACGCAACACTGAGCGCGTCGCACCCCCGGTTGCCGCCATGGCATGCCGGGGGTGCTGCACCGCACTGAAAGCGGTGCAAAAACTACCGCTCAATCAATGGCTTACACTGAAATACTGAGAAATAAAGCTTGACTGGCCGCGGCGCGCCCGGCTGACCTAGCTTGCGCCCCGCGAGCAGGCCGCCGTGGCGGCGCGCACGACAGGAAGTCAGGCCCATGGACGGTTTCCCGCACAGCGCCACCCTCTACGCCCCCTTCGGCCAGGCGGCCGACGGCGCCGCCGAACCCACCACCCAGGCCACCCTCAAGGCCGCGATCGACTGCGTCGGCACCGCGCTGCATTCCGGTGCCCGCGTCGCGATGACCCTGCGCCCCGCCCCGGTCGACCACGGCATCGTCTTCCGCCGCCGCGACCTCGGCATCGACATCCCCGCCCGCCACGACCTCGTCGCCGACACCCGCCTCTGCACCGTCCTCGCCCTGCCCGGCATGCCCCAGGCGCGCGTCGGCACCGTCGAGCATGTCATGGCCGCATTCGCCGCCACCGGCATCACCAACGCCATCGTGGAACTCGACGGCCCCGAACTGCCCATCCTCGACGGCTCGGCCGCCAACATCGTCTTCCTGATCGACTGCGCCGGCATCGCGCCGCAGGAATCGCCCCGCCCCGCCATCGCCGTCGCGCGCACCGTCCGCGTCGACGGTCCCGACGGCGCCTTCGTCGAGCTGCGCCCCCCCGCCGCCGACACGCCGGGGTTGCAAGCCGAGATCTCGATCGATTTTCCCGCCACCGCCATCGGCTCGCAGGCCCTCACCCTGCATGTCACGGGCGCCAGCGTCCGCCGCGACCTCGCCGCCGCCCGCACCTTCTGCCTGCTCTCCGAGGTCGAGGCGATGCAGGCCGCCGGCCTCGCCCGCGGCGGCAGCCTCGACAACGCCGTGGTGGTGGATGGCGCGAAGGTGCTGAACCCCGCCGGCCTGCGCATGGAAGGCGAGTTCGTCCGCCACAAGCTGCTCGACACGGTGGGCGACCTCGCCCTCGCCGGCGCCACCCTGCATGCCGGACTGCGCGCCCACCGCCCCGGCCACGGCCTCAACAACCGCCTGCTGCGCGCCCTCTTCGCCGACCCGGCCAACTGGCGCCAGGTCGGCGGCGCCCTGCCGATCGACGCCACACCGCCACGGCGCGCCGCCCTCGCCTGAGCGGCCGTCCCCCCAGACAGCCCGCCCCCAGCCCGCCCCCAGCCCGCCCCCCTGGGCTTCGCCAGCGCGCCGCACATGCTATAAGCGCGCCCTGCCCTGTCCGGAATCGCCCGATGACTCGCCCCGCCTGCGCCGCCCTCCTCGTGCTGCTTGCCCTGCCGCTCGCCGGCTGCGAGACGATGTCGTCGCTGAATCCTTTCGCCGACAGCACCCCCACGGCCGACGAGATCGCCGTCCCCGCGCCCGAGGTGCTCTACAACCGCGGCGTCGACGCCCTGACCGCCCGCCGCTACGGCACCGCCGCCCGCCAGTTCGACCTCGTCGAGCAGAACTACCCCTATTCTTCCTGGGCCGTGAACGCCCAGCTCATGCAGGGCTACGCCGAATACCTGCAGAACCGGTACACCCAGGCCATCGCCACGCTGGACCGCTTCATCCAGCTCCATCCCGCCCATCGCGACATCAGCTACGCCTACTACCTGCGCGCCCTCTCCCACTACGAACAGATCGCCGACGTCCAGCGCGACCAGCGCGCCACCCAGGAAGCGATGGGCGCGCTCCAGGAAGTCGTCAACCGCTTCCCAGAATCCGCCTATGGCCGCGACGCCCGCCTCAAGATCGACCTCGCCCGCGACCATCTCGCCGGCAAGGAGATGGAGGTCGGCCGCTACTACCTCAACCAGAAGCTCTACACCGCCGCCATCAACCGCTTCCAGCGCGTGGTCGAGGAATACCAGACCACCAACCACACCGCCGAGGCGCTGCACCGCCTCACCGAGATCTACCTCCTGCTCGGCCTGACCGACCAGGCCCGCAAGACCGCCGCCGTGCTCGGCCACAATTACCCCGGCAGCTCCTGGTATTCCGCCAGCTACGGCAACCTCGTCGGCGCGGGCGTCGCCGCCCCGGACGGCGACCGCACGCCCCGCGAGCAGCCCGGCATGCTGCAGCGCATGTGGCGCTCGGTCTTCTGATCCCGGAAGCAGGGGACGGCGCGCCATGCTGACCGCCCTGTCCATCCGCGACGTGGTGCTGATCCAGCGCCTCGACCTCTCCTTCGGCCCCGGCCTCACCGTGCTGACCGGCGAGACCGGCGCCGGCAAGTCGATCCTGCTCGACAGCCTGGGCCTCGCCCTCGGCGCCCGCTCCGAACAGGGCCTGGTCCGCGCCGAAGCCGAGCAGGCCAGCGTCGCCGCCGTCTTCGCCCCGCCCCGCACCCATCCCGCCTTCGAGCTCCTCGCCGAGCAGGGCATCGAGCCGGAGGACGAGGTGGTGCTGCGCCGCATCGTCGCCCGCGACGGCCGCTCCCGCGCCTTCGTCAACGACCAGCCGGTCAGCGCCGCCCTGCTGCGCCGCCTCGGCGGCCTGCTGGTCGAGGTCCAGGGCCAGCACGACCAGATGGGCCTCGCCGACCCCGCCGGTCACGCCGCCCTGCTCGATGCCTTCGGCGTGCCGGAGAAGCTGCGCACCGCCGCCGCCGCCGACTGGCGCACCCTGCGCGAAGCCGCCACCGCCCTGGCCGCCGCCCGCGAGGCCATCGCCGCCGCCGAGCGCGACCGCGAATGGCTCGGCCATGCCGTCGACGAACTCTCCCGCCTCGCTCCCGAGGAAGGCGAGGAAACCCGCCTCGCCGAGGAGCGCCAGGCCCTGCAACAGGGCGAACGCCGCGCCGAGGCCGTCGCTGCAGCACTGTCCGAGCTCGCCCCGCAATCCGGCCGCAGCCGCAACGCCGGCCCCGCCGCCGCCCTGCGCGCCGCCGGCCGCGCGCTGCAACGCCTGATCCCGACCAATGCCGCTCCGGACGCGCCCAACCCCGCCCAGCCCGCCCTCGCCGCCCTCGAAGCCGCGGAATCCGCGCTGGCCGACGCCGAATCCCTGCTCAGCCGCCTCGCGCAGGACGTCGAGTCCGACCCCCGCCGCCTCGAAGCCGCCGAGGAACGCCTCTTCTCCCTGCGCGCCGCCGCCCGCAAGCACTCGGTCACCGTCGCCGAACTCCCCGCCCTGCTCGCCAGCCTCCAATCCCGTCTCGCCGCCCTCGAAACCGGCGCCGAGGAAGTCGCCGACCTCGAACGCGCCGTCGCCGCCTCCCGCGCCAGCTATGTCGCGGCGTGCGCCCGCCTGACCGAAGCCCGCCAGGCCGCCGCCGCGCGCCTGGAAAAGGCCATCGCCCGCGAACTCCCGCCGCTGAAGCTGGAACGCGCGCGCTTCGTGGCCGAGGTCACCCCCCTGCCCGAATCCGGCTGGGGCATCGGCGGTGCGGACGCGGTGCGCTTCCTCATCTCCACCAATCCCGGCCAGCCCCCCGGCCCGCTCGCCCGCGTGGCCTCCGGCGGCGAGCTCTCCCGCCTGATGCTGGCACTCAAGGTGGTGCTCGCAGGCGGCTCCACCGTCCCCACCCTGGTCTTCGACGAGGTCGACAGCGGCATCGGCGGCGCCACGGCCGCGGCCGTCGGCGAGCGCCTCGCCCGCGTGGCCGAGGGCGTGCAGGTCCTGCTCGTCACCCACTCCCCCCAGGTCGCCGCCCGCGGCGCCGCCCACATGCGCGTCCTGAAGCAGGTCGCCCGCGGCCGCGCCGAAACCCGCGTCGAGATGCTCACCCCCCCCGAACGCCGCGAGGAGATCGCCCGAATGCTCGCCGGGGAGACCGTCACCGAACAGGCCCGCGCCGCCGCCGACAGCCTCCTGGCAAGCCTATAGGAAGAAAGGAAGCAGTTCTTTTTTGAAAAAAAGAACCAAAAAACTTTCCCCCTCTTCAGCATCACCGTCTCCCCCCCGGCGGTGACGCCTCAAAATGAACAAAAGTCTTTTTGCTTCTTTTTCTTCAGAAAAAGAAGGCCTTCCTTCCTTACCTCCAAGGCCACCATGACCGACACCAAGCCCATCGAAGCGCTGGACGAGTCCGAAGCCGCCGCCGAACTCGCGCACCTCGCCGCCGAGATCGCCCGCCACGACCGCGCCTACCACGAACACGACGCCCCGGAGATCACCGACGCCGAATACGACGCCCTGCGCGCCCGCAACGCCGCGATCGAGGCCCGCTTCCCCGACCTCATCCGCCAGGACTCCCCCCGGAACCGCGTCGGCGCCCCCGCCGCCTCAGGCTTCGCCAAGGCCGCCCACGGCGCACCGATGCTCTCGCTCGACAACGCCTTCGACGCGGACGACTTCACCGCCTTCACCGACCGCGCCCGCCGCTTCCTCGGCCTGGCGCCGGACGCCCCGCTCGCCCTCGTCGCCGAACCCAAGATCGACGGCCTCTCCGTCTCCCTCACCTACGACAACGGCCGCCTCGTCCGCGCCGCCACCCGCGGCGACGGCATGGTCGGCGAGGACGTGACCGCCAACATCCGCACCCTCCATTCCATCCCCGCCACCCTCGCCGGCCCCGCCCCCGCCCATATCGAGATCCGCGGCGAGGTCTTCATGACCAAGGCCGACTTCCTCGCCCTGAACACCGCCCAGGCCGCGGCGGGGGAGAAAATCTTCGCCAACCCCCGCAACGCCGCCGCCGGCAGCCTGCGCCAGCTCGACGCCACCATCACCGCCGCCCGCCCGCTGCAGATGTTCGCCTACGCCATGGGCGAGGCCAGCGCCCGCCCCGCCGCCACCCACTGGGCCTGGCTGGAACAGCTCCGCGCCTGGGGCTTCGCCGTGAACCCCCTCTCCCGCCGCCTCGAAACCCCCGCCGAAGCCCCCGCATTCCACGCCGACATCGCCACAAGGCGCGCCACGCTCGACTACGACATCGACGGCGTGGTGTACAAGATCGACGACCTCGCCCTGCAATCCCGCCTCGGCTTCGTCGGCCGCGCCCCGCGCTGGGCCGTCGCCTGGAAGTTCCCCGCCGAACAGGCCACCACCACCGTCGAGGGCATCGACATCCAGGTCGGCCGCACCGGCGCGCTCACCCCGCTCGCCCGCCTCAAGCCGGTGAACGTCGGCGGCGTCCTGGTCCGCAACGCGACGCTGCACAACGAGGACGAGATCGCCCGCCTCGGCGTGCGCATCGGCGACACCGTCACCATCCAGCGCGCCGGCGACGTCATCCCGCAGGTCGTCGGCGTCGTCGAAGCCGCCCCGCGCGGCACAACCCCCTGGCAACCCCTCACAAACTGCCCCGTCTGCAACTCCCTCGCCGTCCGCCCCCCCGGCGAGGTCGTCCGCCGCTGCACCGGCGGCCTCACCTGCCGCGCCCAGGTCGAGGAGCGCCTGATCCACTTCGTCTCCCGCAACGCCTTCGACATCGACGGCCTCGGCGAGAAATCCATCCGCGAATTCCACGCCGACGGCCTCGTCGCCAGCCCCGCCGACATCTTCCGCCTCCCCGCCCACGAGGCCGCCATCGCCCAGCGCGAAGGCTGGGGCGAGCTCTCCGCCCGCAACCTCGCCGCCGCCATCGAGGCCCGCCGCACCATCCCGCTCGCCCGCCTGATCTTCTCGCTCGGCATCCGCCGCATCGGCGAGCAGAACGCCCGCCTGCTCGCCCGCCACTACGGCACCTACGACAACTGGGTCGCCCAGATGGAAGCGGCCGTCACCATCGGCAGCGAGGCCCGCAGCGACCTCGGCAGCATCATCGGCATCGGCACCGCCATCGCCGACGAACTCGCCGCCTTCTTCGCCGAACAGCACAACCGCGACACCCTGGCCGAACTCCGCGCCCAGCTCCGCACCGTCGAGCCCGCCGCCCCCCCCGCCCGCGCGAACGGCGAACTGGCCGGCAAGATCGTCGTCTTCACCGGCACGCTCACCACCATGTCCCGCCCCGAGGCCAAGGCGCTCGCCGAGTCGCTCGGCGCCCGCGTCACCGACAGCGTGTCGAAGAAAACCGACCTCGTCGTCCTCGGCGCCGATGCCGGCTCCAAGGCGAAGAAGGCCGCCGAGCTCGGCGTGCGCACCGCCACCGAGGAGGAATGGCGCCGCCTCGCCGGCGTCTGACCGCCCCCGAAGGCCCGAACCCGCCGGAATCCGCGGTCCCGCCCACCGTTTCGTGATCCAATGTAACCTGTCTGCAACCGTGTTCACCGCAGTTTAACGCGGTGGTCGCACGATTCCGCCGTCGCGCGATCACTTGCATCCAGGGCCACGGCCACCCCACGGCCAGCGCTCACAGGCTTGCGAACAAGTCGCTGATGCAGATTGGCAATGACTGTGGCATCATGGCGGCGCCACGCCACGAACAACGGACCGTATGCCCTGATGGCCCCAGCCCCTCCGCTCACGCTGCGCCCCGCCCTCCGCAAGCCGGCCAAGCCGGCCCCGCGCATCCGCGTGCTGGTGGTGGAGGACGTGCGCACAGTGGCCGTCACCGTCCAGTCCGTGCTCCTGCAATCCGGCATGGACGTCGAACTCGCCGAAACCGGCGCCGAGGCCTGGGTCCAGAAGGAGGCCTTCCACCCCGACATCGCCCTCGTCGATCTCGGCCTGCCGGATGTCGAAGGCTTCGACCTGGTCGAACGCTTCGCAGCCGCCGGCGATTGCGGCATCATCCTGCTCACCGCCAACGACGAGGAATCCGCCCGCGTCATGGCGCTCGAAACCGGCGCCGACGACTACATGGTCAAGCCCGCGCCGCCGCGCGAACTCGTCGCCCGCATCCGCGCACTGCACCGCCGCATGAACCGCCCGCAATCCGACCGCATGCTGCGCATCTATATCGATTCCGCCCAGCGCTGCCTCATCGGCACCACCGGCGAACGCACCCCGCTCACCGAAGCCGAAATGTCCGCGCTGGACACCCTGCTCGATGCCGGCGGCGTCTCCGTCTCGCGCGAATGGCTCAGCCGCATCGCCCTGAAGCGCCCGCTCCACGCCGACGACCGCGCCGTGGACCAGCTGGTGATGAAACTGCGCCGCAAACTCGCCAGCCAAGGCGCCTCGGACCGGATCATCCTCTCCGCCCGCCGCCAAGGCTACATGATCGCCGACCCCAGCCTCTTCCGCGCCGTCCCCCGCCCCCAACCCGCCAACAGCAACGCCGCCCCGATCAACGGCGAGGCGTTCGGGGCGGAGTAAGCAAGGCCAGGGGCGTTGCCCCTGGACCCCACCAAGGGCCGAGCCCTTGGAACCCCGGACCTTTTCCGCCTTCGGCGGAACAAAGCTGTGAGGGTCCAGGGGGCTCGGCCCCCCGGCGGGTCCCGGGCAGAGCCCTGGCCTTATCTTACCCCCTCGAATGCCTCAGCCGACGATCTCGGTGCCCGCGAAGAAATACGCGATCTCGATCGCCGCGTTCTCCGCGCTGTCCGACCCATGGGCCGAGTTCGCCTCGATGCTTTCCGCGAATTCCTTGCGGATCGTCCCCGGCGCCGCGTTGGCCGGGTTCGTCGCACCCATCACTTCGCGGTACTTGGCGATCGCGCCCTCGCCTTCCAGCACCTGCACCACCACGGGGCCCGAGGTCATGAACGTCACCAGTTCGCGGAAGAACCCCCGCTCCTTGTGCACGCCGTAGAAGGTTTCCGCCTGCGCGGTCGTCATCCAGATCCGCTTCTGCGCCACGATCCGCAGGCCCGCGGCCTCGATCTTGGCGTTCACGGCCCCGGTCAGGTTCCGCCGCGTCGCGTCCGGCTTGATGATGGAAAAGGTGCGCTCGAGGGCCATGGGGTGGGAGCCTTCTTGTGATATCGTGATGGCGCGGGGCTTTAGAGCAGCCGCCGCCCAGCGGCAACCCCTTCCCCCTGAGCGCCCGGGAAGCTACACCGCACCATCATGAGCCTGCTCATCGCACGCGGCGTCACCATCCGGCTGGGCGGCCGCACCCTGCTGGACAACGCCGACCTCACCGTGGACCCCGGCAGGCGCATCGGCCTGGTCGGGCGCAACGGCGCGGGCAAGTCCACCCTGCTGAAAGCCATCGCCGGCGAACTCCCCATCGACGACGGCGACATCCGCCTCGCCGCCCGCGCCAAGCTCGGCCAGGTCAAGCAGGAAGCCCCCGAAGGCGACCGCTCCCTCGTCGACATCGTCCTCGAAGGCGACCCCGAACGCCTGTCCCTGCTGGCCGAGATCAACACCGCGCCGCCCGAGCGAATGGCCGAGATCCACGAACGGCTGCTCACCATCGACGCCGACAGCGCCCCCGCCCGCGCCGCCACCATCCTCGCCGGCCTCGGCTTCGACATCGCAGCCCAGGCCCGCCCCGTCGGCAGCTTCTCCGGCGGCTGGCGCATGCGCGTGGCGCTCGCCACCGCCCTCTTCGCCGCCCCCGACCTCCTGCTGCTGGACGAACCCACCAACCACCTCGACCTCGAAGCCACCCTCTGGCTCGAAACCTGGCTGCAGAAATTTCCGGGTGCGGCCATCGTCGTCAGCCACGACCGCGGCCTGCTCGACCGCTGCGTCGACAGCATCGCCCATCTCGACCGCGGCAAGATCAGCGTCACCCCCGGCGGCTACGACGAGTTCGTCCGCATCCGCACCGAGCGCGCCGCCCAGCAGGCCGCCGCCGCCGCCAAGATCGCGACGCAGAAGGCCCACATGCAGGCCTATGTCGACCGCTTCCGCTACAAGGCCAGCAAGGCCCGCCAGGCGCAAAGCCGCCTCAAGGCCATCGCCCGCCTGCCGGCCATCGATTCCGTGCTGGAAGACCACGTCACCCGCTTCAACTTCCCCGAACCCGCCCAGCTCGCCCCCCCCATCCTCACCATGGACAAGGTCGCCGTCGGCTATGGCGGCCCGCCCATCCTGCGCGGCCTCTCCCTGCGCGTGGACATGGACGACCGCATCGCCCTCCTCGGCGCCAACGGCAACGGCAAGTCCACGCTCGCCAAGCTCATCGCCGGCCGCCTCGCGCCGGACACCGGCTCCATGCACCGCTCCGGCAAGCTGCGCGTCGGCTACTTCGCCCAGCACCAGGCCGAGGAGCTGATCCCCAACGAAACCCCCATCGACCACATGCAGCGCGCCCTCCCCCGCGCCCTGCCGAACCAGGTCCGCTCCCAACTCGCCCGCTTCGGCCTCGATGCCGACCGCGCCACCACGCCGGTCAAGAACTGCTCCGGCGGCGAGAAAGCCCGCCTCCTGCTCGCGCTCGCCACCCGCGACGCCCCCCAGCTCCTCCTGCTCGACGAACCCACCAACCACCTCGACATCGACGCCCGCGAAGCCCTCGTCCGCGCCCTTGCCGATTTCCAGGGCGCCGTCGTCCTCATCACCCACGACCCTCACCTCGTCGACCTCGTCGCCGATACCCTCTGGCTCGTCGCCGACGGCACCGTGAAGCCCTTCGACGGCGACCTCGACGACTACCGCGCCCTGCTCACCGAACGCGCCCGCCCCGCCCCCAAGCCCGACGCCGGCAACCGCCGCGACGACCGCAAGGAACGCGCCGAGGCCCGCGCCGCCACCGCCCCCCTGCGCAAGGCCGCGAAAGACGCCGAGGCCCGCATCACCCGCCTCACCGCCGAGCTGAAGAAACTCGAAGCCAAGCTCGCCAGCCCCGACCTCTACACCCCCAGCCGCAAGGCCGAGGTCGCCTCCACCCAATCCACCCTCGCCGCCCTCAAGCGCCAGCTCCAGGGCGCCGAGGCCGAATGGCTCGCCGCCGAGGAAGCCCTCGAAGCCGCCACCGCCGCCTGACCGGCACGCCGGCCAATCGGCCCGCCATCCGTTAACCAATACTTTCCGCCTGCCCGGCCATAACGGCCATCCTCGGATCGCACCCCGTTTTCCGCGACCGCGCTATAGGAACGCAGGCCCATGACCGTTACCGTCACACGCGACAATCTAACCATTGCCGACAGCGACACCACGAAGTTTTACTCTGGTGAAGAGATCACCACAGAAACTGTCTTCGTCTTCACGTTCAGCAACGGCACCCAAATCGCGATCACCGGCTACTACGACAATGAAGCCAGCGACATCATGATCGGCGCCCCTACGCCAGCCGGCACCACCGACACGGTAAACCTCTACATGTGGGGCATCGGCCCGGGCGCCACGTTCGACGTCCATGCCTACAGCGGCGGCAGCCTGGGTGCTCTCCTCTACAATTTCGACAGCACGGGGCACTCGGGCGCCACCTTCCAGTTCACCTACAATACGTCGTCCGGCAACCTGACGATCGATTTCGCCGAGACCGGCTATCCCGATTCCGACGGGAACATCCCCAGCTTCAGCGGCACCAACGTCTTCTCCGCCCCCGCCTGCTACCTGCGCGGCACCCGCATCCTCACCGCGACAGGCGAAGTCCCGGTCGAAACGCTCCAGCCCGGCGACCTCGTCGCCACCCGCTTCGGCGGCCTGCGCCCGGTGCGCTGGATCGGCACCCAGACCTTCGTCGGCCTCAACGCCGCCGGCATGCTCGCCCCGGTCTGCATCCGCGCCGGCGCCCTCGGCCCGGCCCAGCCGCAGCACGACCTCTGGGTCAGCCCCGGCCACGCCGTCCTCCTCGATGGCCACCTCGTCTGCGCCTACCTGCTGGTCGACGGCACCACCATCGTCCAGCCGCCCCACACCGGCGCGATCGCCTACTTCCACATCGACCTCGGCAGCCACGACTGCGTCCTGGCCGAAGGCGCCTGGTCGGAAACCTATTACGAGCACCTCAACCGCGACCAGTTCGACAATGCCGACAGCCACCGCGTCGCCTTCCCGGACAGCATCCCCGCCATCCAGGCCACTTGCCTGCCCTACGTGAACCAGCCCGACCACCCCGCCCTGCCGGCCCTGCGCGCCCATCGCGTCGCCCTGGTCGCGCCGGACAGCGTACACCTCCTGGCCGACGGCCAGCCCATCCTGCCGCAGCCAGGCCCCAACGGCACCTGGACCTTCCGCCTGCCGCCCGGCCTGCGCGCGCTGCGGCTGCGCAGCCCCGCGGCCAGGCCAAACGCCTCACACGGCGCGCCCGACGACCGCCGCCTCGGCCTGCGCCTGCGCGCCGCCACCCTGGCGCATGACGGCCGCGAAACCACCCTCGACCTCGCCGATCCCGCGCTGTCCGAAGGCTGGCACGCGCCGGAGCCCACACAAGACGGCCCCTGGCGCTGGACCAACGGCGACGCCGACATCCACGCCACCCTGCTGACCGTCGCCCTGCAGGCCTCCGCCACCCTCACCCTGCACGGCTACCCCATGCCCCTGCCCGCCGCATCGCCACCCCGCCCCGCCATGGCCGCCTGAACACCTGACACCTGGGCGCGCGGCGGTTGCCACGGCACCGCCGCGCCGCTACAGGCGAATCATGCCAATCCCCGCCCCCCTCGCCGCCGCCCTCGCCGCGCTGAACCTCGCCCCGCCCTGCCACGAGCACCCCCCGCTCGCCACGGTCGACGACGCCCACGCCATCTGGGACAACCTCCCCGGCGCCCAGGTCAAGAACCTCTTCATCAAGGACGCGGGAAAGCAATACTGGCTCGTCGTCGTCCCAGGCGACCCGCGCATGGACACCAAGGCCATGGCTCCCCTCATCGGCAGCAAGCGCATCTCCTTCGCCTCCGCCGACGATTTGCGCGCCATCCTCGCCGTCGAACCCGGCTCCGTCACCCCGCTCGCCATGATGAACGACACGCGCAAGCAGGTCCGCCTCGTCATCCACACCGGCCTGATGCAGGCCGAAACCCTCCTCGTCCACCCCCTCGTCAACACCGCCACCCTGGCCATGCCCCCCGCCGACCTCACCCGCTTCCTCGCCCACCACGGCATCACCCCCGCCCTGGTGGACCTCGCGCCCGCGTTCCTCAGCTAGGCAAGAACCTTCTTTTTCTGAAGAAAAAGAAGCAAAAAGACTTTCCATCCATTTGCACCCGCCTCTCCCATTCAACAAAGTCGCAAATGGAAAAAAGTTTTTTGGTTCTTTTTTCCAAAAAAGAACCGCTTCCTTGCCTTAAGCCGCCCGATCCATCCGCCGCATCTCCCCCCTGAACGTATCGGTGATGTGCCGCGCCAGCACATCGGTCACCGGCTGCTGCGCATCCCGCCCCCGCGCCAGCAGGATCCCGAAATCCGGCAGGTCCGGCAGCCCCTCATCCCGCCGCACCACCCGCAGCCCCTCCGGCACCCACGAAATCGTGGAGACCGTCACCGCCAGCCCCGCCATCACTGGCGCATGGGTCCCCATCTGCGACGCCGAGGTATACGCCAGCCGATACCGCCGCCCCGCCCCTTCCAGCGCCGAGATCGCCGCCTTCCCCCACGAACACGACGTCCGCGACAGCGCCAGCGGCAGCGGGTCCAGCCGGTGCGGCGCATACCGCTCCGAGGTGATCCACCGCAACGGCCCCCGCCACAGCTCGATCGAAGGCCACCCCCCGATCTCCTCCCCCTCCGACAGCAGCGACAGGTCCAGCTCCCCCGCCCGCAGCTTCGGCAGCAACTCCATCGACGGCAGGCAATCCACCGCCACCTCGATGCCCGGATGCGTGTCCGCGAAACTCTTCAGAACCGGCGGCAGGTAGCGCAGCGCATAATCGTCCGGCGACCCCAGCCGCACCCGCCCCTGCACCACCGGCGTGCGGAACGACGCCCAGATCTCGTCATTCAGCCGCAACAGCTCCCGCGCCCGCTCCAGCAGCATCCCCCCATGCGGCGTCAGGCTCACCTGCCCGCCCCGCCCGCGCGCGAACAGCCGCTTGCCCAGCGCCGCCTCCAGCCGCTGCACCTGCATCGACACCGCCGACTGCGTCCGCCCCACCCGCTCCGCCGCGCGCGAAAAACTCCCCTCCTCCGCGATGAACACGAAGGCGCGCAAAAGGTCAGGGTCCAGGCCATGGGGCATGCTCATGCCCATCAGTTTCCCTGATCCCTCTCATCAACGCAATTCGTTTCCGTTATTGTGCACCTGCGAGCAAATTGCCCTCCGTCGGCACATCCATGGAGGACCCCGCCATGTCGGCATCGCTTTCCCCCACCCCGCTCGCCCGCACCCTCGCGGACCGCGGACCGCACATCCTGTTCGCCCTGCGCCTCGCCTGGCGCCGCTTCCGCCGCGACTACGACCTCGCCCTGCGCCACGAGCTCTCCCGCCGCACCCTGCACCGCCTCGACGACCGCATGCTCGCCGATATCGGCCTCGTCCGTGCGCAAGCCGACATCGAAGCCAACCGCAGGCCGTGGACGCTCGTCTAGGCAGAAGGCAAGAAAGAGTCTTCTTTTTCTGAAGAAAAAGAAGCAAAAAGACTTTCATCCATTGGACCGCGGCCTCGATCGTAGGCCCCGGTCCAATGGACAAAAAGTTTTTTGGTTCTTTTTTCCAAAAAAGAACCCCTTCCTTCCCTCGCCCGCCCGCGCGCGCTAACCTCTCCCCAACCAGGCGGAGGAACGCGCACATGCCCGAAATCCTGACCCAAGCGCAGATCGACGAATACAACGAGCTCGGCGCCATCGTCGTGCGCGACATCCTTTCCCCCGAGGAAGTCGCCCGCCTGCGCCGCGTCACCGACGACATGGTCGAGAAATCCCGCGCGCTGACCACCCACACCGACATCTACGACCTCGAGGACACCCACTCCCAGGCCCAGCCCCGCGTCCGCCGCATCAAGCAGCCGCACATCGTCGATCCGGCCTATGGCGACCTCGTCCGCCACCCCCGCATCCTCGCCGCCCTGCGCGACCTCTGGGGCCCCAACATCCGCTTCGACACCGCCAAGCTGAACCTCAAGTCGGCCGGCTACGGCGCCGCCGTCGAATGGCACCAGGACTGGGCCTTCTACCCCCACACCAACGACGACCTCGCCGCCGTCGGCGTCATGATGGACGACATGGAGCTGGCCAACGGCCCACTCATGATCGTCCCCGGCAGCCACAAGGGCCCCGTCCACGACCACCATTTCGACGGCAAGTTCTGCGGCGCCATGGATCCCACCAAGGGCGGCATCGACTACAGCAAGGCCATCCCCCTCACCGGCCCCGCCGGCAGCATCACCATCCACCACGTCCGCGCCATCCACGGCAGCGCCGTGAACACGTCGAACAAAGACCGCCGCCTCCTCCTCTTCCAATTCCGCGCCGCCGACGCCTGGCCGATCGTCAACCCGGTCAAGGACCTCGCCGAGTTCGACAGCCTGATGTGCTGCGGCGAATCCTCGATCACCCCCCGCCTCACCCCGGTCCCCGTCCGCATGCCCCTCCCCGGCGCCGACAAGCAAGGCAGCATCTACGAAAACCAGAAAGGCCTGAAGAACCGCTTCTTCGACGTGGTGAAGGCCGCAGAGTAAACCTACCCCCGCCTGCTTCCCCCTCCCCCTCGTGGGGAGGGCCGGGGTGGGGGGGACGCGCGTCGCCCGCCAAGGCAAATCGCCTCACCCAAGCCCAGCCCACTCCCTCTCCAGCAACCCATAGACGAGGTCATCCCGCCAAGCCCCGCCCAGGAAGATCGTCTCCCGCAACCGCCCCTCGCACCGAAAACCGAACCGCTCGACCAGCCTGCACGAGGCGACATTCTCAGGGTCGATGAACGCCGTCACCCGATGCAGCCCCAGCGGCCCGAAGCAATGCCCCAGCAGCGCGCCCACCGCCTCGGACGCGATCCCGCGCCGCTGATGCGCCGGCGCGATGAAATACCCGATATCGGCGCTGCGCTGCCGCAGGTCGGCGTTGTGATAGTTGACCATGCCGAGGCACGCATCGCTGCCGGCCTCCGCCACCGCCCAGACAAGCCGCTTCGACGGCACCGACGCGATGAACCGCCGCACCACGCGCTCGGTCTCGATCCGCCGCGCATGCGCCGGCCGGTTCCAGAACCGCATCGCCTCTGCATCGCCGAAGCACGCATGCATGGCATCGGTATCGTCCAGGCGGAACGGCCGCAGGCGCAGCCGGGCGGTGGCAAGCACCGGGTGAGGCGACAGGGATGTGGTCATGGGCCACTCGCGATGCCTGGCAACCCGGGATCGGGCGCCTGTCCTCATCGCGAGATCCCCTCGCCGCGTCAATCCGCCGCAACGATCGCCACCGCCTGCGCCCGGCAACCGTCCCTGCCGCCACACCCCATCGACGCAAAAGAATTTTCTCCCAGACCTCTTGCATTCTCTCTGACGATATGTTAGATATCATCGCATGACTGACATGGCATCCGACGCCGCGCCCACCCCGCCCCCCGCGCAAGCGGTGCCGGGAATCGCGCGCGCGCTCGATGTGATCCTCGGCGCCCTGTTCAACCTGCTCTGGACCCGCGCGCTCACCGCCCGCCTGCTCGGCGCCCTCGCAGGCCCCGTCATCACCCGCATCCTGCGCAGCCACGAGCGCATCGCCCGTGCCCTCGCCCACCTCGCCGCCGGCCGCACCCCCCGCCCCCCGCTCCTTGGAAATCCGCGCCCCGGCACGCGCCCCGCCGGCCCGCGCACCCCCTTCCCCAACCGCCGCCACGGCTGGCTCGCCGCCATGCTGGACCACCGCGTCCGCGCCACCGCCTCCCAGCTCGCCGCCCTGCTGCACCAGCCAGGCGTCGCGGAAACGATCGCCGCCGACCCCGGCGCGGCCCGAACCCTGCGCCCGCTCTGCCGCATGCTCGGCGTCGACCTGCCCGAACCCCTGCGCCTGCCGCCACCCCCGCCCCGCGCAGCCCCACCCCCCAGGCCGCCGCGCCCCCAGCCGCCCAAGCTCCCGCCGCTCAACCCGCCGCTGCAGCCCTACGTCCTGGCCGC
>CAMDGX010000020.1 GCA_945897825.1 Asaia bogorensis | reverse complement strand
CAGGAGCCGGGGCGGCCGATGGTGGTGCTGGCGCCGGTGGGGCAGGTCCATGCCGCGGCGCTGCTGGACATGCGGGCGGAGACGGCATGGTCGCGCCTGTCGGCGATCCTGGCCTCCCTGACGCGGACCGGCAATCGGCCGTTGCTCGTGGTGGCGCCGAGCCCCAAGCGGCCGCAGGCGATCCTGTCGGTGGTGTTGCAGGAGCGCGACCTGGACGAGCACCTGAAGGCGGCGGCGGCGAAGGTCGCGCTGCACGGGCTGGCGGTGGCGGTGCCGACCGGGGCGCTGACCTATGCGGCGCTGCTGCTGCTGCTGGTGCGGCCGATGCGACGGCTGACCTCCAGCATCGCCGCCTTCCGCGCCGACCCGGAGCGCACCCCGCCGATCGAGCCGCCGCGCGCATCCCCGTCCACCCGCGACGAGATGGTGGTGGCGCAGCGCGAGCTGGCGGCGATGCAGCGGGAGTTGCGCGCGGCACTGTGGCGCAATGCCAGGCTGGCCGCATTGGGGGCGGCGGTGGCCAAGGTCAGCCACGACCTGCGCGGCATCCTCGCGCCGGCGCTGCTGAATGCCGAGCGGCTGCAGGGCCATGTCGACCCCGGGCTGCGGCGGATCGGCGATTCGATCGCGGGCACGGTGGAGCGGGCGACCGACCTGGTGCGCAACACGCTGGATTTCGCGGGCGAGGTGCCGGTGGCCCCGCGCGAGCGGGTAGGGCTGCGTGCGCTGGTCGGCGAGGTGGCGGACGAGGTGCGGCTGCGCCATCCCCACCTGCGCGCGACGCTGGAGATCGACGAGGCGCTCGCGGTGCAGGCCGATCCCGCGTCGTTGCGCCGGGCGCTGGCCAACCTGCTGCGCAATGCGGCGGAGGCCGGGGCCGGGGCGGTTTCGGTCGGCGCGGTCGCGGAGGGTGACCTGGCGGTGGTGACGATCGCCGATGACGGGCCGGGCTTGCCCGAGGTGGTACGCGCGACGCTGTTCCAGCCCTTCGTGACCTCCGGCAAGCCGGGCGGCACCGGGCTGGGGCTGGCCATCGCGCGCGACCTGGTGCGGGCGCAGGGCGGGGATATCGGGCTTTTGCGCAGCGGGCCGGGCGGCACCAGCTTCCGCCTGGCGCTGCGGCTGCACCAGGAGCCGCGTCGTCGGCCGGGAAGCGCGTAGGCGGGGCTACCAGGGAATGGGCAGGCCCTTGTGGTCGAGGAAGCTGCCGGTGTCGTCCGGGCCGAGGGCGGCGATCACGCGCAGCAGGTCGGCGGCGGCCTCCGCGGCCGGGCGAACCGCAAGGCCGGCGCGGGCGAAGGGGGCGGAGAGCGCGGTTTCCACCGTGCCGGGGTGCAGCGCCACGCACACGGCCTGTGGCGCGCGGCGGCGCAGCTCGATGGCGGCGGTGCGGACCAGCTGGTTCAGCGCCGCCTTGCTGGCGCGATAGGCATACCAGCCGCCCAGCCGGTTGTCGCCGATCGAGCCGACGCGGGCCGAAAGGGTTGCAAAGACGCTGGCGCCCTGGCGTGGCAGCAGCGGCAGGAAATGCTTCATCAGCAACGCCGGCCCGATGGCGTTCACCGCGAAGGCATGGGCCATGTGCGCGGCGTCGAGGTCGCGCAGGGATTTCTCCGGCGTGAAGCCGGCGCCGTGCAGGAAACCAGTGGCGTCGATGACCAGGCGCGGCGCCCCAAGGCCCGCGACATGGGCGGCCGCGGCTGCGATCGATGCCTCGGCCAGCAGGTCGAGCGCGGGCGTGGTCGAGCGGCCGAGCGCGAGCACGTGGTCGCCTCGGGACGCAAGGGCTTCGGCGAGGGCCGCGCCCACGCCGCCAGAAGCGCCGATCACGACACAAAGGGTCAAGGAAAGCAGTTCTTTTTTGAAAAAAAGAACCAAAAAACTTTCATCCGTTTGCGCCTCGTTCAACTGTTGCGCCGGGCGCAAATGGATAAAAAGTCTTTTTGCTTCTTTTTCTTCAGAAAAAGAAGAATTTTGCTTCCTTACGCCCCAAGCAGCGCCGCCCGGAACCGGTCGCGCACCACGTGCGGGCGCAGGCTGCGCGGCTTCTTCAGCGCCGGCCCTTCCTTCACCCGCAGCAGGATGAACGCCAACCCCGGCGCGGCGAGGATCCGCTTGCCTTCCTCGATCTCCGCCATCGTGTTGATGGTCAGCACCGTCGGGATGCCGAAGCCGGATGCCACGCGGTCGAGCTGGACGCCGAGGCCGGTATGGCTGTCCTGGTTGCCGGTTTCGCCGTAGTGCCCGTTGTCGACGCAGACGAGCTTGAGGTTCGAAGGCGCCATCAGGGCGATGGTGGCCAGGGCGCCAACGTTCATCAGCAACTCGCCGTCGCCGGTGATGCCCAGGACGCGGCGGGTGGGCTGGGCCAGGGCGAGGCCGAGGGCCATCATCGGGCCGGCCCCCATCGCGCCGCCGAGGCCGAACACGTTCGGGCCGTCATCGGTCATGGCGCAGAGTTCCTGCGCCGTGCCGGCCAGGCCCGCGACCACCAGCCAGTCCGTGGGGCGTTCGATCAGGGCGGGAACGGCGTCGCGCCGGTCCAGCGTGGCCGGCGGCTGGTTCACGCCGGCAATGCGCTTCAACTGTGCCATGCTTGGGTCCTCAGAACTTCTTGGCGCCGAGCAGGCGCTGGCCGAGCAGCACCGCCACGGCCTCGCCGGAGCCCCAGGCCATGGTGCAGGCGGCCTGGATGGTGGGGGCCACGTCCTCGGGCCCGTCGCAGCGCAGCACCACCACGCCCATCGCCTCCAGCACCGCCTGGGTGGCGCGGCCCATCGGGAACTGCCACGGGTTGCCCTCGCCGAAATCGCCGCGCATCGAGACGATGGTGAGGAAGGGGAAGCGCGAGCCGGCGGTCAGCGACAGCATGTTGATGCAGTTGCCCACGCCGGAGGACTGCATCAGCAGCACGCCCTTCGCTCCGCCGAGATCCGCCCCGGCGAGCAGGGCGACGCCCTCCTCCTCCGTGGTGAGCGGGATGGAGTGGACATCGGGGTCGGCGAGCGAGCGGTCGATCATCACCCGGTGCCCGGCGTCCGGAACGTAGGCGATCTGCGTCACGCCCTCGGCACGCAGGGCGTCGTACATCGCGTGGGCCCAGGCCGGGCCTTCGGGCTTGGTCATGAGTGCCTCACGGAACCTGGTCGCAGACGGACGGCTTGCCATCGCCGTAGCGGCAGGAGAAGACGAACTTGCCGAGCTGGAGGATGATCCGGCTGGCGTCGCCGCCGCGCACCTGCGCGCCGTCGGACATCAGGCGCGCCATCGGCAGGTCGCGGCCGGCCTGGGCGGGCGCCGCGCCCGGGGCGGGGGCAGGGGCAGTGGTGGCCTGGGCGAGCGCCTGGCTCGCGGGCAGGGCCAGGAGGGCGGCGGCAAGTGCGGCCATCGTGCGGGTCATGGAAAGTCCTTCCTTGTCGAAACGGCATCGAGGCAGCCGGGCGAGAACAGCACCGATCCCGCTGCGGCTCAACAATAGGCTACAGCGGGGGGTATGCTACAGCGTGCGGATCACCGGCAAATTCTCCGGCACCTCGACCGGCGCCCCGGTGGCGGCGCGCACTTCCTCGACCGTGACGCCCGGGGCGATCTCGCGCAGCAGGAAGCGGTCGCCCAGCGGCTTGAACAGGCCAAGGTTGGTCGCCACCAGCGTCACCACGCCGCGCGCCGTCACCGGGAGGCTGCACGATTTCAACAGGCGCGGCGAGCCATCCCGCGTCGCGTGCTCCAGGATCACGAACACCTGCTTGGCGCAGGCGGCCAGGTCCATCGCGCCGCCGATCCCGCCGCCATTCGCGCCGGCCACCTTCCAGTTGGCGAAGTCGCCGTTGCAGGCGACCTCGTAGATGCCCAGCACCGTCACGTCGATGCGCCCGGCGCGGATGATCGCGAAGCTGTCCGCATGATGCACGATCGCCGCACCCGGCTTGAGCGAGACGTTCTGCCCGCCGGCGTTGACGAGATGGACATCCTCCTGCCCCGCCGGCAGCACCGGGCCGTAGCCGATCACGCCGTTCTCGGAGTGGTAGATGATGTCGGTGTCGATCGGCGTGTTGCTGCACATGGTCGGCATGCCGACGCCGAGGTTCACGATCCAGCCGTCCTGGAACTCCTGCGCCACGCGATCGGCGATCTGCTGGCGCTCCAACCCCTTGCTGCCGCTCACGACTGCTTCTCCTTCGCAGGCGCCCTTTCCGGGCGACGTCCCGGCCACAGGCCTTCCGGCGCCGGCGGGATTTTCACCATGCGCTGCACGAAGATGCCGGAGGTGTGGACGTCGTCGGGGTCGATCTCGCCGGGCTGCACGAAATCCTCCTCCACTTCCACGATCACCAGCTTCGCCGCCATCGCCATGATCGGGTTGAAGTTGCGCTGGCTGCGGCGGAACAGCAGGTTGCCAAACGTGTCGGCCTTCCAGGCGCGCAGGAACGCCACATCGACCGGCATGGCGTGTTCCAGCAGGTATTCGCGCCCGCCGAACACCCTTGTCTCGCGCCCCTCGGCCAACTCGGTGCCGACCGCGGTCGGCGTGTAGAACGCCGGAATGCCGGCGCCCGCGGCGCGCAGCCGCTCGGCCAGCGTACCCTGCGGCACCAGTTCGGCGACCACCTTGCCCTCGTTGACATACTTGGTCAGCGGAATGCGGTCCGACGCCCGCGTCGGCGCGGTAAAGGCCGCCACCACCTTCGAGACCTGGCCGTTCTCGACCAGCATGCCGATATCCGGCATCCGGTCGGGTGCCGCGCCGCCGGTGCCGTTGGTGATGCAGGTGAGGCCCTTCGCACCCTGCTTCAGCAACGCCGCGATGAGGTTGAACGGAACGCCGGGATAGGCAAAGCCGGCGAAGGCAATGGTGCTGCCGTCGGGAATGTCGGCCACCGCCTCCTGGAAGCTGCCGAATATCTTCGATCTCCGGGCCATGCGCCCCTCCTCGCCTGTTGCGCACAGTCTGGCGCGGGCGGGCGGGCGCGTGAAGCCCTCAGGCAAGGAAGCGGTTCTTTTTTGAAAAAAAGAACCAAAAAACTTTCATCCATTGCACGGTACTTAAACGCTCAGCCACTGTGCAAATGGATAAAGTCTTTTTGCTTCTTTTTCTTCAGAAAAAGAAGGCCTTCCTTGCCTTACGATAGCTTGCTGAACACCTGCCGGTCCTTGTTGTCGCGCATCAGCATGGTGAACCCGGGGATCACCTCGAACCCCAGCCCGCGCGGCATCCCGGTTTCCTCGTCGGCAACCAGCTTGCCGTAGGGCTGGCTGGCGGCCTTCTCCCATTTCCCCGCGGGCTTCTTCACCTCGACGGTCACCACCGTGGCCTTCAGCTGCATCCGCACGATCGCCTCCTTGGGCGCGGACGGCTTGGTGAGGCTCAGCACGCCCCCGATCATCTGCCAGCCATTCGCCAGCGCCCAGCGCGTCAGCTCGTCCTTGTCCATGCCCTGCGCTCCCGATGATGACCCGTCGTACGCGCCGGGGCGCCGTCTGGCAACGCCTACACCGCCATCCCCGCGCACCAACCCGACGACCAGGCCCACTGGAAATTGTAGCCGCCGAGCCAGCCCGTCACATCCACCGCCTCGCCGATCGCGAACAGGCCCGGCACGGATTTCGCCGCCATGCTCTGCTGCGACAGCGCCCCGGTGTCGATGCCGCCCAGCGTGACCTCGGCCTTGGCATACCCCTCGGTCCCGGTCGGCACGAGCCGCCAGGCGCCCAGCCGGGTGGCGACATCCGCCAGCGCCTTGTCGCGCAGCTGCGCCATGGTGCCGTCACCAAGACCCGGCGCAAGGGCGACTGCGAGCCGCGCGGGCAGCAGGTCGGCCAGCACGGTGCGCAGCGCCGCATTGGGCCGGGCCTGCTTGGCGACCCGCAACGCGGCGAAAACATCATGCCCCGGCGTCAGATCCAGCATAATCGCCTGACCCTCCCGCCAATACGACGACGCCTGGAGAATCGCCGGCCCCGACAGCCCCCGATGCGTGAACAGCATCGCCTCGCGAAACGCCGGCTTGCCGCACGCCGCCACAACCTCAGTGGCAACCCCGGCCAGCCCCCGCATCAGCGCCAGCTCCTCCCCCTCGAACGTCAGCGGCACCAGCCCCGGCCGGATCTCCGTCAACTTCAGCCCGAACTGCCCCGCAAGCTCATGCGCCAGCCCGGTCGCACCCATCTTCGGGATCGAAAGCCCGCCAGTCGCCAGCACCAGCGCCGGCGCGGTGAACGACCCTGCGCCGGTCTCGACGCGAAACGCATCCCCGCGCGAAACCGCGCTCACGCGGCACCCCAGCCGCACTTCCACTCCCACCGCCGCGCACTCCGCCAGCAGCATCGCCACGATCTCCCGCGCCGACCCGTCGCAGAACAGCTGCCCCAGCGTCTTCTCGTGAAACGCGATGCGATGCTTCTTCACCGGCGCGATGAAGTCGTGCTGCGTGTAGCGCGCCAGCGCCGACCGCGCGAAATGCCGGTTGGCGGAAATGAACCGCTCCGGCACCACCCCCAGATTGGTGAAGTTGCACCGTCCCCCGCCGCTGATCAGGATCTTCTTCCCCGCCGCCTCCGCCTGGTCGAGCAGCAGCACCCGCCGCCCGCGCCCCCCCGCGGTCATGGCGCACATCAGGCCGGCGGCACCGGCGCCCAGGATGATCACGTCGTGGCTGTGCATGGTCCCCGCATTTGACCGGCATACGCCCCGGTGCTGATCTCGCGCCAACAATCACGACGGAGGAAGCACCCATGCGCCTGCAGGACAAGGTGGCGATTGTCATCGGTGCCGGCCAGAGCCCGGGCGAAGGCGTCGGCAACGGCCGCGCCACCGTGCTGCGCTTCGCCCAGGAAGGCGCCAAGGTCTGGTGCGTCGACCGCCGGCTGGACAGCGCCGAGGAAACCGCCGCCCTGGTCCGCGCCGAAGGCGGCACCGCCGAGGCGCATGAAGGCGACGTCATGAGCGAAGCCTCCCTCGCCGCCGCCATCCAGGCCTGCCATGCCAAATGGGGCCGCGTGGACATCCTCCACTACAATGTCGGCGTCTCCCTCGGCGGCGGCGACACCATCCTCGCCGACTTCACCGAAGACGCCTTCGACCGCCTCTGCGCCATCAACCTGCGCGGCTGCATCATGGCCGCCAAGCACGCCATCCCGATCATGAAGACCCAGGGCAGCGGCGTGATCATCAACATCTCCTCCGTCGCCGCCTACGAGAACTACCCCTACGTCGCCTACAAGGCCACCAAGGCCGCCATGGTCGAATTCACCAAGCAGCTCGCCATCCAGAACGCCCCCTTCGGCATCCGCGCCAACGTCATCCTGCCCGGCCTCATGGACACCCCCATGGCCGTCGACACCCGCGCGCGCGCCACCAACCGAACCCGCGCCGAAATCGCAGCCGAACGCGACGCGAAAGTCCCCCTGCGCGCCCGCATGGGCACCGGCTGGGACGTGGCCAATGCCGCGCTGTTCCTCGCATCCGACGAGGCGAACTTCATCACCGGAGTGGAGCTGCCGGTCGATGGCGGGGCACTCTGCCGGTAAGAAAGCACGTTCTTTTTTGAAAAAAAGAACCAAAAAACTTTCGTCCATCGGTGCCGCGCGCGCGTTACCGATGGATGAAAGTCTTTTTGCTTCTTTTTCTACAGAAAAAGAAGATTTTTGCTTTCTGACAAACCACGCACACCGCCTCGTGTCTTGATCCACCGCCCGCGTTGGCCATCTGAGGGGAAAGCCCAAAGCGGGAGGCACGCATGACGATCTACACCGGCCCGGTCTTCGACATGGCCGCGCAGCAGTTCGATCGCATCGCCGACCACCTGGAAATCCCCCAGCCCGAGCGCCCGCGCCTGCTCTACCCCAAGCGCGCCATCGCGGTCTCCTGCCCCATCCACCGCGACGACGGGTCCGAGACCGTGTTCATGGGCTACCGCGTCCAGCACCACCTCACCCTCGGCCCGACCAAGGGCGGCACGCGCTTTACGCCCAATCTCGACATGGGCGAGGTCGCGGCGCTGGCGATCTGGATGAGCTGGAAATGCGCGCTCGCCGGCCTCCCCTATGGCGGCGCCAAGGGCGGCGTCGCCATCGACCCCCGCGCCGTCTCCCACAACGAGCTGGAAAACGTCTCCCGTCGCTACATGCAGGAGATGATCCCCTTCGTCGGCCCGCATGTCGACGTCATGGCGCCGGACATGGGCACCAACGAGCAGGTCATGGCCTGGTTCATGGACACCTACTCGATGTACCAGGGCCGCACCGTCACCGAGATCGTCACCGGCAAGCCGGTCGCCTCCGGCGGCACCGAGGGCCGGCGGGAAGCGACCGGGCGCGGCGTGGTGTTCCTCGCCGAGCGCGCGCTGGAGGCCTGCCAGATCCCGATGCAGGGCGCGACCGCCGTGGTGCAGGGCTTCGGCAACGTCGGCGCCTGGGCGGCGATCTCGCTGGTGGAGCGCGGTGCCAGGGTGATCGGCGTGTCCGACCACACCGCCTGCTACGTCGACCGGCGCGGCCTCGATGTCGCGGCACTGGTCGCGCATGTGGCGCGCACCGGCGTGCTGGCGGGCTTCTCCACCGAGCTGGTCGCGGACCCCGCGGACCTGCTCGCCACCGAATGCGACGTCGTGATCCCCGCCGCGATGGAACGGGTGATCGACGGCGCGATGGCCGCCCGCCTGCGCTGCCGCGTGCTGGCCGAGGGGGCGAACGGCCCGACCACCCCGGAGGCCGACACGGTGCTGGCCCAGCGGCCCGACATCTTCGTGGTGCCCGACATCCTCTGCAACGCCGGCGGCGTCATCGTCAGCTACTTCGAATGGGTGCAAGACCTGCAACAGTTCTTCTGGACCGAGGGTGAGGTCCGCACCCGGCTGAACCAGGTGCTGGAGCGCAGCTTCCACCATGTGATGGACCGCGCCACGCGCGACGGCATCACCACGCGCACCGCGGCGATGGCGATCGGGGTGCAGAAGGTGCGCGACGCCAAGAAGGTGCGCGGGCTGTTTCCCTGACGGGTGCCCTCCGGGGGGAGTTCAGTGCCGCACGGCGACGCGGTGGCGGTCCTCCAGGCCGCGCGGCGGGTTCGCGATGACGAGGGCCGTGTCCTCCAGCCCCTCCCGCACCTCGGCGGCATCGCCGTGCAGCGCGCCCAGCCGCACGGGCGTGAGCCGTGCCACCCCGTCGCGCACCACGAACAGGTTCGCCGGCCCCGCGGCGGCCAGCTTTCCCAGCGGGCCCGACGGCCGCAGCGCCGCCGCCGGCACCAGCAGCGCGCCGGCCGGATCCCGTCGCGGCCGCACGGTGGCCAGCAATGGCGGCGCCGTCACTTCCCACCACAGCGGTGCCAGTCCGGCGACGATGGCCAGCAGCAGCGCCGGGGCGAGCCAGCGGGCGCGGGCAGGGGCTTGCATATCCGTACGGGAGCGGGCCGGGGCCATGGCTCACACGATTCGGTTGTGACGGGTCACTCAACCGGTCGCCGGCCCACCGGGTCAAGCATCCTGTGCGGGAGCCGATCTCCGGTGCGCCGACAGCGCCGCATGATCACGAAACCGTGAATGGACGAATCCCCTTGGCGCCAACCAACGAGATAGATAAATTAACTCGATGAGCAACAGGAAAAACACACCGGCACGGCGTCACGTCCCGCGCCCCGCCCCGCACGCCGCCGCTCCGGCGGTGCGGGCGACGGCGCGCGCCCGCGCCCAGGCCCTCCTGCTCGCCCTCGTGGCAGCCCTGCTCGCCCCCCTCCTTCCGCGCGCCAGCCGGCGTCCGCTCACCCCCGCCGTCCCCGCACCCCCCTTCCCCGCATCCGCCGTGCCCGGCGACCTGCACTTCGACCTCCATTGGGACCTCCATCGGGACCTGTCAGCCGCCCCGTGCCCGGACTCCGTCGAGACCCTCGCCGCGCGCCTCGTCGCCGTCCTCTCGGGGCCGCCCCATGCCGGCTGCACGCACCCTCTCCTCTGGGCCATCGGCCCCGGCCCCTGCCGCGGCATGCGCGCCCGCCCGCGCGCCCATCCCCCGCTCCGCGCCAGCACCGCCCGCGCGCCCCCCATCCGCGCCAGGCCACCCGCACCCCATCACCATCGTCAATCCGGTCGGCAGGCACACAGTGCGGATGGGCTGCATCGAATCCTCACGAATTGCTATTGCGACTAAGTCGCATTTACAGCCCGACACCGCCTACGGCAACACCCGATACAGCACCACCTTCCGCTCCGCCCGATCCTCCAGCTCCAGCGTCGTCGGCACCACGTAGTCCGCGAACGCCGCCAACCCCTCCGTCGGCAGGTAGGCCCGGCCGGGATCGGCCATCCACACTTCCGCCTCGCGCGCCATCGTCCGCAGCCAGGCCATGATCCGCGCCGCCGGCCCCGCCTCGTAGCAGACATCGCCCACCAGGATCGCATCCCACCGGCACGCCGCCCCCACCACGTCCCCCGCCAACGCCACCCCGACCCCGTTCAGCCCCGCATTCAGCCGGATCGCCGCATCCGCCAACCCATCGATCTCCGCCGCCTCCACCGCGGCCGCCCCCGCCATCGCGCAGGCAATCGCCGCCAGCCCTCCCCCCGCCGCGAAATCCAGCACCCGCTTCCCCGCCACCAACCCAGGAAAATCAAGCACATGCCGCGCCAGCGCCTGGCTGCCCGGCCAGGCAAAGGCCCAGAAGGGCGGGGCGATGTTGCGCTCGGCCAGCCAATCCTCGGTCGCCTGCCAGATCGGGGTGATCTCGCTGGCCAGGTACAGCCGCACCTCGGGCACCAGGGGCGCCGTGCCCGGCAGCGTATGGCTGGCAACGAACCGGTCCGCCGGCCCGCCGCTCATGCCCGGCCCAGCAGCAGCGCCAGCCCGACCAGCAGCCCGACCTCGCGGTTGGCCCGGAACAGGCGCAGGCACAGCCCGGGATCATGGATATCGAGCCGCACCACCTGCCACGCGAGCAGCCCGGCCGGCACCGCCATGGTGGCATGGAACAGCCACCCGAGGCCCGCCACCCAGCCGGCGGCCAGCAGCAACGCCACCGTCGCCACGTAGCAGCCGCCCACGAACAGCCGCGACCTTCCCGCGAACAGCCGCGCCGTGGACCGCACGCCGACCAGCGCATCGTCCTCGCGGTCCTGGTGGGCATAGATCGTGTCGTAGCCGAGGATCCAGGCGATCGCCGCGCCATACAGCAACCACGCCGCCGGCGGCAGCGTGCCGGCAGCCGCCGCGAAGCCCATCGGCGCCCCCCAGCCGAACGTCACCCCCAGCATCAGCTGCGGCCACCACGTCACCCGCTTGGCCAGCGGATACAGCGCCACCAACCCGAGCGACGCCACGCCCAACCCCTGCGCCAGCACGTCGAGCTGCAGCAGGATCGCCAGCCCCACCGCCAGCAGCGCCGCCAGGAACCACGCCGCCTGCCGCATCCGCAGCGTCCCCGCCGCCAACGGCCGCCCGGCGGTGCGCGCCACGCGGCGGTCGAGGTCGCGGTCCCACATGTCGTTCACCACGCAGCCCGCCGCGCGCATCACCACGCTGCCAACACCGAACAGCAGCAACAGCCAAGCCGCCGCCGCCGCATCGGGGGCCGCGAGCACGATCGACCACAGCCCCGGCAGGAACAGCAGCCAGAACCCGATCGGCCGGTCGGCACGGGCCAGCAACGCAAAGGGCTGCCACCCAAGCGGCAGCCGCGCCACCCAGCCGGTGCGGACGATATCGGTATGCGCCATCGGTGCTATCCTGCCCGTTCCCATGACGCACTCCAACACCACCCCCCGCCTGTTCGTGCCCGACGACCTGACCGAGGGCGCGGACCTCGCCGCCACGCCCGGCCAGGCCCACTACCTCGGCACCGTGCTCCGCCAGGGCGCGGGCGCGGCGCTGCGCCTGTTCAACGGCCGCGACGGCGAATTCGCGGCGCGCATCGCCTTCCTCCGCAAGGACCGCGCCGCCTTCGAAGTGGGAAAGCGGATCCGTCCGCAGGCACCGGAGCCCGATTTGTGGCTGGTCTTCGCGCCGCTGAAGCGCGATGCCACCGACCTCGTGGTCGAGAAGGCCACCGAACTCGGCGCCGCCGCTCTGCTGCCGGTGTTCACCGAGCGCACCAACACGGCGCGGCTGAACCTGGACCGGCTGCGCGGCATCGCCACCGAGGCGGCCGAGCAGTGCGAGCGCCTCACCGTGCCGCGCATGGCAGACCCGCAACGCCTGCCCGACCTGCTCGCCGCCTGGCCGGCCGGGCGGCGACTGGTGGTGGCGCTGGAACGCGCCGAGGCACCGCCGCCGCGCGGCTGCGACTCGCCGACCGCCCTGCTGGTCGGGCCGGAAGGCGGCTTCGCGCCGGCGGAGGCGGAGATGTTGCGTCGGCGTGAATTTGTGGTCCCGGTCTCGCTCGGCCCGCGCATCCTGCGGGCGGAGACGGCGGCCATTGCCGGGCTGGCCCTGTTGCAGCCGCCGCCCCGGGACTATGTTGGGGCATGCGCCGGCACACCGGCGGCGGATTGATACGGCCAGAACGAACGGAACATGCATGTCCAATCCCGGAGACGGTGACGCCACGCCGATCACCTCGGTGCGCCAGCTTGCCGACCACATCGCCGTCGGCTGCAAGCCGCGCGACCGCTTCGGCATCGGCACCGAGCACGAGAAGTTCGGCTTCCGCCGCACCGACATGTCGACGCCGGCATACGAGCCGCAGGGTATCCGCGCGGTGCTGGAAGGCATCGCCGCGGGGGCGGCGGGGCGGTGGAAGCCGATCCTGGACCGCGGCAACCCGATCGGACTGTCCAGCGACAGCTACGCCGCCATCTCGCTGGAGCCGGCCGGCCAGCTGGAACTGTCGGGCGGCCTGCTGGCCGACCTGCACCAGGCGCGGGCGGAGCTGGAGGCGCATTACGACGAGGTGCGCCCGGTGGCCGACGCGCTCGGCATCGGCTTCGCCCCGCTCGGCTTCCACCCGGTCAACAGCCGGGCCCAGATGCCGTGGATGCCCAAGGGGCGCTACGCGATCATGAAGGCCTACATGCCTAAGGTCGGCGCGCTGGGCCTGGACATGATGACCCGCACCTGTACCGTGCAGGTCAACCTCGACTACGAGAGCGAGGCGGACATGGTGGCCAAGCTGCGCATCGCACTCGCGCTGCAGCCGCTGGCCTCGGCGATGTTCGCCAACTCGCCCTTCGTGGAGGGCAAGCCGAGCGGCTTCCTCTCCTACCGCTCCCAGGTCTGGACCGACACCGACAACGCGCGCAGCGGCATCCCCGGCGTGGTGTTCGAGGAGGGGTTCGGCTTCGAGCGCTACGTGGAATGGCTGGTCGACACGGTGCCGATGTATTTCGCCTATCGCGACGGCAAATACGTGGATCTCTCGGGGCGTTCGTTCCGCGACTTTATGGACGGGCGGCTGGGCGTGGCAGCGGCTGGGCAGGCGACGGTGGGCGATTTCGCCGACCACATGACGACGGCTTTCACCGATGCGCGCCTGAAGCGCTATATCGAGATGCGCGGCGCAGATGCCGGCAGTGCCGAGATGATGATCGCGCAATCGGCGTTCTGGGTCGGGCTGCTCTACGATCCGGCGGCGCTGGCGGCGGCCGCCGCGCTGGTGGCCTCCCGCCCCTGGACCGAGTTCGCCGCCCTGCGCCCGCTGGTGCCGCGCACGGCGCTCGACACGCCGTGGCAGAAGGGCACGCTGCGCGACCTGATGCGCGAGGCGCTGGCGATTTCCCGCGACGGGCTGCGCGCCCGCGCCCGACTGGACGCCAAGGGCCGCGACGAGACGCTGCATCTCGCCCCGCTCGAGGCGATCGCCGCCGGCGGGCCGACGCAGGCGGAGCGGTGGCTCGAGCGCTATCACGGCCCGTGGCGCGGCGATGTCACGCACATGCTGCGCGAAGCTGCCATCTGAGCGGCCGGCATCCTCGCCGGATCGCAGGAAACGACGACATGCACGCATGCGTACACAGCTGCGTGCACTGTGAATCTGTGGCTTGTCACGGAGTCGTATATCGGCGTCATATGCGCTACGTCACGATCTCCTGAACGATCAACAGACGATTCTTCCGACGGAGTGCCGCGTCACGTCCTCTAGCCTGCCTTCCCCCGCCGATCCGGTTCTTGTCCGCCTGCGCCTGATCGGCCAGATGGAAGCCTGGACCCTGACGAGCGAGAACATCCTGCCGACCGGTCGCAAGACCCGGGCGCTGCTGGCGATCCTAGCCCTGTCGTCACCGCGGCCGGTGCTGCGCAGCAAGCTCGCGGAGCTGCTGTGGAGCCGCCGGCCGGAGGAACAGGCCCGCGCCTCGCTGCGCCAGGAGATCCATCGGCTGCTGGAGGCGCTGAACCCGGTCGGCGCGCAGATCATGTCGGTGCAGCGCGACCACCTGACGCTGCGCCCCGGCACCGTGTGGGTCGATGTGGAGGAGGTGCTGCGCGCCTCGACCAGCAAGCCGCAGGCGTTGACCCTGCTGGACGGCGAGTTGCTGGAGGATCTCGACGGTGTGGATCCGAGCTTCGACCAATGGCTGGCCGGCGAGCGCGAACGGCTGCGCGACCGGGCCCGGGCCCTGGCCGAGACCCTGCTGCGCGAGAAGGACGACCCGGAGACGGTGATCCCCGCCGCCCAGCAATTGCTCGCCATCGACCGCACCCACGAAGGCGCCTGGCGCGCGTTGATGCGGGCCTATGCCGGGCGGGGCGAGCGCGGCATGGCGATCCAGGCCTATGAGCGTTGCCGCTCGGTGCTGGCCGACATGCTGGATGCCCAGCCCTCGGACGAGACGCAGCGGCTGCTGGCGGAGATTCGCGCCGCCAGCCCGCCCGCCGCCCCAGTCAGCCGCGGGCAGGCCACTCCGCCGGCGCCCCCGCCGCCGGCCTCGCGCCTGGAGCCGCGCCAGCCGATGCGGGAGCCGCGGGGCGATTTCCTGCGCGAGCCGCGCCCCGAGGTTCGCGAGCGCAGCAGCAGCGAGCCGCGCGCGGCCACACGCGGTGGCGCGCGCGTCGGCGTGTTGCCGCTGCAGATGATCGGCACCACGGAGACGGAAGCGCATCTGTCGACGGGCCTGGCCGACGAGATCACCTCCGCGCTGGCGCGGTTCCGCTGGATGTTCCTCGTCTCGTCCAGTTCGCTCGCCCGCTACGCGACGCAGACGCGCGACGAGATGCAGATCCGCCGCGCCTTCGACATCCATTTCCTGCTCGACGGCACCATCCAGCGCGTCGGCGAGCGGTTGCGCATCAACCTGCGCCTGCTCGACCTGCGGGCGGGCAACCAGGTGGTGTGGTCGCAGCGCTTCGACCGCGCCGCGGACGACCTGCTGACGCTGCAGGACGACATCGCCGCGGAGGTGGTGGCGCAGATCGACCCCGAGATCCTGCTGATCGAATCCCAGCGCGTCACCTCGCGCCCGTCGCAGGATTCCACCGCCTACGACCTCGTGCTGCGCGCCATGCCGCTGATCAGCCGGCTGGACAAGCCGCTGTTCCTGGAAGCCGGCGAGTTGCTGCGCCGGGCGGTGGACACCGAGCCGGACTATGCCGCGGGCCATGCCTGGTATGCCTATTGGACGATGTTCCTGGTCGGCCAGGGCTGGGCGGATTCGCCAGGCGACGCGATGGCCGAGGCGGGGCGCCTGGCCGAGCGCGCCATCACGCTTGACCCGCAGGACGCCAAGGCGCTGACCATCGCCGGCCATGTCCGCGCCTTCCTGCATCACCGGCTGCGCGAGGCGATCGCGCTGCATGAGCGGTCGCTGATGCTGAACCCGAATCTGGCGATGGCCTGGAACCTGTCCGGCGTCGCCTTCGCCTATCTTGGCGACCTGCCGGAGGCCGAGCGCCGCATCGCCCGCTACAAGCAGCTCTCGCCATTCGACCCGCAGGCCTATTTCTACGACACGGCCCGGATCATCATCGCCCTGCTGAAGCGCGCGCATGAGCAGGCGGTGGAGATCGGGCGCGAGGTCAGCCAGATGAACCCGGCCTTCTCGGCCGCCTGCAAGCCCTACCTCGCCGCCCTCGGCCACCTGGGGCAGAAGCAGGAGGCCGATGCCGTGCGGGCGCGCCTGCTGGAGATCGAGCCGGAGTTCAGCCTGTCCCGCTTCTCGCAGGGCAGCCCGTTCGAGCGCGCCGAGGACCGGGAGCACTACCTGACCGGGCTGCGGCTGGCGGGGATCAAGGAGTAGGGCGCAGCGCCCTACGCCCTGCTCCTAGGCCCGGGCATCCACCAGGACGAGTTCGGCCGCCTCGGTAGCCGTGACGGTCACTTCCTCCTCGTCGGTCACCGTCACGCCGTCGCGCGTGCCGGCCGCGATGCCGTTCACCGTGATCGATCCCGTGGAGGGCACCAGGTAGGCGACGCGCCCGGGGGACAGGCGGTGGGTCACGCTCTGGCCCTTCGCCAGGGTCGCGGCCAGCACGGCCGCGTCGGCATGGAGCGGCAGGGCGTTGCCGTCGGCGCCCGGGCGGCCGTCGGCCAGCGCGACCAGGCCGCCGCCCTCGCGCGGGAAGCGCCGCGTGCCCCAGCCGGGCTCCACGCCGCGGCGGTCGGGGATCAGCCAGATCTGGAACAGGCGGGTGGGGGTGGGCTCCAGGTTCATCTCGGCGTGCACGATGCCGCTGCCGGCATGCATCACCTGCACGTCGCCGGCCTCGGTGCGGCCCTCGTTGCCGAGCGAGTCGCGATGGGTGATCGCGCCTTCGCGCACGTAGGTGACGATCTCCATGTCGCGGTGCGGGTGCGGGTCGAAACCCTGGCCGGCGGCGATCTCGTCGTCGTTCCAGACGCGCAGGGCGCCGACGCCCATGCGGTCGGGGTCGCGGTAGTGGGAGAAGCTGAAGTGGTAGCGCGCGTTCAGCCAGTCGTTCTGGAACCGCCCGAGGTTGGCGAAGGGCTGGACCTGGATCATCGGGGTTCTCCTGCTTAATTGTTCGATATCGAACAATTCGGCGCAGAACTAAGGTGGCGCGGCCGGGTTTTCAAGCCCCCCCGGTGCCCAGCTTGCGCAGCAGCCGGTCCAGTGTGGCGAGTTCGGCCGCATCGAGCGCGGACATGGCGCCGGCGATGTCCGCGGCGTGGCGCGGGAACACGTCCTCGATCAGCGCGCGGCCGTCGGCGGTGAGCTCGACCCTGACCTGCCGCCGGTCCTCGCTGGCGCGCACCCGGCAGACCAGGCCGCGCTTCTCCAGCTTGTCGACCACGTCGGTGAGGTTGCCGGGCGAGGTCAGCAGCTTGCGGCCCAGCTCGCGGTGGGTCAGCGGGCCCAGGTGCAGCACCGCCTCCAGCACGCCGAGTTGCGTCAGCGTCAGCTGGCAGGCGGCCAGGGCCGGTTCCAGCTGTGCGGTGACGCCGCGGTGGGCGCGCATCAGCTTCACATAGGCGCGGACCGCGGCCACGACCGCGGCATCATCCACCCCGTGCATGAAGCCGCGCCCGGCACTCGCTTGTCGTCATCAGCGCGTCATCATCACCGGCAGGTCGGCGTGTTCCAGGACGTGGCGCGTCACGCCGCCGAGGATCAGCTGGCGCAGCCGGGAATGGGAATAGGCGCCCATGCTCAGCAGGTCGCACTGGAACTCCTTGGCCGCGCGCAGCATCCCGGCACCGACCTCGCGATCGACCGGGCGGAACACGGCGGTGTCGGCGGTGATGCCGTGCAGGGCCAGGTAGTCCAGCAGGTCGGCCGCGCCCGGGCCGCGGCGGTGGTATTCGTCGGCGGTCAGGACGCGCACCGCCTCGGCCTTCTGCATCCAGGGCAGGGCGGCCTGCACGGAGGCCGCGGATTCCGCGGTGCCGTTCCAGGCCACGCAGATGCGCGTTCCGATGCGCGCGGTTGCCACCAGCGGCGCGATCAGCACCGGGCGGGCGGAATCGAACAGCACCGCGTGCAGCGCGTCGGACGAGGAGACATCCTCGCCGGCCTCGGGGTGCGGCACCACGGTGAGGTCGGCCAGCCGCGCCTGCTGCGCGACCAGGTCCTCCTCGCGGCCGACGACGGTGGCGAAGCTGGCACTCATCTCGCCGGCCCGCGCCTCGCCCACCTTCACGTGGTTCTCCGCCACGTAGCGGTCGAACATCGCGCGCACCGCGCGGGCGCGCTCGTTGCTCTCCTTTTCGGTGGCCGACATCATCTCCTCGATCATCGCGCCGGACAGGCCCTCGCCGGCCAGCGGCGCGACATCGCGGCTGTCGACGCGCACATGCAGGGCGGTGACGTGGGCGTTCCAGATGCGGGCGATGCGCACGGCGGTATCGAGCGCCGCCTCGCCGGCCGCGGTCCCGGTCAGCGGCAGCAGCAGCTTGCGGATGGCCATGACGGAAACTCCTCTCCTGGAGGCCCCTTATGTGGGCCGATCACGGTCGTATCGCAAGCGTAGCGCGGATCGTGGCCACCGCGCGGTCGGTGTTCGTGCCGTCCAGCGCGAGCCATGTGCCGGCACCCGCGCCGGCCCGCGCGGCGCTGCGCAGCACGGCGAGGTCGGCGTCGGAGGCATCGCCGGTGCGGGCGGCGACGCGCCGTTCCAGCTCCGCCATCGGCACCTCGAGCCAGGTGCCGAGGAACGGCGCGGCGCTTGCGGCCGCCGCCTGCAGTGCCGCGCGATGCGCGGGGTCCATGAAGGTGGCATCGGCCACCACGGCATGCCCGGCCGCCGCGATGGCGCCGGAGGCGGCGGCGATCTCGGCGAACACCGCGGCGCTGACCCGCGACGAATAGGCGCTTTTCGGCAGGCGCTGCTCCGGCGGGACACCGCTGCGGCGCTTGCGGATCTCGTCGCTGCGCAGGATCACCGCGCCCGGGGCCGGCCCCAGGCCGGGCGCCAGCGCGCGCGCGACGGTCGACTTGCCCGAGCCCGGCAGCCCGCCGATCGCCACCACGCAGGCCGGCTGGGGGCGCTGGTATTCCAGCGCGCGATCGAGATAGCCGCGCGAGTCCGCCGTGCGCCCGCGTGCCGCCTCGACATGGGCGCGCACCATCGCGCGCATCGACAGGAAGATCGGCAGGAATGCCACCAGCGCCCAGTCGCCGGTGCGGGCCAGATAGCGGTTCATGACGCGGTTCGCGGCCGCGCGCCCCACGCGGACATCAAGGTCCATCAGCAGGAAGGCGAGGTCGTAGCCGATATCGACGGTGGCGAGGTTCTCGTCGAACTCCAGCGCATCGAACGCGACCGGCGCGCCTTGCCAGAGGCACATGTTGCCCAGGTGCAGGTCGCCATGGCAGCGCCGCACAAACCCGGCGGTGCCCCGCGCACGCAGGGAGGCGGCGTGACGGTCCAGCAGGGTGTCCATGCCGGCCTGCCAGCGTGCGACGTCGCCGGGGGGGAGCCCGGCCTGCCGCGCCGCCAGCGCATTGCCCGCGGCCACGTCGCGCAGGGCGGCGGCCTGGTCGCGCGGCACCGGGGGGATGCGGGCGTGCAACGCGGCGACCTCGTCGCCCAGCCCGTCCAGCAATGCCGGCGTCAACCCGCCGCGCGCGGCCACCTCGTCGAGGAAATCGGCGGCCGGCACGCGCGCCATGCGGACCACCCAGTCGATCGCCTCGCCCGCGCTGCCCCTGGGACCATCCAGCGCCAGCGTGCCGTCGGACGCGCGGGTGACCGGCACGACATCGCGGTACATGCCCGGGGCGTTGGCCTGGTTCAGCTCCAGCTCGCGCCGCGCCGTGCGTTCGCGCTCGGCCAGCGAGGTGAAGTCGACGAAGGCCAGCTTCACCGCCTTACGCAGTTTCCACACCGTGTCCGTGCCCAGGAAGACGGCGGAGATGTGCGTCTCGACCGGGGCGGCACCGGCCAGCCGCTCCAGCAGGGCCGCCGTGGTTGCCTGGTCCGGAGGGATGCTCATGGCCGCAAACGGCCGGGGGGACTCAGGGGAACAGCTTCTGCACTGTCCAGCCGTCGCCGGCGCGGGTGTAGACCGTGCGGTCGTGCAGGCGGAACGGCATGTCCTGCCAGAACTCGATCGCCTGCGGGATGATGCGGAAGCCGGACCAGTAGTCCGGGCGCGGGATGTCGTCGCCGGGATACAGTTTCTCGGCTTCGGCCAGCCGTGCCTCCAGCACCTCGCGGGCCGGCAGCGGGCGGGACTGGTCCGAGGCGTGGGCGCCGAGGCGGGAGATGCGGGGGCGGGAGGCGTAGTAGGCATTGGCCTCGGCCTGCGTCGCGTCCTCGACCGGGCCTTCGATGCGCACCTGGCGGCGGCGGCTTTTCCAGTGGAACAGCAGGCAGGCCTGGCGGTTGGCCAGCAGCTCGGCGCCCTTGCGGCTCTGGATGTTGGTGTAGAAGACGAACCCGCGCTCGTCCCAGCCCTTCAGGAGCACGGTGCGGGCCGAGGGGCGGCCCTCGGGCGTGGCGGTGGCGAGCGTCATCGCGTTGGGATCGTTGGGCTCGCTGGCCTGCGCCTCCTCCATCCAGGTGGCGAACTGGGCGAACGGGGTGCCGAGGGCGGCGTCGGACATCGTCGTGGCTCCTTCACGTCGCCGCCTATGTGACTCCATCGCCGGGTTTCGCCAAGAGCACGCCCGCCCCCTTGCCGGGGGGGCCATGCCTATGTCACCACAGGAATCGATACCCCGGCAGACAGCAGGATCCCCCGCCATGCCCGAGACCGACGCCGCCCCGCCGCCCAAAGGTACGCTGCTTGCCGGCAAGCGGGGGCTTGTCATGGGCGTGGCCAACAACATGTCGCTGGCCTGGGGCATCTCCGCCGCATGCGCCGCCCAGGGCGCGGAGCTCGCCTTCACCTACCAGGGCGAGGCGCTGGGCAAGCGGGTGAAGCCTTTGGCGGAAAGCCTAGGCAGCGACATCGTGCTGCCCTGCGACGTGTCCGACGACGCGAGCATGGATGCCGCCTTCGCCGCGGTGCAGGAACGGTGGGGCAAGCTCGATTTCCTGGTGCACGCCATCGGCTACGCCGACAAGAACTTCCTGCGCGGCCGCTATGTCGACACGCCGCGCAGCGTGTTCCTGCAGGCGCTGGACATCTCCTGCTTCTCGTTCACCGCGGTGGCGCAGCGGGCGGCGGCGATCATGAACCCGGGCGGCTCGATGCTGACGCTGTCGTACCTGGGCGCGGAGCGGGTGATCCCGCACTACAACGTGATGGGTGTCGCCAAGGCGGCGCTGGAGGCCTCGGTGCGCTACCTGGCCACCGACCTGGGCCCGAGCGGCATCCGCGTGAACGCCATCTCGGCCGGCCCGATCCGCACGCTGGCGGCCAGCGGCATCGGGGATTTCCGCTACATCCTGCGCTGGAACCAGTACAACGCCCCGCTGAACCGCAACGTGACGATCGAGGATGTCGGCGGGGCCGGGGCCTACCTGCTCAGCGACCTTGCCAGCGGGGTGACCGGGGAAGTTCATCACGTTGACTCCGGCTATCATGTGGTCGGCATGAAGAATCCGGATGCGCCTGATATCACGGTGCAGCATGACTGAAGGAAGCACGTTCTTTTTTGAAAAAAAGAACCAAAAAACTTTCATCCATTTGGCGGATTCCGGTCGAATGGACGAAAGTCTTTTTGCTTCTTTTTCTACAGAAAAAGAAGACTCTTCCTTTCTTACTTGGGTCTAGATGTCGCACAACACCTTCGGCCACCTGTTCCGCGTCACCACCTGGGGCGAAAGCCATGGCCCGGCCATTGGCGGCGTGGTGGATGGCTGCCCGGCCGGAATCGGGCTGTCGGAGGCTGACATCCAGCCCTGGCTGGATCGCCGCCGCCCCGGGCAGTCGAAGTTCACCACCCAGCGCCAGGAGCCGGACGAGGTTCGCATCCTGTCGGGCGTGTTCGAGGGCCGCACCACCGGCACGCCGATCGCCTTCCTGATCGACAACGTCGACCAGCGCTCCAAGGATTACGGCGAGATCGCCCGGCGCTTCCGGCCGGGCCATGCCGACCTCACCTATGCGCTGAAATACGGCATCCGCGACTATCGCGGCGGCGGCCGTTCCAGCGCGCGGGAGACCGCGATGCGCGTCGCCGCCGGTGCCGTCGCCCGCCGCGTGCTGGGGGGCGTCACCATCCGCGGCGCGCTGGTGCAGATGGGCCCGCACCGGATCGACCGCGCCCGGTGGGATTGGGCGCAGGTGAACGAGAACCCGTTCTTCTGCCCCGACCCGGTCGCGGCCGTGGAGTGGGAGACCTATCTGGCTGCCATCCGCAAGTCCGGCTCCTCCTGCGGCGCGGTGATCGAACTGGTGGCCGAGGGCGTGCCCCCCGGCCTCGGCGCTCCGATCTACGGCAAGCTCGACGCGGACATCGCCGGCGCACTGATGAGCATCAACGCCGTGAAGGGGGTGGAGATCGGTGATGGCTTCGCGTCCGCGTCGCTGTCCGGCGAGGACAACGCCGACGAGATGACGATGGATGGGGGCCGCGTCGTGTTCGGGTCCAACCATGCCGGCGGCATCCTCGGCGGCATCTCGACCAGCCAGCCGGTCGTCGCGCGGTTTGCCGTGAAGCCGACCAGCTCGATCCTGGCGCCGCGCCGCAGCGTGGACATGCAGGGCAACGAGGTCGAGATCGTCACCAAGGGCCGCCACGACCCCTGCGTCGGCATCCGCGCCGTGCCGGTGGGCGAGGCGATGCTGGCCTGCGTGCTGGCCGACCACCTGCTGCGCCACCGCGCGCAGAACCCCGACGCACCGTCCGAGGCGCGGCTGCCGCGCAACTGAGCCGGGCTCGTCCGGGCCGGGCGTGCCATATTTCTCGGCAGGCGCCGTTTGGCTTTTGCCCTTGCCTGCTTATGTGTCATGAGCGCAACCGAGACGCGCTGGGCTGTCCCGGCGCGAGAGTGATCGAGGTCCCGATGCCTGTCGTATCCGGCGCCTTCCTGCCCACCGCCCACCCCTCCACCGCCGCGGCCTTCCTGCGGCTGGTCGGCGCGAAACCCTGGCGCGTCCGCATGGCGGATCTCACCGAACGCGCGCGCTGCGGCCAACGCGGCGGCCGCGCGCTGATCCAACGCCATGCCCTGGAACTTACCCTCGACCGCCAGGCGCGTGGCAACGCTGTCACCACGCGTGCCGAGCGGCTGGTCGCCGGCATGGCGCAGGAGGTGGTGGCGACGCATGCCAAGCTCTCCGCCGATGGCCGCGCCCGCCTGCGCGAACGCCTGCGCGCGGCGCTGGCCGGCGAGGCGACGCTGGCGCCGGTGATGCACCTGTTCCGCACCGCCGCCCTGCAACGCTGGCGCGGCTTCACCGTGCGCCATGAGGGGCTCGACGATGGGGCGGCGCACGACCTGCTGATCGCGCGCGACGGCACCGAGGCGGAGATCGCCTGCGACACCATCTCCGCCGACGAGGGCAGGGACCTGCACCGCACCGCGTTCGACAACCTCGCGGACCTGGTGGATTCCGACCTGCAGACGTGGCTCGCCGCCCATCCCGGCCGCTACGTGCTGAAGCTGACCCTGCCGCAGGGCCTGCGCGCCGACCGCGCGGGCCTGGCCCAGCTGCACGGCCGCATCCGCGCTATGCTGGAAGGCCAGCGCCGCGCCGACCATGACGAGGCGGCCGTCCTGCGCCTCGATCCGCTGATGCTGGCCGGGGCGCAGCTGGCCGACCAGATGCCTGCCGAACAGGGGCTGATGGGCTCCCTTCGCCGCGAATTCGGCGCCGAGGCCAACCTCTCCGTCACCACCGCCGGTGGCGGCGTGTTCGTGCTGGCCGCCCGCGCCGCGCGGTCCGACGAGGTGGCGGTGGCGATACGCAAGCGCCTGGCCGCCGTCGCCCCGCTGCGCCTGTCCGGCGCGCGCCCCGGCATCCTGTCGATGTTCATCGAGGACACCGACCGCACCGAATGGCGCGCCCTGCGCGACCGGCTGGAGCTGGAAGGCGAGGCGCGGCAGTTCCTCGCCCATCCCAGCTCCCGCGGTGTCGTCGCCGTCACCTGCACCTCGCGCCTGGAGCTGCTGGGGGCCGCCGCGCCTGACGGGGCGCCTGACGGGGAGATGCGCTTCCGCAATCCGGCCCATCCCGCCGCCAAGGCGCCTGGCTTGGCGCCCGCGGTGCTCAGCTCGATCTGACGGCGATGGCGGCGCGACTCGAGGCCACCTACCGCGTCCGCGGCGAAGCGGCGTCGATCGCCGCGCGCGCGCAGGGCATCGCCGTCGAGCAGAGCGTGGAGATGCCGCTGTCGGCGATCACCGAGGCGCAAGTGCTGCGCGAGGTGGTCGGCGAGGTCCAGGACATCGCCGACCTCGGCCAGGGCGTGTTCGAGATCCGCATCGGGCTGGCGATGGACACCGTCGGCCTCGATGCCGGGCAACTGCTCAACATGCTGTTCGGCAACACCTCGCTGCACGACGACGTCACGTTGCAGGACGTCGCGCTGCCGCCCGCGCTTGCGAACGCCTTCGTGGGCCCGAACCACGGCGAGGCTGGGATGCGCGCGCGGCTCGGCATTGGCGACAGCCGCGCGCTCACATGCTCTGCGATCAAGCCGCAGGGCGCGCCAGTGCCGCTGCTCGCCCATATCGCCGGGCAGTTCGCCCTGGGCGGCATCGACTGGATCAAGGACGATCACGGCATGGCGGACCAGGAGTATGGCCGCTTCGCTCACCGGATGGCCGCCTGCGCCGCCGCCGTGCGCGTGGCCAGCCGCCGGACCGGGCATCCCACGCGCTACGCGCCGAGCCTGTCCGGCACGTTGGAGACGATGCGCCGGCAGGTCCGCCAGGCGCGCGAGGCGGGACTGGACTCGGCCGTCGTGGCGCCGATGGTGTGTGGCGTCTCCACCTTCCACGCGCTGGTGCGGGAGAACCCGGACTTCACCTTCCTTGCCCACCCCAGCATGGGCGGTGCGGCGCGCATCGGCCCGCCCTTGCTGATCGGCAAGCTGTTCCGCCTGTTCGGCGCCGACGCGGTGATCTTCCCCAGCCATGGCGGTCGCTTCGGCTACTCGACGCAGACATGCGCCACGCTGGCCGACGCGGCGCGCGCCGACTGGCATGCGCTCGCCCCCGCCGTTCCCGTTCCCGCCGGCGGCATGACCCTGGCGCGCGTCGGCGAGATCCTCGATTTCTACGGGGCGCGCACCATGGTCCTGATCGGCGGCAGCCTGCTTGAAGCGCGCGACCAACTGGCCGACGCTACCGCCGCCTTCACCCGCGCCGTCGCCGGCCACCACCACGGAAGCTGAACCATGGACAGCGACCCCAAGGGCACCATCCGCGCCTTCGCCGACTGGCGCTGGGACGACGTGCCGCTCCACCCCTACAAGGAAGACGGCGCCGCCCCCTTCCGCGCCATCACCCGCCAGACCCTGTTCAACGACCTCGGCTTCGGCTGCGAGCTGCGCTACTTCGAGATGGACGCGGGTGGGCATTCCAGCCTGGAGCGCCACGAGCACATGCACGCGGTGCTGATCCTGCGCGGCGAGGGCCACTGCCTGCTGGGCGAGGACGTGCATGCCGTGAAGCAGAACGACCTTGTCACCATCCCCCCCATGCTCTGGCACCAGTTCCGCGCCACTGCCGGCGCGCCGATGGGCTTCCTGTGCATGGTCAACCAGCAGCGCGACAAGCCCCAACTTCCCGACGAAGACGAGATTGCGGCCATGCGGAGGAATCCGGCGGTGGCGGCGTTTCTTGACAGGAAGTAAGCACGTTCTTTTTTGAAAAAAAGAACCAAAAAACCTTTGATCCTTTGAACCGAGCGCGCGACGTGCGCCCGGCCGAAAATGGACAAAAGTCTTTTTGCTTCTTTTTCTTCAGAAAAAGAAGAGTCTTCCTTCCCTCTCCGCCGATGGTTGACCCCGCCCGCCGATCCCCCCACCGTGCCGGCAATGAAGCTCCCCCTCTGGTTGTCGGCCCTTGGTGCCGCGATGCTGGCGCAGGCCGTCTCCACCTTCATGGGGCAGGCGCTGCCCGTGCTCGCCCCGCTGCTCACCGCCTCGGCCGGCGTCGCACCTGAGCGGATCGGCAACCTCTCCTCGCTCTCCTCGCTCGCGAGCATCGCCTACATGGCCCTCGGCGGCCCGATCCTGGCGCGGTTCGGCCCGGCGGCGAGCCTCCAGCTCGGCACCGCGGTTGCCGTCATTGGCCTGGCGGTGGCCTCGATCGGGCTGTGGCCGGCGCTGGTGGCGGGGGCGCTGCTGATGGGTCTCGGCTATGGCCCCACGGCGCCGGCGAGTAGCCGCATGCTCCAGGCCACGGCCCCGCCGGCGCACCGCTCGCTGATCTTCTCGATCAAGCAGGCAGGCGCCCCGGCGGGCGGCGCGCTGGCCGGCCTCATCATCGCCCCGGTCGCGGCGTTCTACGGGGGCATGCCCGCGCTGGCCGTGGCCATTGCCGCCGGCGCGCTGGCGGTGCTGGCGATCCAGCCCGTCCGCCGCGCACTGGATGCGGACCGCGACCCGCACCGCGCGATTCACCTGCGCGCACTGTTCGCCTGGCGCAACCTCGCCTCCCCCTTCGTCGCCCTGCGCCGCGCCCCGACCATCCTGCCGCTCACGGCGCTGGCCTTCTCCTTCGCGGTGGCCCAGGGCGCGCTGTTCAGCTTCTCCGTCACCTACCTCACCCAGGGCGGGCTGAGCCTGGCCGCCGCCGGGCTGGCCTTCGCCAGCCTGCAGGTCGCCGGTACCGTGGCGCGCATCCTGCTCGGCTGGGTTGCCGACCGCACGGGCCGGGCCGCGCTGAACCTGGTGATCCAGGCCTTCCTGGCCGCCATCGCCATTGCCGCCTACGCCATGCTGCCCGCGGGCGCCCCGCTCTGGCTGATCGCCACCGCCGCGGCCGCCGCGGGGTTCTTCGGCGCTTCCTGGAACGGCATCTTCCTCGCCGAGGTCGCGCGCCTCGCCCCGCCGGGTGCTGTGGCGGAGGCGACGGCGGGCTCGACCATGCTGTGCTTCATGGGCTACGTGATCGGCCCTACCCTGTTCGCCGCCGCCGTGCCGTATTGGGGCTGGCAGGTGCCGTTCCTGCTCTGCGCCGTCCAGCTTGCCCTGATGGGCGGCGTCCAGGGCCTGCTGCTGCGCCGCGCCTGACGTTGCGGCCGCCCGTCGCCGCCCGATATACCCGCCAGGCGTCCGCGACAGGAGGGTCGGCCCCCATGCCCGAGACCAACACCACCCAGCGCCCCCAGGTCCTGCCCAAGACCGAGCGGCCGAAGCTGCACAAGGTGATCCTGCTGAACGACGACTACACGCCGCGCGACTTCGTGGTGCGCGTGCTGAAGGTGGAGTTCGGCATGAACGAAGGCACCGCCAGCCGCGTCATGCTCACCGCCCACCAGCGCGGCGCCTGCGTGGTGGCCGTGTTCACCCGGGACATCGCCGAAAGCAAGGCTACGCGGGCGACCGATGCGGGGCGCAAGGCGGGGCATCCGTTGACGTTCACGACGGAGCCGGAAGAGTAGGAAGCCTTCTTTTTGTGAACAAAAAGAAGCAAAAAAACTTCATCCATGCACACCGTGTTTAACGTGGAGCGAATGGGAAAAAGTTTTTTGCTTCTTTTTTTCAAAAAAGAAGCGCTTGCTTATTTGGTCACATGCACCCCCGGCACGCGCCCGCCATTCCACTTTCCCCCGAGCGCCCGCTCCACCTGCGCCCCAAGTTGAAGCAGCATCCCGTCGCTCCCCTGCGCGCCGAGCGCCTGGATGCCCAGCGGCAGTCCGTTGTCATGCGCCGCCATCGGCAGCGACAGCCCAGGCGTGCCGCACAGGTTCGCCAGCGGCGTATAGGCGTACATCCCCCACAGCTTCTCGAACCAGGCCAGCGGCGTGTCGGTGTCGTTCAGCGTGAGGTAGTCCATCGTTCCGCGACGGTGCGTCGTCTGCGTCGAGATCGGCGTCAGGATCACGTCCCATCGCGTGAAGAACTCGCCGAAGGCCCGGCTGGTGCTGTTGAACCCCGCCTGCATGTCCGCGCGCTGCGTGTAGGTGAAGTCGCGCCCGTACTCCCATATGCGCCAGTTCATCGACTCGATCAGGGCGCGCGGCGGCGTGGCATGCCCGCGCAGCCGCGACATGCGCTCCACGTTCTGCGCGATGTTGGTGATGTAACAGGTGGTCTGCGCCGCGTAGCCCGCGCGGAAATCCACCGCGGGCGTTGCCCATTCCACATGATGGCCGAGGCTTTCCAGGAACTTCCCCGCCCGTTCCAGCTCGGCGGCGATGTGCGGCGTGGCCTTGTAGTCGCCCCATTCATGCGACACCGCGATGCGCAGCCGCCCCGGGTCGCGCGCGACCAGCGCCGTGTAGGGTTCGGGCGGCGACCAGAACGGCATGAACTCCCCTGGCGCGCCGCCGCGGCAGGCATCGAAGAACGCCGCCGTGTCGCGAATGGTGCGGCTGTGGCAGCCTTGCGTCGAGACGAGCGCCATCAGGTCCGACCCGCCGGGGGCGGCCGAGAACACCCCACGCGAGGGCTTCAGCCCGACATTGCCGTTGATCCCGGCGGGGATGCGGATCGAGCCGCCGCCGTCGCTCGCGTGGCTCATCGGCAGCACTCCGGCCGCCACCGCCGCCCCGGTGCCGGCCGAGGAGCCGCCGGTGGTGTAGGCCTGGTCCCACGGATTGCGCGAGACATAGACAAGTTCGTTCTCCACCGAGCCGCAGGTGCCGAACTCCGGCGTCGTGGTCCGCCCGATGATGTTCAGTCCGGCCGCGCGGATCTTCCCGGTCAGGAAGCTGTCCTCGCGCGCCGTGTTGCCTATCATCAGTTGCGCGCCCATCTCCTGGCGGCGCCCCTTCATAGTCGGGCCGAGGTCCTTCATCAGGTAGGGGACGCCGGCGAACGGACCGGCCTGGTCCATGCCGTCGCGCAGCGGGTCGGCGATCACGTCGTCGAACAGCTCGACCACCGCGCCGATCGCCGGGTCCACCTTCGCCACCGCCGCCTGCGCCTGCGCCGCCAGCTCGGCCGCCGTCACCTGGCCGGCCCGCACCAGCCTGGCCAGGGCGGTCGCGTCGTGCCGCACCCACTCGTCCCATGTCATGACCGTGCTCATGCGCCATCTCCCGCGTTTGCCGCCTGATCTCAGCGCAGATTGCCGCTCAGCGCCAGGAAGCCAGATAGAACCGAGGCAGTTCGTCGGTGAATGGCCGGAAGGCGAGCGTGCGGCTGATGCCGTAGGTGGTCACGTAGGTGTTCAGCGGCACCATGTAGGCCTGCTCCGAGATCAGCCGGATTGCCTGGCTGTAGAAGCGGCGGCGCTCGTTCGGGTTGGTGCTGGCGCCGCCCTGGGCGACCAGGGTCGCCAGTGCGGGGTCGCGGGTGTAGTCGTTCGGCCCGCCGCCGAAGAAGAACGGCAGGAAGGCCGAGGCGTCGTTGATCGAGAAACTCCCCCAGGCCAGCTGGCCGATCGGCACGTCCCCATCCAGCGATGCGCGCACCACCTCGGCCACCGGGCGCTGGGTGATGCGCGCATGGATGCCTACCGCCTTCAGGTAGCCCTGGATCGCCGCCGCCCATTGCGGCAGCACGTAGGTGACCAGTTCCGTATCGAACCCGTCCGGATACCCGGCCTCGGCCAGCAGCGCGCGCGCACGTGCCGGGTTGTAGTCGTAGCGCACGGCCGCTGCGGCGTCGCAGCCGAACTGCGTCGGGAAGCACGGCGCATCCGGCACGCGGGAGCCGCCCTGCACCACCTGGCGCACGAAGGCCTGGCGGTCGATCGCATGGAAGATCGCCTGGCGCACCTTCTGCCGCGTCAGGGGATTGTCCGCCCCGGTGCGGCCGGCGGCGTCCAGCGAGAGGTAGCCCACCCGCATGCTCTCCGCGCGCAGCGCCTGCAGCCCCGGGGCGCGGGCAATAATGTCGTTGCTGTCGGCGAGGAAGTTCCAGATCCACTCGACCTGCCCGCTCCGCAGCGCCTCCAGCTCGGCCGCCGCATCGGGAACCTGGTCGATCTGCAACCGCGCGATGGCAGGGCGGCCCTTGGGGCTGTCCGCGTAGTAGCCCTCGAACCGCTCCAGCATCAGCCGCCGCCAGCCGTCCTCGCGCCCGACGAAGCGATACGGCCCGGCGCCGATCGGGGACTGCGCGAACGCCTCCGCGCCCAGCCGTTCGCGCGCCGCCTGCGGCCAGATCGGCAGCACCATGGCGACATACTCGATGGCGGCCGGAAACACGCGCTTCAGCTTCAGCCGCACGCGGTGGCTGTCCACCTTCTCCGCCCCCTCCAGCCAGGCGAAGTTGCTGGGCACCGACACGGCGGGGTCGGCCAGGATGGTGGACACGGTGTACACCACGTCGTCCGCGGTGAAGGGGCTGCCGTCATGGAAGGTGACGCCGCGGCGCAGCTCGAATTCCAGCGTGGTCTCGTCGGTATAGCGCCAGGAGGTGGCGAGCAGCGGGCGGACGGTGAACGCCTCGGGGTCGCGGTGCACCAAGCCGTCGAACAGATGGTGGGCCAGGATCAGGCCGGTGCGCTGCTGGTGGTAGTAGGGGTCGAGCGTGGCCACCGCATCGCGCCAGGCGATGCGCAGGGTATCGGCGGATTTCTGGGCATGCGCCGCCGGCGCGGCGGCGAGCCATGCTGCCAGGAGCCCCCCGATCATGCCGCGCATCCGCGCCCTCCTCCCCCTTCGCGGGCGACGTTAGGGGCAGGCGCCGCGGCAGGGCAAGACGCCTCGCGGCGCCTGCCCATCGGGTGGTGGTCAGCCCTTGGCGGGCTCGATCGTCTCGGCCTCGACTCGGCGCTGGCGGCGCGGCTTGGCGGCGGTTGCCGGCTTCGCGCTGCGGCGCCGTGTGCGCGTGCGCGGCGTCGTGGCCGCCTCGGCGGTGGCGGTGGCGGCGATGGGCAGGGCGAGGCCCAAGGCAATGAAAAGACTGCGACGGGAGAACATGGCAGGTGCTCCGTGCCAGGCGCCGTAGCCTGACCGGATGATCAGGTAGTGCGCGAACTCAGGGCCGTATGTTACTAAAAATCCATGTATACCCCTTGCTGCCGCCCCGCAAGGGCCGCATGGAACTGCATGGCGGGCATGCAATGGCATCCTACAGCAGTCCGAGCGACTCCAGCTCGCGCCGCAGCGATGGCGGCAGCGAATCGCTGCCTTCCGCCGTCGTGCCCGCTGCCAGGTCGGGCGGGGCCGCGGCGGGGTCGAGGTAGCGCCAGCCCTGGAACGGCTTGGTCGGCCGCCCGGCCACCGGCACCAGTTCTGCATCAAAGAGCAGCGCGGCGCATTTCGAACCGTCGTCGTACGCCGCCTCCTGGATATCCACAACGCGCTGGCGCACCACCATCGCGCCGGCGATCACCCAGTACAGCGAGCCGCCGTCGATGATCTCCTGCGCCCGGCGCGGAAAGCTGCGCGTGAGGTGGCGCAGCGTCTCCCCGCGCGCCAGCCGCGCCTCCTGCAGCCGCCGTAGCTCTGCAACTTCGCTGATGCCGACGCAAAGCTTGGTCATGTGCAGCATCAGAGGTCGACGCGACGTTGCGCCAAGGCGGCCTCGTCGATCTCCAGCCCCAGCCCAGGCGCCGTCGGCAGATGGAACAATCCCTCGGCATCGGGTTTCGGCGGGTTGCGGAATACCGCGTGCATGCGGGGCGACGGGTCGTTCAGCTCCACCGGCTTGGTGGCGTGCAGCTGGGTCGCCGCGATGTGCAGGTTCGCCATGTGCCCGATCGTCGGCTGCGTCTGGTGCGGCACCAGCTCCACCCCATGCGCCTGGCACAGCGCGGCACAGCGCAGCAGCCCGGTGATACCGCCCATCTTGACGATGTCCGGCTGCACCATCCGCACGCCCGCCTCGATCAGCTCCGCCACGCCGGCCAGTGTGTAGTCCTGCTCGCCGGTGGAGACGGTGATCGCCAGGCGCTGCGCCAGCTCGCCCAGGCGACGCCGGTTGTAGTGCTGCACCGGCTCCTCGAACCACCAGAAGCCCAGTTCCTCCAGCACGCGGCCGACGCGCATGGCGCCCGAATACGAGTATCCGTTGTTGGCATCGAAGGCCAAAGGGAAGTCCGGCCCCACCAGCTTGCGCACCGCGCGGGCCTTGGCGATGTGGTCGGGGATCTCGGTATCGAGGTCCACGCGGTCGTTGTCGAACCTGATCTTGATCGCCGCCGGCTTGTCGGCGAGCCGCGTCTCCACGACGCGCAGCACTTCCTCCACCGAACGGCCGCGCCCATTGCCGCCGATCGACGAATAGAACGGCAGCGCCGTGCGCCATGCGCCGCCCAGCAGCTTCCAGATCGGCTGGCCCAGCAACTGGCCCTTCAGGTCCCACAGCGCGATGTCGATCGCCGCCAGCGCGCCGGTGAGTGCGCCCTCCGGCCCCAGCTTCACCAGCCGGTGCATCAGCCGGTCCTGCAGCACCGCATGATCCAGCGGATCGGCGCCGACCAGCGCGGGCGCGATGTTGTGCACGATCATGTCGAGCGAAGCCCGCCCGCCCTGCATCGGCGAGGCCTCGCCCAGCCCGATCCGCCCGTCATCGGCATGCACGCGCACGAAGGCGCTGCGCTGCGCCGGCGGATCGCCCGGCGTCCACTGCACCTGGAACGCCTCGATGCGCGCGATCTTCATGGCCCGACTCCGCCCGGTTCGGGGCCGAGTGTGGGCCGCCTGCCGCCGCCCCTCAACCCCGCATGCGTCGGGGTCAGGAGCGGACGGGGTCGCCGATGATGCCGCGATAGATCCGCTTGAGCACCGGCTTGATGCCGATCTTCTCCGCCGTGTCGCGCAGCCACGGCAGGTAGACGTGGTTCCATTCCACCGCCCACAGGTACTGGAACGTGCCAATCGGGTTGCGCTTGTAGTAGCGCAGCAGGAAGCGGCGATACTGCGCCCGGTTGAACACCTTCGCGTTGCCGCCGAATTTCGCCACGATCGGCGTGAAGCGCGGATACAGCGACGTGTTGGTCAGGTTCACCTTCATGAAGTTGCCGATCAGCAGGTCGTCGATGTAGCCCCACTGCACGGTCTCGAGCAGCGAATGCCGCGGGACGAAGAGGTTCAGCCCCGCCGGCTTCGCCCCGGCGCCCCCCGGCTTGTCGAACCGACGCGTCTCGCCGCCGACCGTGACCGCGACGAAGTCCATGTATTCCCACATCATCTCGAAGCGGTAGAAGAAGGCGCGCACGCGCTCCCATTCCTCCTCCGACAGGGTCTCGCTCCAGTCGTCGTCGCCGCAGCGGTCGGTGATCTGCGATTCGTCGGAGGTCTGGGTCGGGTGGTTGCGCGTGACCGTGCCGCCGTCGAGCTCGACCGTCACGAAGGCCTCCAGCAGCCGGATCTCTGGCCGCGACCAGTATTTCTGGATGTCCGGCCAAGTGATGCGGTACGGGTTGGCCCAGACCGTGTCGGCGCGGACATAGATGTGCTGCGAGGACGAGCAGCAGAAGTTCTTCACCCCCAGCTGGGCGGCCTTGCGCGCCACGCTCCATACCACGCCGGGCTTGCGCTCCTCCGGCGGGCCGACGATCGAGTTGCCGTCCGGGTCAACGAAGTTGAACATGTCGGCGTCGAAGGCGCACAGCGCGAACAGGTAGGTCCGGTCGTTCGGGTGGTTCTTCACCAGGCCGCGCAGGAACCCCACCTCGCCGTCGATCGGGCTGTCGTTGATGTTCAGCAGCAGCGCGCCCCCGGCGCGGATCACGATCACGCCGTCCTGGTTGATGTTGTCGATGCACAGCACCTCCACTTCCGGCGACAGCCGCACCCACTTGCGATAGGGCAGCACCGTCACCTCGAAGCCGCGCTCGCGCAGCGAAACGGCGATCTCGTCGTGATAGTGGTCGGGCAGCAGCACCTTCTGCCCCGGCTTCATCAGGTCGAGCGATTCATGGTGCAGGTGGTCGGGGTGGCCGTGGGAGATCCACAGGTATTCCGAGGCGACAGCGTTGGCGATCTGCTGCTCGCTCATCGGATGGTCGAGCGCCCAGCTGCCGAAATAGCAGTTGCCCACCAGCCACGGGTCGGTGATCAGCACCGGCCTGCCGTTCTCGAACACCTGGATCGAGGCGTTGCCGAGGGTTTCGAACGAGCAGCCCATGGTCTTCGGCTCCGCGATGTCATGCCAAGGTTGCCGCCGCGGTTGCATCGCGGGATGACAACGGATGCAATCATACGGCGGGCATGGTGTTGCCGCAACGCACACATTGCCGTGACCCGGCCGCACGGCCCGCGCGGCTGGCCGAGCGAACCGAACCTGGGCTAGCGTTGTTTCCACGGGGTTGCAGGAGTTTCCGATGCGCGCCATCGAAGGTCACGCCGTTCGCCACGCCCGCCCCGTCATTCCATGCCGGGCCGTCCGGCGCCGGGGGGGCTTGCGGTGAACGCCCCCGTCCTGCCGTCCAGCGCCGCCACCCGCCCCGAGACCCCGCTGCTCGACCGGGTGCGCATCCCGGCGGACCTGCGCAACTTTTCCGCCGAACAGCTGCGCCAACTCGCCGACGAGCTGCGCGCCGAGACCATCGACGCCGTTTCCACCACCGGCGGCCATCTCGGCGCCTCGCTCGGCGTCGTCGAGCTCACCGTCGCCATTCACGCCATCTTCGACACGCCGTCCGACCGGCTGATCTGGGATGTCGGCCACCAGTGCTACCCGCACAAGATCCTCACCGGCCGGCGCGAGCGCATCCGCACCCTGCGTCAGGGCGGCGGCCTGTCCGGCTTCACGCGGCGCGCCGAGAGCGAATACGACCCGTTCGGCGCCGCGCATTCCTCCACCTCGATCTCCGCCGGCCTCGGCATGGCCGTCGCGCGCGACCTCAAATCCGCCATCCCGGGCAACGCCAAGGACAACCGCAACGTCGTCGCGGTCATCGGCGATGGCGCGATGAGTGCGGGCATGGCCTACGAGGCGATGAACAACGCCGGCCATTTGCGCTCGCGCCTGGTCGTGGTGCTGAACGACAACGACATGTCGATCGCCCCCCCGGTCGGCGCGATGAGCGCCTATCTCTCGCGCCTGCTCTCCTCGCAGTCGTTCCTGTCGCTGCGCGAACTGGCCGCCCGCATGGCCCGCCGCTTCCCCAAGGGGCTGGAGCGCACCGCGCGCCGCGCCGAGGAATACGCCCGCGGCATCCTCACCGGCGGCACGCTGTTCGAGGAGCTGGGCTTCTACTACGTGGGCCCGATCGACGGCCATAACCTCGACCACCTGCTGCCGGTGCTGCGCAACGTCCGCGAGGCCGACGACCACGGCCCGATCCTGCTGCATGTCATCACCAACAAGGGCCGCGGCTACGCGCCGGCCGAGGCGAGTGCGGACAAGCTGCACGCCGTCAGCAAGTTCAACGTGCTCACCGGCGAACAGGCCAAGGCCCCGCCCGGCCCGCCCACCTACACGAAGATCTTCGCCGACGCGCTCGTTGCCGAGGCCGATGCCGACCCCGCCATCGTCGCCGTCACCGCCGCCATGCCGTCCGGCACCGGGCTCGATCGGTTCGCCAAGGCGCACCCGACCCGCAGTTTCGATGTCGGCATCGCCGAGCAGCACGCCGTCACCTTCGCCGCCGGCATGGCGACCGAGGGGATGAAGCCGTTCGTGGCGATCTATTCCACCTTCATGCAGCGCGCCTACGACCAGGTGGTGCACGACGTCGCCATCCAGTCGCTGCCGGTGCGCCTCGTCCTCGACCGCGCCGGGCTGGTGGGGGCGGACGGCGCCACCCATGCCGGCAGCTTCGACCTCGCCTATCTCGGCTGCCTGCCCGGCATCGTGCTGATGGCCCCCAGCGACGAGGCCGAGCTGGCCCATGCGGTCGCCACCCTCGCCACTATCGACGACCGGCCGAGCGCCGTGCGCTTCCCGCGCGGCGAGGCGACCGGGCTGGCCGAAGTGCCGCAGCGCGGAACCGTGCTGCCGCTGGGGCGGGGCCGCGTGCTGCGCGAAGGCACGCGCGTCGCCCTGCTGTCGCTCGGCCCCCGCCTGGCCGACACGCTGAAGGCCGCCGAGGCGCTGGATGCGCAGGGCATCTCCTGCACCGTCGCCGATGCCCGCTTCGCCAAGCCGCTCGACACCGCGCTCATCGAACGCCTGGCCCGCGAACACGAAGTGCTGGTCACCATCGAGGAAGGCAGCACCGGCGGCTTCTCCGCGCTGGTGATGCACCACCTCGCCTGGAAGGGCCTGCTGGACGGCCGCCTGCGCATCCGCCCGATGACCTTCCCGGATATCTTCATCGACCACGAAGCGCCCGCGAAGCAGATGGCCCAGGCCGGGCTGACGGCGCGGGATATCGAGGCGACGGTGAAGGCGGCCCTGGGATGAGGCGCGCCGACGCTCCATGAAGCAACGCGCCGACGTGGCCCTGGTCGATCGCGGCCTGGTCGAAACCCGCGCCCGCGCCCAGGCGCTGATCCTGGCCGGCAAGGTGTTCTCCGGCACCGCCCGCATCGCCAAGGCCGGTCAACCGGTGGCGCCCGAAACGCCGCTCGAGGTGCGCGGCCAGGACCATCCCTGGGTCTCCCGCGGCGGGCTCAAACTCGCGCACGCGCTGGCGCATTTCGCCCTGTCGCCCGAGGGCCTGGTCTGCCTGGACATCGGCGCCTCGACCGGCGGCTTCACCGACGTGCTGCTGGCGCACGGCGCCGTGCGCGTCCATGCCGTCGATGTGGGGCACGGACAGCTGGCCTGGAAGCTGCGCAGCGATCCGCGCGTGGTGGTGCACGAGCGCACCAACGCCCGCCACCTGACCGCCGACATCCTGAACGAAGCCGAGCCGATCGGCGCGCTGGTGTGCGACGCGAGCTTCATCGGCCTGCGCACCGTGCTGCCCGCGCCACTCGGCCTGTGCGCCCCGGGCGCCTGGGCCGTCGCATTGATCAAGCCGCAATTCGAGGCCGGGCCCGGCGAGGTCGGCGGCAAGGGCGTGGTGCGCGATCCCGCGGTTCACCAGCGGGTCTGCGACGAGATCGGAATGTGGTGGGGCGGGCTGCCCGGCTGGGCGGTGCTGGGGGTCGTCGACAGCCCGATCACCGGGCCGGAAGGCAATCGCGAGTTCCTTATTGCCGCTCAGCGTTCGGGCTAGCGGGCTCGGCGCGGCTCACCTCGGCCAGCAACGCCCACACGCGCGCCGGCTCCAGCCGCACATCGGGGTCGTTCAGCAGGCGATCGAGTTCGTCAAGCTTGCGGCTGTAGTCGGCGTCGGTCATCGGGGCCCGGCTCCTGCGTGGTCAAGCGGCTTCCACGGCCCTACTTGGCCCCACGAACATGGCAGGCAAATGGCGGAAACGATTCCGCCGGATGACGAGCGCGTGAGGAATCTTTCGCTTCCGCCGCGGCGTCCGGGCGCGGGAACCCGGCCCGGACGCCAGGCATTCACCCCTTCTGCACGTTCCAGAACACCGGCACCGCGCCCTTCAGGATGCCGGTAAGATTGGAGCGCGTGCCCGCCGGCGGCATGTACTGCCCCAGCGGGATGAACGGCACCGTCTCGAAGCTGCGCGCCTGGATCTCGCGGTCGAGCCGCTTCTGCTCGGCAGCGTCGGTGCTGTCCATCCAGCGGTTGCGCATGTCCTCCACCACCTTGTCGTCCGGCCAGCCGAACCACGCGCCGGCGCCGTTGCCGCGCAGGTTGGTGGCGAAGATCGGGTCGCGATACTCGGCGGCGGGGAAGCCGGAGGGGAACACGCTCCAGCCGCCCTTCTCCAGCGGCTCCTTGTTGGTGCGGCGCTGGACCACCGTGCCCCAGTCGGTGTGGACGCTGTCGATGTTGAGCCCCACCTTCTTCCACGATGCGGTCGCGACATGGCACATCGCGTCGTAGAAGGTCTGGTCGGTGGGGTGGAGCAGCAGGATCCGCTCGCCGCCGTAGCCCGCCTCCTTCAGCATGGCGCGCACCTCGGCCTCGCTGCGCCGCTTCGTCACCGCCTCCATGCCGGCATCGTTCTGGCTCGGCGTGCCGGGCAGGAAATAGCCGACCGGGGCGCGATACAGGCTCTTGTCGTCGCCCATCACCGCGGTCATCACCTCCACCATGTCCAGCGCCGCCATCATGGCGCGGCGCACGCCGGCATTGGCGGTCGCGCCGTGCAGCTGGTTGAAGCGGAAGGCGCCGAACGTGCCGTAGATGTCGATCGGCTCCACCCGCACCCCCTGGGCCCGGCGCAGCATCGGCAGCAGGTCGGGCAGCGGCGCGTCCACCCAGTCGACCTCGCCGTTGACCAGCGCGTTGGCCGCCGTGGCCGCGTCGGGGATGATGCGCCATTCCACACGGTCGACGAACACGCGGTAGCCGCCGGCGCAGAAGCTGGCCGGCTCCGGCCGCGGATTGTACTTCTCGTTCTTGGCATACACGGCGCGGTTGCCGGCCACGTATTCGTCCGGCACCCAGCGGAACGGACCGGAGCCCACGATCTCCGGCACCTGCTTGAACGGGTCGGTCACCGCCAGGCGCTCGGGCATGATCACCGGCGAGGGCTGGGTGCGGGCGAGCGCGTAGGGAAGGGAGGAGAAGGGCTTCTTCAGGCGGAACACCAGCGTGCGGTCGTCGGTGGCCACCAGCTCGTCCATGCGCCCGGCGATGGTCTGCCCGATCGGGTCGCGACGCATCCAGCGCTTGAGCGAGGCGACGCAGTCGCGCGCCAACACGCGCTCGCCGTCGTGGAAGTTCAGGCCCTCGCGCAGCTTCATCGTCCAGCGCAGGCCGTTGTCCTCGACGAGGTGGCCCTCGAGCATCTGCGGCTTGGGGTCGAGGTTCTCGTCGCGTCCGTACAGCGTCTCCCAGATCAGCCCGGCATGGTTGCGGCTGACCACGGCCGTGGTCCAGACCGGGTCCAGGCTGGTGAGGTTGGCCTGCGGCACGTGGATGAGAGTCTTGGCCCGCCCGCCGACAGCAGGCGCCTGGGCGCCCGCGCTGCGTGTGGCAAGGGTGGTGGCCGCGCCCGCGGCGAGAAAATGGCGGCGCTTCATGCTGTGACTCCGAACGTTGCCCCGGTCGGCGCTCTGATGGCGCCGCGTGCTGCCAGTCTAGCACGGGTGGAGCCGTGGTGCGATAACGCCGCCCCATGCGCACCCTGTTTCACCTCCCCCTCTCCGCGTCGTGCCGCAAGGTGCGGCTGGTGCTCGCCGAGAAGAAGCTGCCGTTCGAGCTTCGCATCGAGAAGGTGTGGGAGCCGCGCGACGACTACCTCGCGCTGAACCCGGCCGGCACCGTGCCGACGCTGCTGGAGGACAACGGGCTGGCGATCCCGCATTCCGGCGTGATCTGCGAGTATCTGGAGGAGGCGTACCCCGATACCCCGATGATGGGCACCACGCTCGCGGAGCGGGTGGAGGTCCGGCGCCTGCTGGCCTGGTTCGACGAGAAGTTCGACAGCGAGGTGACGCGCAACCTCACCGGCGAGAAATACCTCAAGCGCATGTCCAATCGCGGCCAGCCCGACGCGGCGCTGCTGCGGGCGGGATATGGCGCGATCAAGCCGCACCTCGATTACCTCGGCTGGCTCGCCGAGACGCGGCGCTACCTGGCGGGCGCCACCATCTCGCTGGCCGATTTCGCGGCCGCGGCGCACCTCTCGGTGCTCGACTTCACCGGCGACGTGGACTGGGCGCGCAACCCGGCGGCGCGGGAATGGTATGCGCGCATGAAGTCACGCCCGAGCTTCCGCCCGCTGCTGGCGGAACGCATCTCGGGGATGACGGCGCCGGACCACTACGCCGACCTGGATTTCTGATCCGGCGTCACTCAGGTCGCGAGAATCCCCTCGACCACCGTCTGCACATCCAGCGCCTCCTGCACCGTGGCGAGGTGGTGCGGCTTGCCCGCGGTCATGGTGGCCACGCCTTCGAGCTGGCGACGGAGCACCAGCGGGCGCATGCGGTCGTTCGGCATGGCGGCAGGGTCGGGCACCCAGGCGCCGGCCGTCAGCGTCTCGGCCACGGACCAGTCGCGCAGCCGGATGGCACCGCGGTCGCCCCAGAGGGTCCAGGTGTTGTGGTCATCCTTCAGCGTGGTGCCGACCCCGCCCACCAGGCTGACCGGCAGCCCGCCCGCCGTCAGCCGTGCTGCGATGCTGCGCTCGCTGGCGCCGGGCGCGTGGAAGCTCGCGGCGCCCTGGTCGAGGACGAGCGGGCCGCACAGCCGGCGGGTAAGAAACAGGAAATGGGAGACGACCTCGCGCGTGAATCCGCCCTGCTCCGGCCGGTCGAGCCACGTCGCGGCGTCGCGCTGCCAGGAGCGCGGCCAGGCGGCGAAGCTGGTCTCGATCTCCAGGCGCAAGGCGGTGCCGACGACGCCGTCCTCGAGCCAGCGTCGCAGCGTGGCGACAGCCAGCGACGAGGCCATGGGGAAGTTGACCGCGGCGCGCGCCGTGGCGTGCCGGGCGGCGAAATCCCGCGCGGCATGAACGTCGACCGCCAGCGGCTTCTCGCAGAACACCGCCTTGCCGGCGGCCAGCGCGGCATCCGCGTGCGGCAGATGGAATGCTGGCGGGGCGGCGATATACACGCAGTCCGCCCCGGCGATGAGGGCTTCGGCCGAGGCGGCATGCGGCGCAAGCGTGCCGATGCGCGCCAGGGCGGCCGGCGAGGGATCCCAGATGCCGCAGACCTTCGCCACGTCAGGCGCCTGGTCGAGGGCGGCGCGCAGCATGCGCTCGCCCATGATGCCCGCGCCGATGATGCCCAGTTGAATCATGCCAGCCTCCTTGTCGCGGCCGCACTCTTGCGCGCGCCGCGCCGCGCCGCCATAGCCCTGGCCGCACATAGGAACGGAAAATCAGCATGCGCCCTTCAGGCCGGACTCCCGACGCCCTGCGCGAGGTTTCCATCATCCCCGGCTTCTCGCACCACGCCGAGGGCTCGGTGCTCATCAAGATGGGCGGAACCGAGGTGCTGTGCGCGGCGAGCGTGGAGGCGCGGGTGCCGCCGTTCATGCGCAACCAGGGGCTCGGCTGGGTGACGGCGGAATACGGCATGCTGCCCCGCGCGACGCATACCCGCGGCGACCGCGAGGCGGCGCGCGGCAAGCAGTCGGGCCGGACGCAGGAAATCCAGCGGCTGATCGGCCGTTCGCTGCGCGCCGTGGTCGACCGCGCGGCCCTGGGTGAGATGACCATCACGCTCGATTGCGACGTGCTGAACGCCGACGGCGGCACACGCTGCGCATCCATCACCGGGGCATGGGTCGCGCTGAACCTGGCGCTGAAGCACCTGGTGCGGATGAACGTGCTGAAATCGGTGCCGCTGATCGGCCAGGTGGCGGCGGTGTCCTGCGGGCTCTACCAGGGCGTGCCGGTGCTGGACCTCGACTATGCCGAGGACAGCGATGCCGATGCGGACGCCAACTTCGTGCTGACCGATGGCGGCGGGATCGTCGAGATCCAGGGCACGGCGGAGAAGGCGCCGTTCAGCGATGCGCAGTTCTCCGAGCTGATGCGCCTGGCGCGCGAAGGCACCGGGCGGCTGTTCGCCATGCAGCGCGCGGCAGTTGAGGCCGGCTGATGGGACGGACCCTGCCTGCGGGCGCGCGACTGGTCCTGGCCAGCCACAACGCGGGCAAGCTGCGCGAGATCGCCGAGCTGATGGCGCCGCTGGGGGTGGAGGTGGTCTCGGCCGGCGCCCTCGGCCTGCCGGAGCCGGAGGAGGGCGAGGACAGCTTCGAAGCCAATGCGCGGCTCAAGGCGCTGGCGGCCGCGACGGCCTCCGGGCTGCCGGCGCTGTCCGACGATTCCGGCTTCTGCGTCGCGGCACTCGGCGGCGCGCCGGGCGTGGTCTCGGCGCTGTGGGCCGGGCCGGGGAAGGATTTCCGCCCGGCGATGGAGCGGGTGCGGCGCGAAATGGGCGACAGCACGGACCGGCTTGCGTGGTTCATGTGCGTGCTGTGCCTGGCTTGGCCGGACGGGCACACCGAGTGCTTCGAGGGGCGGGTGGATGGCAGCGTCGCCTGGCCGCCGCGCGGGGCGAACGGGCACGGCTACGACCCGATGTTCGTGCCCGAAGGCGGTACGCTGACCTATGGCGAGATGGACCAGGGCGAGAAGCACGCCACCAGCCATCGGGCGCGGGCCTTCGCCAAGCTCGTCGCTGCCTGCTTCGCGCGCTGATGGAGAGCCTGGCGCTCTACATCCACTGGCCGTTCTGCCTGGCGAAGTGCCCCTACTGCGACTTCAACTCGCATGTGCGCGAGCGGATCGACCAGGCACGGTTCGCGCGGGCGCTGCGCACGGAACTGGCCTGGGAGGCGCAGCGGTTGGGCCGGCGGCCCCTGGCCTCGATCTTCTTCGGGGGCGGAACGCCAAGCCTGATGGCGCCGGAAACCGTGGCGGACCTCATCGGCGATGCGCGGCGGTGGTTCGATGCGGCCGACAGCATCGAGATCACGCTGGAGGCAAACCCGACCAGCGTGGAGGCCGGGAAACTGGCGGCGTTCCATGCGGCCGGCGTGAACCGCATTTCCATGGGCATCCAGTCGCTGCGCGAGGCGCCGCTGCGGGCGCTGGGGCGGGAGCATTCGGTGGACCAGGCGCGCGCGGCGCTGGAACTGGCGCGGCGGATATTCCCGCGCGTGTCGTTCGACCTGATCTACGCGCGGCCGGGGCAGGCGCTGGCGGATTGGCGGGCGGAGCTGCGCGAGGCGCTGGCATTGGCGCATGACCACCTCTCACTGTACCAGCTGACGATCGAGCCCGGGACGGCGTTCGAGGCGCTGCATCGGCGCGGCGCACTGGTTCTGCCGGAGGACGAACTCGCGGCAGCGCTCTATGAGGCGACGGGCGAGGAGGCGGCGCGCTTCGGCCTCCTCCCATACGAAGTGTCGAACTACGCGCTTCCAGGCAGCGAGAGCCGGCACAACCTCGCCTACTGGCGCTATGGCGACTATGCGGGGATCGGCCCCGGGGCACATGGACGGGTGAGCCTCGGCAGCACGCTGCTGGCCACGCGGCGGCACCGGGCGCCGGAGCCCTGGGCGGAGCGGGTGGAGGCGCAGGGGCACGGGACCACGCACGAGGAGCCCGTGGCCGCCGTGGAGCGGGCGCGCGAGATGCTGCTGATGGGGCTGCGGCTGGCCGAAGGGATCGAGGAGGCCCGCTTCGCGGCGCGGACCGGGATCGCGCTGGACGATGCGCTCGATGCGGGCGTGCTGGCGCAGGCGATCGAGGCGGGATACGTCGCGCGCCGCGGTGGGCGGCTGCTGGCCTTGCCGGAAGGGCGCATGCGGCTGGATGCGCTGCTGGGGGCGCTGGTGCTGTAAGCCTGCGCCAGCAGACGAACGGGTCGTTCAGGCGGCCTGCGCCGGTGCCCTGGTGCTGTTGACCAGCGCAATGAACGCTTCGGCATGCTCGATCGTCTCGGCGTTCTGGCGGAAGGCGATGGCCACTTCGTCGTGCTCCAGCCGGGCGACGCGGCCGTGCAGGGTGGGGCAGCCATCGGGGAGCAGCACGGACACTTCGTCGCCGGCGCGCAGCCCGCCGGGGTCGGTCCGCAGCGCGGTGCCCCCGAGCGAAACGTCGATCACCGCGGCGATGCGCGGGGGCGCGTTACCGGCCACGAGCCGGATGCGCAGCCCATGGCCCGGGTGGCGCTCGTAGCCGCGGCGGTCGCCCTGGGTTCCGCGCATGGCGAGCAGGAACTGGTCCACCTCGGCGCTGAGGTTTCCGGCGATGGCGTTGACGGCGGTAGCCGAACGTTCCACCTCGTGGCTGACGCGGCTGCCGTTGTCGGCGCTGTCGGCGAGGCCGTCCATCGCGGCGCCGACCCGGCTGGCCATCTCGGCCACGTCGGTGACGCGCTGGGCGATTTCATGGGTGGCCCGGCCCTGCTCGTCGACGGCGGTGGCGATGGAGCCCGCGACGGTCTCGACGCGGCGGATCGCGTCGCCAACGGCCGCGGCAGCGCGGGCCGCTTCCTGGATGGTCTCGCGGATTGCCTCCACCTGGCCTGCGATCTCGGCCGTCGCGCTGCCGGTCTGCGTGGCGAGCTGCTTGACCTCGCTGGCGACGACGGCGAAGCCACGGCCGGCCTCCCCGGCGCGCGCGGCCTCGATCGTTGCGTTGAGGGCGAGCAGGTTCGTGCGCCCGGCGATGCTGGTGATGAGGTCGACCACGGTGACGATCCGGTCGGCGGCCTCCAGCAGGGATTGCATGCGCGCGCCGTTGCGGTCGGCGTGGCCGACGGCCGCGCGGGTGGCCTCGGCCGCCTCGAGCGCGCGGCCGGCGATGCCCTGGGCGCTGGCTGAGAGCTGTTCGGTGGCGGCGGTGACGGCGGTAAGGTCGGACATGGCGCCGCGGGTGGCCGCCGCGCTGTGCCCGGCATGGCCGTGGCTTTCCTCGGCAACGGAGGCCATCTCGCGGGCCAGGTCCTGCATGCTGGCGGCCGAGCCGGCCAGCGAGGACAGCACGCCGGAGATCGACTGGCCGAAATCCTGGGTCTGGCGGTCCATCGCCGCCTGGCGGCTGTCGGCCGCCACGCGGGCCGCGGCCAGCGCTGCGTCGGCCAGGCGCGCCTGGCGCAGTGCGTCGCGCAACCGGTGCATCGCGGCGGTGATGGCGCCGAGCTCGCCGCGCACCTGGGTGGGCAGGGCCGCGCCATCGAGGTCGCCTTCGGCCATCGTCTCGATCGCGGTCGTGAGCTGGCGGACCGGGCGGGCGACGGCGGTGCGCACCATCCAGACCGCAAGGGCCAGCACCGCGAGCACGGCAATGGCGGTGACGCCCAGCTGCCGCAGCGCACTGTCGCGGCCCTGCTCGGCCAGGTCCGCCTGCATGGCGGGCAGCGTGACGGCCAACTCGTCGGCCAGACGGTCGAGGCTGTTGCTGAACGCCGTCCGGGCGGAGCGGTTGGCCGCGTTGTTCCCGATGCGGTCGGCGGCCTCGCGTCCCTGTTCCACGCCGACACGGGCGAGTTCGGCGCGCAGGGTGACGAAGGCCTCCAGCGGCGGGATCGCGGCCTCGACCGCGGCGCGGTGGGCTTCGGGCACTGCCTCGCGCAGCCGCCCGAACGTGGCGCGGATGTCGTCGAGCGAGCGGTTGAGGTTGCGGGCGAAGACCTCCGCCTGCTTTCGGTCCGTGGCCAGATAGAGGCCGCGGCTTTCCATGACCACGTTGTAGATGCCGGCGCGCAGCCGCTCGATCAGCGGGCGGCTTTCGACGGCGCGGTCGAGGGCGGCGGTGGCGGCGGCCTGTTGCTGGGCGCCCAGGTAGGTCATGCCGGCGCCGGCCATGGCGACAACGGCGAGAAGCAGGAGCAGCGCGATCATGCGCCCGCCGATGGTGACGGGGAGGCGGATCATGGAGGATACCCTGCGTGACGGTGTGTTGCAGGGCCTGATAGCCGGCCGGGGCTAATGGAGGGTTAAGCGCCGCGCCGCCCGTGCCAATCGTTCACGTGTCCGTTTCCGGGCTCGATGCACCGCTGAGGGCCAAGGCGCGGGCATAGACCTGGCGGCGCGGCAGTCCGGTGGCGGCGGCGACCTGGGCGACCGCCTCGCGCAGGCGATGGGTGGCCAGGGCCGCGCGCAGCAGGGCATCGAGGTCGGCCTCCGGCGCCGCTTCGTCGGCCGGCGGGGCGACCACGAGGCAGATCTCGCCGCGCGCGCCATGCGCTTCGTAGTGCAGCGCGAGTTCGGCGAGGCCGCCGCGGCGGACCTCCTCGAAGCGCTTGGTCAGCTCGCGCGCAACGGCGGCCGGGCGGTTGCCAAAGGCCTGGGCGAGGTCGGCGAGCGTCTCGGCCAGGCGGTGCGGCGCCTCGTACCAGACCAGGGTGGCCGACAGCCCGGCCCGCTCGGCGGCGCGCAACGCGGCGAAGGCGGCCAGCCGCGCGGCCTGGCGGGGCGGGGGAAAACCCTGGAACAGGAAGGGATGCGGCGGCAGCCCCGAAAGGGTGAGCGCCAGCAGCGCCGCATTGGCGCCCGGCACGCCGCTGACCGGCATTCCCTCGGCGATGGCGGCGCGCACGAGGCGGTAGCCGGGGTCGCTGACCAGCGGGGTGCCGGCGTCCGACACCAGGGCCACGCGCCGTCCCTGGCGCAACCAGGAGAGCACCTGGGCGATGCGGGCGTCCTCGTTGTGCTCGTGCAGCGCCATGGTGCGCGCCGTGACGCCGTGGGCCGAGAGGAGGCGGGCGGTGGTGCGGGTGTCCTCGCACAGCACGAGGTCGGCGGCGCGCAGCGTTGCCAGTGCGCGCAGGCTGATGTCGGCAAGGTTGCCGATTGGCGTCGAAACAAGCACAAGTCCGCCTGGCATGCTGCCCGGCTGGTGGTCGGGCGGGTGCAACGATCCGTCGTCCGGCGCGTCTTTCGCCGGTGACGGTGGGGTCGCGTCGCCGGGTGGTCTGTCGGATGGACTGGAGGACTGGGGCATGTTTCGTCGTGCATTCACGCTGGCGCTCGGCACGCTAGCACTGGCGGCCTGCGCTGTATCGCCCCCGCCGGCATCCCTGCGCGAAGGGCCGGTGGCGCGCTCGGCGCCGATGCCGTCCACGATCGCGCCGCCGGGGCGCGGGGTGGCGCTGCTGGCGCCGCTGTCGGGGCCGAACGCGGAACGCGGGCGGGCGCTGGCGCAGGCGGCGCAACTGGCGCTGTCGCCGCCCGGCTCGCCGCGGCTGGACGTGCGCGACACCGGCGGCACCGCGCAAGGCGCAGCCCAGGCGGCGCAGGCGGCGCTCGCGGCCGGGGCCGGGCTGATCATCGGGCCGCTGACCGCCGCCGAGACCGCGGCGGTGGCCCCCGTGGCGCGCGCCGCCGGGGTGGGCGTGCTGGCCTTCACCTCCGACCCCGCCCAGGCGCAGCCGGGGGTGTGGACGCTCGGCATCACGCCTGCGCAGCAGGTGCGGCGCATGGTCGCGGCCGCGACGGCCCAGGGCAAGACGCGCTTCGCCGCCGTGCTGCCGGAGAGCGAGTTCGGCCGCGCCATGGCCGCCGCACTGGCCGATGCCGCCGCGTCCGGCGGGCTCGGCCAGCCGGACATCCACTTCCACGACGGAACCACCTCGTCGATCAACACCACGATGCGCAACGTCGCCGCCTATGCCAGCCGGCGCGGGCCGGTGGACGCGCAGATCCGCGCCGCCCGTGCCGCGCGCACTGCCGAGGGCCGGCGGCGGGCGGAGGAGCTGGGGCGCACGTCGATCCCGGATGCGCCCATGGATGCGCTGCTGCTGGCCGATACCGGCGAGCGGCTGGGCACCATCGCCAGCCTGTTGCCCTACTACGACCTCGACCCGCCGGCGGTGCGGGTGCTGGGCCCCGCCATCTGGGCCGCGCCCGCCTCGCGCGCCGACGCCGAATTGCGCGGCGCCTGGTTCGCCGCCCCCGACCCCGCCACGCGCGCGGGGTTCGATGCGCAGTACCAGGCGCAGTTCGGCACGCCAGCGCCGGGGCTGGCCGATTTCGCCTTCGACGCCGCGGCGATCGCGCGGGTGCTGGCGGCGGAAAGCGGCTACTCGGCCGCGGCGCTGACCCGCCCGGAGGGCTTCGCCGGCGTGAACGGCGTCTTCGCGTTGCAGCCCGGCGGGCAGGTGCGCCGCGCGCTGGCCCTGTTCGAGATCCGCCGCGGCCGGGCGGAGATGGTCGAACCGGCGCCTGACGCGGTCGGCACCCCGGGCACCTGACGCCGCGGTGGCACGCCCCGGCATCGGATGGCTGACCGCCGGGACGGTCCTGGCGGGCCTGCTGCTCGTGATGCTGGCGGCATTGGCAGGAGGCGGGCTGATCGCGGCCTGGCTGGTGGTCGCGGCGGCGGTGGCGGTCCTGGCGGCCGCCCTGGCCGCCGCCGTGCTGGTGCGCCGGGATCTGCAGCGGCTGCATGGTGCGCTGGACCGGGTGGAGGGCGGCGCGCCGCAGACCGGCGTGCTGGAACCCCTGCTGCCCCCATTCGCGCAGCTGGCCGGGCGCATCGCGCGGATCGCCCGGGCGCGCACGCGCCGTGCCGAGGAGGTCGCGGCAGCGCTGCGGGCCAGCGAGGAGATCATCGAGCGCCTGCCGGACCCGCTGATCGCGCTGGACAGCGCGCGTGCGGCCGGGCTGGCCAATGCCGCGGCGCGCGCCGCCTTCGGTGCCGACATCCCCGCCGTACTGCGCCACCCGCTGCTGCGCGAGGCGATCGACCGGGCCTGGCGCGACGGCACGGCGCAGAGTGCCGACCTGACGCTGCCGGTGCCGGTGGAGCGCGAGGTGCGCGCGACGGTGATCCCCTTCGCCCACCACCTGCCGGACGGGACCAGCGCGCTGGTGGTGCTGTCGGACCGCACGCGGGAGCGGGCGTTGGAGCGGATGCGGGCCGATTTCGTCGCCAATGCCAGCCATGAGCTGCGCACGCCGCTGGCCAGCCTGATGGGCTTCGTCGAGACCCTGCAGGGGCCCGCGGCCGATGATCCGCCGGCGCAGCAGCGCTTCCTGGCCATCATGGCCGAGCAGGCGGCGCGGATGAGCCGGCTGATCGACGACCTGCTGAGCCTCTCGCGCATCGAATTGTCGGAGCACTCGCCGCCGTCGGAGAGCCTCGACATGGCGGCGCTGGTCCGGCGAGTGCTGGCCGGCTTCGAGATGCGGCTGGCGGCGCGCCAGCAGGTGCTGACGATCGACATCGCCGAGGGGTTGCCGCCGGTGGTGGCGGATGCGGACCAGATGGCGCAGGTGCTGAGCAACCTGGTCGACAACGCGATGAAATACGGCCGCGAGCGCGGCAGCGTCGTCGTGTCGGTGCAGCCGGCGATACCGGGCAGCCGGTTCGCGCCCGCCGCCGGCGTGGTGCTGGCGGTGCGCGACGACGGCCCGGGCATTGCGCGCGTGCACCTGCCGCGGCTCACCGAGCGGTTCTACCGCGTCGATGCCGGGCGCAGCCGCGGCGCCGGCGGGACGGGGCTGGGGCTGGCGATCGTGAAGCACATCGTCAATCGTCATCGCGGCCGGCTGGTGATCGACAGCGAGGAAGGGCAGGGCTGCACCTTCTCCGTCTGGCTGCCGCTGGCCGCTGAATCCTGATGCCGGGAGTTCCCATGACCGAGCCCACCCCGATCCTGCGCGCCGCCTATCGCCCACCCGCCTTCCTGGTGGACACGGTGGACCTGCGCTTCGAGCTGGACCCGGCGGCAACCGTGGTGCGGTCGCGCCTGGCGGTGCGGCGCAACGCCGCGCATGGCGACGACACCGCCCCGCTGATGCTGGACGGCGAGGCGCTCGCGCTGCTGTCGGTGCGGCTCGACGGCGAGCTGCTGGGCGAGAACCGCTACCGCCTGCTGCCCTCCGGCGGGCTGGCGATCGACGACATGCCGGATGCGGCCGTGGTGGAGATCGAGACGCGGATCGACCCCGCCGCCAACAGCGAACTGTCCGGCCTCTACACCTCCGGCGGCGCCTTCTTCACCCAGTGCGAGGCGGAGGGCTTCCGCCGCATCACCTTCTTCCCCGACCGGCCGGACGTGATGGCGCGCTACACCACCACCATCGTGGCCGACCGCGAAGCCGTGCCGGTGCTGCTGGGCAACGGCAACCCGACCGCCGCCGGCATCGACGGCGCGCGCCACTGGGCCACCTGGACCGACCCGCACCCCAAGCCCGCCTACCTGTTCGCCCTGGTCGCCGGCGATCTCGTCGCGGTGCGCGACAGCTTCACCACCCGCTCGGGCCGCCATGTGGATCTCGCCATCTGGGTCCGGCGCGGCCACGAGGATGCCTGCGGCCACGCGATGGACAGCCTCAAGCGGTCGATGACCTGGGACGAGGAGGTGTACGGCCTCGAATACGACCTCGACGTGTTCAACATCGCCGCCGTCAGCGACTTCAACATGGGCGCGATGGAGAACAAGGGCCTCAACGTCTTCAACACCAAATACGTCCTCGCCCGGCCCGAGACCGCCACCGACACCGACTACCAGGGCATCGAGGCGGTGATCGCGCACGAGTATTTCCACAACTGGACCGGCAACCGCGTCACCTGCCGCGACTGGTTCCAGCTCTCCCTGAAGGAAGGGCTGACGGTGTTCCGCGACCAGCAGTTCTCCGCCGACATGGGCAGCCCGGCGGTCAAGCTCCTGGCCGACGTGCGCGGCCTGCGCGCCGGCCAGTTCCGCGAGGATGCCGGGCCGCTGGCCCATCCGGTCCGCCCGGAGAGCTACATCGCGATCGACAATTTCTACACCGCCACGATCTACAACAAGGGTGCGGAGGTGGTGCGGATGCTGCACCGCATGGCCGGCCCCGAGGGTTTCCGCCGCGGCATGGACCTCTACATCGCGCGGCACGACAACCAGGCTGTGACGATCGAGGATTTCGTCGCCGCGATCGGCGACGGCGCGGGGATCGACCTCTCCCCCTTCCTGGCCTGGTACGACCAGGCCGGCACGCCGGAACTGTCCTTCGCCGAAGCCTACGACGCGGCGACCCGGCGCTACACGCTGACCCTGCGCCAGGCGACGCAGCCGACCCCAGGGCAGCCTGAGAAGAAGCCACTGCCGATCCCGGTGGCGATGGGCCTTCTCGCGCCGGACGGGACGCAGGTGGTGGAGCGGCTGTTGCTGCTGGCCGAGGCGGAGCAGGACTTCGCCTTCGAGGGCATCGACGCCATGCCGGTGCCCTCGCTGCTGCGCGGCTTCTCGGCGCCGGTGAAGCTGGTGGGCATGGACCGCGCCCGGCTGCGCTTCCTGGCCGCACACGACACCGACCCGTTCGTGCGCTGGGATTCGCTGCAGGCCTACGCCACCGACCTGATGCTGGAGCGGATCGCGGACAGGAGCCGGGGCGTGGACGAGGGCTTGCTGGCCGCCTTCGCCGCGACGCTGGAGAGCGCCGATGCCGACCCCGCCTTCGCCGCCGCCTGCATGGCCCTGCCGGCCGAGGCGTCGGTCGCGGACCGGATGACGGTGGTGGATGTCGACGCGATCCACACCGTCCGCCAGGACCTGCGGCGAGCGCTGGGCGCGGCGTTGGCCGGGCGGTTGCAGGCGACCTACGACGCCCTGGCGGAAAGCGGCCCGTATCGCATCGACGGGCGCTCGATCGGCCGGCGGGCGTTGCGCAATGCGTGCCTCGCCTATCTCGCCGCGGCCGGCGATGGGGGCGTTGCGCTCGCCCGCCAGCAGTTCGACACGGCCGGGAACATGACCGACTCGCTGGCGGCGCTGGACGTGCTGGCGGCCAGCGACAGCCCGGCCGGCGAGGCGGCGCTCGCGGCGTTCCATGCGCGCTGGCGGCATGAGGAACTGGTGCTGGACAAGTGGTTCACCCTGCAGGCGCTGTCGCCGCGCGCGGACACGCTGGCGCGGGTGCAGGCGCTGGCGAAGCACCCGGATTTCGACCTGAGCAACCCCAACCGCGCGCGCTCGCTGCTCGCCGCGTTCCCCGCCAACCAGGTCCGGTTCCACGACCCCTCGGGCGAAGGCTATCGCTTCCTGGCCGACGCGATCTGCGCCCTCGATCCGGCGAACAGCCAGAGCGCCGCACGGCTGGTCGCGCCGCTGGGCCAGTGGCGGCGCCAGGATGCCGGGCGGCAGGCGCATATGCGCGTCGCACTGCGCCAGATCCTGGCCCTGCCGGGGCTGAGCCGCGGAACGTTCGAGCAGGCGTCGCGGGCGTTGGGGGAGTAGCGCGGACGGTCAGCCCCAGTAGCGCCACGCATAGGCGGCGGTCATCGCGCTGCCGGCGGTGACCACGATGGCGCGCGCGGCACGGGCCGGCAGGATGGCGATCAGGCGGCCGCCCAGATAGCCGCCGGCGAAGGCGCCGGCCAGCATGGTCAGGGCCGGTCCCCAGGCGATCGTGCCGGCCGAGGCCAACACCAGCACGGCGGCAAGCCCAGCGGCGGTGGACAGCACGTTCTTGACCGCATTGGCCTCGCGCGGCGCCTCCGGCCCGGTGGCGACCAGCAGGGCCAGCAGCATCACGCCCAGGCCGGCGCCGAAATACCCGCCGTACAGCGCCCCGCCCGCAAGCCCAGCCAGTCGCACGCCACGGCGGGGCGCCCGGGCGCGGGCTGCGCGTTGCAGCGCGGGGCCGAGCGCGAACACGAGCGTGGCGAAGCCGATCAGCGCCGGCACCAGCGCGATGAACAGCCGCGCCGGCGTGGCCAGCAGCAACACCGCGCCGGCGATGCCGCAGGCCAAGGTGATCAGCAGCGGCAGGGCCAAAGCGCGCGCCGGCGGCAGCTTCGCACGGTCGGCGAGGGCGGCCAGCAGGTGGCCGGGCGTCAGCGCCAGCGCGTTGGACGCATTGGCCACCACCGGCGGCAACCCGACGGCGAGCAGGGCGGGGAAGGTGATCAGCGTCGCCCCGCCGGCGACCGCGTTCAGCATCCCGCCGACCAGGCCCGCGCCGAGCAGCAGCGCGGCCTCCCCGGCGGCGAGCATGGGGCGCTCAGCCGGTTTCCATCGGCAGGTCCGGGTCCGCCACCCATTCGGACAGCGAGGCGTCGTAGAGCTTGACGTCCTTGTGGCCGAGCATGGTCAGGACGAGCGCATCGGCACTGGCCGCGATGCCGCCGCCGCAATAGGTGATCACCTTGCGGTCCATGGCGCCGACCGAGTCGAATTTTGCGCGCAGGGCGTCGGCGGGGAGGAACGTGTTGGTCGCGGGATCGAGCAGGTGGGTGGCGGCGACGTTCACGCTGCCGGCGATGCGGCCCGGGCGGCCATATTGCACGCCGCCGCTCCCGGTGTGCTGCTCGGGGCGCAGGGCGTTGATGGTGCAGACGGCGCCGTCGTTGATGGCGGCCAGCACCTCGGCCTTGTCGGCCATCAGCGGGCGGGGCGTGCGGGCGGTGAAATGGCCCGGCGCGCGCGGCTTGCCGGGGCCGGTTTCGACCGGGCGGTGCTCGGCGGTCCATTTCTGCCAGCCGCCATCGAGCACGGCGGCGTTGTCGTGGCCGAAGACGCGCAGCAGCCACCAGACGCGGCTGGCCCACCAGGCATTGGCGGTGCTGTAGAGGATCACGCGGCTGGCGTCGGACACGCCGAGGCGGGACATCGATGCCGCGAAGCGTTCCGGCGTGGGCAGCATGAAGCGGAACCGGTGGCCGGGCTCGGACAACTCGGCCTGGAGGTCGACATACTGCGCCGAGGGGATGTGGCCCTTCTCGAAATCGGCCCGGCCGGGAACGACGCTGTAGCCGGCCGTGGGTTCGGGCACGAGGTGGGTGGTGGTGTCCAGCACCACCACGCCGGGCTCGTCGATATGGGCGGCGAGCCAATCGGTGTCGACGAGGAACTCAGGGTGGGCGAAGCCGTCGGGGGTGGCCATGGCGGATCCTCCGCGGAAAGGTTCTGTCGAGGCGTAGGCGAGCCGAGGATCGCAGGCAAGTGCGGCATCGGGCGCGGCGGCGTCGGCTCGGCCGGCAATGTCATGGAATGCATGTGCAGACCGCAGGCGCGGCCCGTATGTAACACGGTGTGACGGTTACAATTCGTGGTTATGCTTGGTTAATAAGTATATAAGAATGAATTGACTTGATCCGACAACCAGGGAACATGCTCATACATCTGCCTGCAGGGGCGGTGTGATTGTTCAGGACGAGCCATTTGACCGATGCCGCCGTGAGTGGCCGGATGGAGGGATACAAACCATGAGAGTTATCATTGGGGCCGCGATCATGGCACTTGCCGCCGGTGCCGTGGGCACCGGGGCGCAGGCCCAGTTGCTGCCGCAATTCACCGGCGTGAGCGAGTTCGCCCAGCCCTGTGGCCTGTGCGACAGCGTGGTGAATTTTGCGGTCTACCGAAACGAGGACGGAAACTGGACCAACGACGCGTTCTTCGGCGGCCTGTCGCCGAATGCGCTGGCTGACATCGCCGGCAAGTTCGGCGCCACCGTCGATGCCGCCGCCAGCTATGTCTATCTCTATCAGGTGGTGAACACGAACCAGAGCGGCGGGGCGGACGATCCGCTGCGCGACTTCAACCTCAGTATCAACAGCAGCACCGTGACCGGTGCCGGCTGGCTGGGGGGCGCCTTCCGCGATGCCAACGGCACCGCGATCGGCAATGCCAACCCGAGCATCGTGACCGGCTATACCTTGGGTAGCGGCGACCTGGCCGCCGACAACGGCACCCCGAGCGCGCTCGTGACCGACGCACCGCTCGGACTTGCCGTCGCCGACGATCTCGTCGCTCCGGCGGGCGTGCGGACCGGGCTTGCGATCAGCAATCCGGCACCGGCCTTCTCCTCCGACTCGATCATCTTCGGCTGGAACGTGGATGGCTTGATCGAGGCTGGCCAGTCCTCGCCGGTGCTGTTCATCACCAGCAACGCGGCGCCGGTGTATCGCTGGGCCGAGACGGAGTCGCAGGGCGGCTTCGGCTCCGCGAACGACCTGCCCTCGACGCCTGTGGTGGAGCCGGCGTCCATGGCACTGCTCGGGGCCGGGCTGCTGGGCATCGGCGCGATACGGCGCCGGCGCGGTGCTGCCAGCGCAGGCTGACGGCACGGCGCGATCGCCGCCGCTTCGGGAATGCCTGGCATCCGACCGGATGGACCCCATCCGGTCGGAACTCGTTTCAGCCGGCCGCGCCGAGCGCCCAGGCCAGCACGCCCTTCTGCGCGTGCAGCCGGTTCTCGGCCTCGTCGAACACCACGCTTTGCGGGCCGTCGATCACCTCCTCGGTGACCTCCTCGCCGCGATGGGCCGGCAGGCAGTGCATGAAGATCGCATCCGCCGCCGCCTTGGCCATCAATTCCTGCGTCACGCGGTAAGGCGCCAGCAGGTTGTGGCGGGCGGAGTTCGGGTCGTCGCCCATGCTGACCCAGGTGTCGGTGACCACGCAGCGCGCGCCGCGCACGGCTTCGGCCGGATCGTCGACCAGCTCGATCTTGGCACCCTGGGCGCGGGCCCAGTCCACCACGGCGGCCGGCGGCCGCAGTTCGGGCGGGGTGGCCAGACGAAGCGTGAAGCCGAAGCGCGCCGCGCTTTCGATCCAGGTCTGGGCGACGTTGTTGCCGTCGCCGCACCAGGCCACCACCTGGCCGGCGATCGGGCCGCGGTGTTCCTCGAAGGTCATGACGTCGGCCATCAGCTGCACCGAGTGGCTGCTGTCGGTGAGGCCGTTGATCACCGGCACGGTGGCGTGCTCGGCGAACTCCTTCAGGCGCGCATGGGCGAATGTGCGCAGCATGACCGCATCGACGTAGCGCGAGAGGACGCGCGCCGTGTCGGCGATGGTTTCGCCGCGGCCGAGCTGCATGTCGGCGGAGGTGAGGTGGATCACGTCGCCGCCGAGCTGGCGCATGCCGACCTCGAAGCTGACGCGGGTGCGGGTGGACGGTTTCTCGAAGATGAGCGCCAGCACCTTGCCGGCGAGCGGCTTCGGCGTGGCGGCACCGGATTTCAGCGCCCGCTTATAGCCGGATGCCACTTCCAGCATGCGGCGCAGCGTGTCGCCGTCGTGATCCCTTATGTCAATGAAGTGGCGGGGAGATCCTGTCTCCCCGCCCTTCGTTCCCTGCGCCGAGGTGCGGCGCAAAGCGGCCCCGCTCACGGCACGGGCCTGATGGTGATGGTCACTGCGCAGCCGCCTTGGGGGCGGCGGCGAGGCTGGCGGCGGCGCGGCGCATCATGCCGAGCGCCTCGTCGATGTCCGCCGCGCTGGCGACCAGCGGCGGCACGAGGCGCACCACGTTCTCGCCGGCGGTGACGGTCATCAGCCCGGCTTCGGTGAAGGCGCCCTGCACCTGGCCGGCGGGAATGACGCACTTGATGCCCTGCATCAGGCCGCGGCCGCGCGACTCGGCGAAGATCGCCGGGAACTCGGCGATCAGCTTCTGCACGCCGGCCTTCAGGTGCTCGCCCTTGGACACCACTTCGTCGAGGAAGCCGGGGGCGAGGATCACGTCGAGCACTGCATTGCCCGCGGTGCAGGCCAGCGGGTTGCCGCCGAAGGTGGTGCCGTGGGTGCCGGGGACGAGGTGCTTGCCGACCCATTCCTTGGCCAGCACGGCGCCGAGCGGGAAGCCGCCGCCAATGCCCTTGGCCGAGGAAATGACATCGGGTTCGATGCCGGCCCACTCATGCGCGAACAGCTTGCCGGTGCGGCCCATGCCGGACTGGATCTCGTCCAGCGCCATGATCAGGCCGAACTCGTCGCACATGGCGCGCAGGTCGCGCAGGAACTGGATGTCGGCCGAGCGCATGCCGCCCTCGCCCTGCACGGGTTCCAGCAGGATGCCGGCGGTGGTGCCGTCGATGGCGTCGCGCACGGCGTTCATGTTGTTCAGCGGCACGTGCTTGAAGCCCTCCACCCGGGGGCCGAAGCCTTCCAGGTAGTGGTCGTTGCCGGTGGCGGCCAGGGTGGCCAGGGTGCGGCCGTGGAAGGCGCCTTCGAAGCAGATGATGCCGTATTTCTCCGGCTTGCCGGTGCTGGCCATGGTCTTGCGGACCATCTTGATCATGCCCTCGTTCGCTTCCGCGCCCGAGTTGCAGAAGAACACGGTGTCCGCGAACGTCGCTTCGACCAGCCGGGCAGCGAGCTGCTCGGCCTGGGGGATGCGGTACAGGTTCGAGACGTGCATCACCTTGTGCGCCTGGGCCGAGATGGCGTCGGCGAGGTGCTTGTTGCCGTGGCCGAGCGAGGCGGTGGCGATGCCGGACCCGAAATCGAGGAATCGTCGCCCGTCCGTCGTCCACAGCCAGGCGCCCTCGCCCCGCTCGAAGGCGAGGTTGGCGCGGTTGTAGTTCGGCAGCAGGGCGGAAATCATATCCGGGTGACCCTCGTTGGTCCCTCTGGTGGGGACGGTTGTTCCACGGGATTGACGCCGCCCGCGCCCCTGCGCGGACGGTTCCGGGGAAGCGGAAACAATGGGCTGGCCGGCGGGCGGAAGTCAAATGGCGGAAACGTTGCGCATGGCGCCCATGCGCGCGGGAATTTCCTTGCCGGGCCGGGCGTGGCAGGGTCGGGGTATGGCGCGCCCCGTTGGTCCTGTTGGCCCCCCTCCCGACGACGCGTCGCTGCGCGAGGCGGCGCTGGCGCATCTTGCGCGCTATGCGACCACGCGGGCCGGGCTGGTTGCGGTACTCGACCGGCGCATCCTGCGCTGGCTGCGCGCGGCTGGGGGCGACGAGGGGGCGGCGGAGGCGGCGGCGGCCGCGCGGCTGGCGGCGCGGCGCGTGGCTGATCGGTTGGTGGAGCTGGGGGTGGTGAACGACGCGGCCTTCGCCGAGGGGCGGGCCCGCAGCCTGAACCGGGCCGGGCGGTCGCGCCGGGCGGTGGCGGCGCATCTCGCGGCGCGCGGGATCGGCGCGGAGACGGCCGGGGCGGTGCTGCCGGACGACCCCGAGGCGGAGTTCGCCGCGGCGGTGGCGCATGCGCGGCGGCGGCGGCTCGGCCCGTTCCGCACCGTGGCGGGCGACCCGGCGCGGCTGCAGAAGGAACTGGCGGCGTTCGCCCGGGCCGGCTTCGCGCGCGACGTGGCGCTGCGGGCCTTGCGGATGGAGCGGGAGGCGGCGGAGGAATTGCTGCGCGCTTCGCGCGACGGCTGAGCGGGCCGGGATGCCGCGGCGTGGATATTAATTTCGATATCGTAACAAACTGGGCGTGGCGCGGCGTGGGTCGTGGCGGGCGTTTTTTGGAGGCAGGCGCTCCAGCGACGCCGGGGGAGAGGTAAGGCCGACGCGACGGCCTTGGCGCGGATTCCTGGCGCAGTCCGGGTGCGCGGTTCGGAAGGCGGAGGTTTCACAAAGAGCCAGAGAGACAGAGAGAAGAGGCAGGGAAGGGACCTTGCCTTCATCTCTCTGTCGCTCTGCCTCATTGTGATTCCGTGCCTGCATTGCCGGGCGCCGGTGGGGGACGGAGTCCGGGTTCCGGCGTGCTGCGCGCGGCCGTGAGGTGGCCGGGGCGGTTCGCGGGCGCTGGACGGGCGGGGGGAGCAGGCCGGCCTGCCACAGGCGGATCATCTCCTCCAGGCGGCCGAGGATGCGGGCGAGGCATGCCAGGATCAGGGCATGGATCGCCGCGGGCAGCCAGGCATGCGCGGGGGTCGCCAAGGTGGCGATGCGCAGGCTGGCGACCGTATCGGCCAGGGGGGAGGGGTGCGGGGGCATGGGGGCCTTTGCTGGTGGGGTGCGTGTCAGTCGAGTGAATATAAATGACGATTGTTAGCAATGCAAGGGGGTATGCGGAAATTTTTCCAGGCCCGTCGGCCCGGATGTGCGGCAAGGTGGCGTATCCGTGACGCCATGCTAGCCTCCTGTCCGGAAACGACGGGAACGAACCATGGCGCGCGTCAACCGCTGCATCGAGCTGCTGCAACAGGGCATCGGCGTCTATTACACCGGGCACCATACCGGGCACGTGCTGACCTATGAGCAGGGCCGGACTGACGCACAGACCTGGGCCGACTACATCAATATCGGCATGGAGCATGGCGCCTTCGACATGGGCGGGCTCGCCGCCTACATGCGCGGCCTGGTCGATGGCGGGCCGACGCGCAGCGGGCACCGAACGCCGGCGGTGATCGTGGAGGCGCCGGTGAACGGCACCTCGGAGGCCAACGTGCTGCACAATGCCTGGCAGTTCCGCCAGATCCTCGGCCGCGGCGCGCACGGCATCATCCTGTGCCAGGCGGAGACGCCCGAGGCGGTGCGGGCCTTCGTCGAATCCTGCCGCTACCCGATCGGCGCCCAGGGCGTCGACCCGGCCATGCCCTCGCCGCTGGAGCGCATGGCCGGGAAGGCCAAGGTCACGCCGCGCCCCGGCACGCTGGGCGTCGGCACGCGCGGGCAGGGCTCGGAGCCCGAGGCCGGGCATGTCTGGGGGCTCGACCCGATCGAATACAAGCAGCGCTGCGACCCGTGGCCGCTGAACCCCAAGGGTGAGCTGATGCTCGGGGTGAAGCTGGAAAGCCCCGAAGGCGTGGCGCGCTGCGAGGAAATCCTGGCGGTGCCGGGGCTGGCCTATGCCGAGATCGGGCCAGGCGACCTCGGCTTCTCGCTCGGCTACCTGACCATGCGCAACAACCCCTATCCGCCGGAATTGCAAACCGCGCGCGACCGCATCCTGCGCGCCTGCCACCGCAACGGACTGGCGTTCCTCGAAGCCTGCTGGCCGGAAAACATCAAGCAACGCCTCGACGACGGCGTGCGCGTGCTGGCCGGCGGACGCGAGGATGCAGCGGCGATCGGGCGGGCTTACCAGGGGCGGACGATGGCGGTGTGAGGGGAAGGGAAGGCGAGGGGCTCTGCCCCTCGACCCCGCCAGGAACCTGAGGTTCCTGGACCTCCCGTCTGTTTCCGCCTTCGGCGGGGAGGGGCCATCCGGGTG
>CAMDGX010000019.1 GCA_945897825.1 Asaia bogorensis | reverse complement strand
CCGCCACAGCGTCGGCCCCGCCGGCACCGCCGTATCCCGCCGGCACAGCACATGGCGCCGGTCGCCCGTCCCCGCCAGCCGCGTCTCCATCCGCGCCCCGCCCGAACCCCGCCACGCCAGCGGCTCCAGCGCCAGCAACGCCACCCCGTCCTCCAGCGCCACCGCCAGCGCCGCCCATTCCACCCGCCCCAGCACGAACCCCGCCACCGTCACCATCTCGCCCCCGCAGGCCAGCGGCGCCAGCAACCGCGCCCCCCCGCCCGGCAACAGCAACGCCCGCCGAACCCCCGGCCCGGTCAGCGCCACCATCTCCCCGGGCCCCGCCTCCAGCCGCAACGCCCCGTCCGCCCGCGCCGGATGCGCCAGTACCGCGGACAGCCCAACCACCAGCGATCGACGGGACAACATCATGGCGCCATCCTTCGCCCGGCGGGTTAACGGAGGGTTTCAGAAGGCAAGCGCTTCTTTTTTGAAAAAAAGAAGCAAAAAACTTTTCCTCCATGGCGCCGGTCAGGTCGTCACGGCGGGGTCGAAAAATCTTGGGGCAGGTCGCGAATTTTCCTTTGCAGCGGCGATGAGAGTTATATATAAAAACTCAATGTTAGATCAATCGCCCCCAACCCTCGCCGAACAGGTCGCAAACCTGGCGGGAGACGTGCGCGCCCAGGCTGCCCTGCGGGCCGCCGAGGCCGGGGTGATTGCCGCCTTGCATGCCCTCATCCTTGCCGCCCTGGCCCGTATCTTCACCCGGTTGGAGAACCTCGTCGCCCTTTGGCAGGAGGGCCTGCTCCCGGCCGCCATCCTCACCCCCCGCCGCCACCGGTCCACGCCGCGCGCCGCAGCACCGTCCGGCAGCGCCTACCGCCTCCCGCGTGCGGCCCGCCCGCGCCGCCGACGCCCCACCCAAGCCGCGTCCACGCACTGCGCCGCCGCGCGCCCGGTCGCCGTGGCGCCTCGCCCGACCCCGCCGCCGCATCGTGCCACGCGCGCGGGCCAGGCCCCGTTCCGTCGTCAGCTCCGCAAAGCCCACGATCCGCCAAAAATTTGCCCTGCGCCGCCGCCACCGTCGCGCGCCCTAAATGTTCCGATATCGCAATTAATTACGTCCACCCCCCACCTTGCGGCACCGCCCACCCCGCGCGCTAAACTCCCCCCGACAGGAGGGACAAGCCCATGCCCCCATTCGACCCGGCCGCCCATCTCGCCCCGCTCGCCGAAGCCGCCGCCCGCGCCGATGCCCACCACGAATTCATCCCCAGGATCGACTGGCCCCAGGGCGTGCGCATGGCCGTCAACGTCACGCTCGATTTCGACGCCATGCTCCTGCGCCGCCTGATGAACGAACCCCCCAGCCAGCTCGGCAAGGGCGAGTTCGGCGGCCGCGTCGGCATCTGGCGCATGATCGCCCTGTTCGACAGCCTCGGCATCAAGGGCACCGTCTTCACCCCCGGCCGCATCGTCGAGCTCTACCCGGAGGCCCTGCGCCACGCCCACGCCCAGGGCCACGAGATCGCCGATCACATGTGGGAACACCACGTCCCCAAGGATCCCGCCCTCGAACGCGACCACCTGCGCAAGGCCGCCGCCGCCATTGCCTCCGTCACCGGCCGCAACCCCGTCGGCACCCGCTCCTGGCACACCCAAAGCCTGCTCCAGGAGGAGGGCTTCATCTACAACTCGCACGGCCACGCCCACCATCTGCCGCACTACCATCGCGACCCCGGCACCGGGAAGGCGCTCCTGAATCTCCCGTTCCACTACGTCATCGACGACGCGATGTTCTACAGCTTCGCCTGGCTCGGCAGCCCCAACCAGGCCCAGCGCATCTCCGACCCCGACCGCGTCTGCGACATGTGGTGGGATGCCTTCCGCCAGCAGTATGCCCAGGGCGGCTACCTCAACATCGTCATGCACCCCTTCGTCTCCGGCCGCGCGCTCAGGGTCGCCATGATGGAGCGCCTGCTCCGCCGCATGCAGTCCATGCCGGGCGTCTGGTTCCCCACCTCGGAGGACCTCGCCCGCCACGTCCTCGCCGCCCATCCGTCGAAAGGAGCCTGACGCCATGCCGTGGAAACAGGGCTACACCATCTCCGACGAGATCGGCCTGCGCGACGACGAACTCGCCTGGCCCAGCGGCGCCGCCTGCGCCGTCCAGCTCGTCATCGACCTGAACATCGCCACCACCCCCGAGGGCATCACCGCGAAGGACCTTGCCTCCGACGCCGCCGTCTTCGCCGCCACCGAAGGCCTCGCCCAGCTCCGCGCCGTCCTCGGCAAGCACGCCATGCGCGCCACCGTCGCCGTCCCCGCCGTGCTGGCGAAGATCCGCCCCGAAACCATCCGCGCGCTGCGCGCCGACGGCCACGAGATCGCCGCCGGCGGCCTCAAGGGCGAGGATGTCAGCACGCTGTCGCGCGAGGAGGAACAGGCCCGCCTCGAAACCACCACCGAATGGATCGCCGAGGCCGCCGGCACGAGCCCGTCCGGCTGGTTCGGCCTGCCGCGCCAGTCCGACCCCTTCGCCGGCGGCACCGTCAGCCCGCACACCATCGACCTGCTGATCGACGCCGGCTACCGCTACTTCGGCAACAGCCAGGCCGACGACATCCCGCACTACTGGGTCACCGACGCAGCCAGCCACCGCGCCCTGCTGACGCTGCCCTACCACTACCATTTCGACGACCAGTGGTTCTGCATGTTCCCGTCCAAGGGCACGGGCCTCGAGAACCCCGACTTCCTCGCCCGCAACTGGCGCGCCGAATTCGCCGCCCAATACGCCCGCGGCCGCCACTTCCACATGGTCGTCCATCCGCAGCACTGCGGCTGGGCCAATCGGGTCCAGATGCTCGACGACTTCCTCGCCCATCTGCGCGGCCACCCCGGCCTCTGGATCGCCACCGGCACCGAGCTCGCCAATCACTGGGCGGCGGCGCACCCTCCCGAGACCCACCTGCGCCTCGCCCCCAGCATCTGGAAGGACTACCCGGGCAGCCTCAGCTGATCCGCGACCGGCGCGACGTCAGCCCCAGCAGGAGCGCCCCGGCGCTCAACAGCCCCAGCGTGGTCACCACCGGATGCATCCGCGCGGTGGTGTACAGGCTGTGGCTGAACAGGTGCCCCTGGTCGCCATAGCGGCTGCCATCCTCGCCGGCATGATGCAGGTTCTTTGGCGTGTCCCGCTTGGGCCGCCCGTGCTGGATCGCCGTCTTGTGGAACGAATAGGAGAACACCCGGTCGGCCAGCGACGGAATCAACCGCGACGCCGCGATCATCAGCCGCCCGACGCCGCCGACCACCAGATCCCGCGTCGGGTGCTCGGCGGCATGCAGGATGGCATCGGCCACCACCTCCGGCGCATACACCGGCGGCGGCACCTGGGAGGCCCACTCCATGTCGTTCTTGGCGTGCTCCCCGAACGGGGTGTCGATCCCCGAGGGCTGGATCAGCGTCACCGACACCGGCGCTCCCTCGTGCAGCAGTTCCAGCCGCAGGCTGTCGGTGAACCCCTTCACGGCGTGCTTGGTCGCCGCATAGGCGCCCAGCAGCGGCGCCGGCATCTCGGAGGCGATCGAACCCAGGTTGATCAGCGCCCCGCCACGCTGCTTCAGCAGCAGCAGTGCCTCGCGCGAGCCGTACACGACGCCCCAGTAGTTGGTCTGGAACAGCCGCTCATGGTCCTTGTCGCTCATCTCCTCCAGCCGGGAATACATCCCGATCCCGGCATTGTTCACCCAGGTGTCGAACGGCCCGAACGCCCGCTCCGCCTCGGCGGCGATCCGCTGCACATCCTCCTTCACCCCGACATCGGCCACCACCGTCGCGCACCGCCCGCCGCGCGCGCGGATGCCGTCGCACACCTCGCGCAACGCATCCTCGTTGCGTGCCGCCAGCACCACCGCGGCCCCCCGCGCCGCCGCCCGGCACGCGGTGGTGAGCCCGATGCCCGAGGTCGCCCCCGTGATGACAATGACCTGTTCGTGCAGTGGCTTGAGCCTCGGCGTCATGCTGCGTCTCCTGCTGTTCGGGGGAAGGTCCGCCGTGGCGGACATGCATGCGAAGGCAACCCCGATTGCAGGATGCTGTTCCGTGCCTCACCACCCCGTGACGGCGGGCCGGGGAGCGATGCCCCCCAGCCCCGGAATGACGCGCCGCATCACACGCCGCGCGCGCCCGCGATCTGCTGCACGATCGCCGCGTTGAAGCCGCGATAGGCCGCGCGGGCCAGTGCCACCCAGCGTGCCTCGTTGGCCACCACCTGGGTGTCGGTGCGTGTCCCGAAGCCGACCAGCGCGCCGACGCTGCCGCCGGAGGACGCTCCCATGGTGGCGAACGGCTCATCCGTGCCCACCGCCTCGGGCACGCTGAGCGCGGCGATGTCTGCCGCCCCCATGCCCTGGCGACGCACCGCCACGGTCGCCTTGCTGCCCGCCACCACCGAGAAGCGGGCGGTCGCCTCCGCGTTCGCCCGGCCGGACAGCAGGCTGCGCCCGGAGGACGACAGCGACACGTAGTCCAGCCGCAGCAGCGGCATCACCACCAGGCCCCCGGAGGAAGTGGCCAGCGCCTGTGCGGCGCTGTTGCCCCCGATCACCGCGAGCCCGCCCAGCCCGCCGCCCGCTTCCTCGCCCGACAGCCCCGCGATCAGCGGCGCCGCCCCGGCTCCCACCGTCCGCCATGTGGACGACGAACCGCCCAGGATGGTGGAGCCCGCCGAGCCATCCAGCGCATTGCCGGGCACCCGCGGGGCCGCCGCCGCGGCCTGCGCCGCCTCCTGCGCACTTGCCACCGCGATCCCGGCCGCCGCGAGGCGCTGCAACAGGTCGGCATGGGCCTCGTCGGCGATCTGCTGGTAGATGGCGGGCGAGAGCCCGGCCAGCACCGTGCGTACGCTCGCGCTGCGGGTCGAGCCGCCGCCGAAGCCGCCGCCCAGCGCACCCTGCGACACGGCGCGGACATTCTGCGCCGTGATCACGGTGACGCCATAGGCCGGCACGATCACCCGCGCGCCGCTACCCAGCGTGCGCACATCGCCGCCGCGCAGCGGGATCGGCAGCGGCGCCACCTCTCCCGGCAGGGCTCGCAGGTCCTGGGCACCACCGCCCGCGGTGACCACGCCTGATGAAAATCCGGCCTGTGCGGAGGCGGTCGGTGCGCCGCCAGCGCCAGGGGTGGCCAGGCAGCCGGCCAGGAGAGGCACCGCGGCGAGGGCGGCAAGGGCAGGGAGTCGCATCGCATTTCCTCGATTTTGTATTCAACAGTTACGAACCTGCGACAGATCGTCTCGATCGCCAACCCGTCGCGCCCGTCGGCTACGCCGGCTGCGATCCGGGCGCCCTGTGTCGCCGTGTTTCCGGCATGGCGAGCAGGACCAGTGCCAGCGCCGCCATACCGGCCGCGGCCAGCGTCCAGAACGAAGCCGCCACGCCCCAGCGCGTGGCGATCAGCCCGGCCACCGTCGTGCTCAGCGCCGCCCCGAGGGTGCCCGCCAATCCCAGGACCCCCAGCCCCAGCGTGTAGCGCCCGCTCTCGCGCGTCAGGTCGGCCGTGACCAGCGGCAGCATCACCCCGAATGCCGCGGCCGCCACTCCCTCCAGCAACTGCACCGGCACCAGCCAGTACGGATCGTCCACCACCGCGAACAGCGCCGCGCGCAGCGGCAGCGAGGCGAAGCCCACCACCAGCACCGGCCGCCGCCCGATCCGCTCCGCCAGCCGCCCCACCAGCGGCGAGGCCAGCGCCACCAGCACTTGCGGCACGATCACGAACGCCGCGATGAGCAGCCCGGCCCGCAACCCCGCTCGCCGCGTCACCTCCGCCGCGGCCACGGCCAGCAGGGCCGCCGAGGAGAAGTGGAACAGCACGACGCAGGCCGCGAACACTTGCATCCGCCGGTCCGCCAGCAGCGCGCGCACCGAGCCGTGCTGCTCCACCGCGTCGGTCGGCGCGACGGCCCCGCCCCCTCTGCGCCGCTGCCGCCGCGGATGCAGCGACCACAGCGCCCACAGCGCCGGCAGCGCCAGCAGCGCCGCCAGCACGAACACCGCCCGCTCCGAGACCGTCGAGGCCGCGAGACCCATCAGCGCCGCCCCGACCCCGCTGCCGATCGAGGCGTAGCGGACATTGCGCCCCAGCCGCTCGCCGAGGTCGCGCCGGCCGACCATCGCCACGGTGACCGCCGCGATCCCCGGGGCGATGATGCTTCCGGCCAGCGCATGGGCCAGCAGCGCCAGCAGCACCGGCAGGTGGAAGGGCAGCGCGGCGATCACCAGCGCCGCCAGCGCCGCGCCGCCGATCGACAGCCCCAGCACCAGGCGCCGGTGCCGCGTGACATCCATGAGCGCCCCGCCCGGCACTTGGGAGAGCATGGAGGTGACGGTCTCCACCGTCAGCACCAGCCCGATCTGCGCCTGGGTCCAGCCCTGGCCGGCGAGGTAGGCCGGCACGAAGGCGCCGAAGGCGGTGCGCATGGCGGCGACGAAGGCGTTCAGGCCGTCCAGGCCACGCCGTCCGGGCGCGGGCCTGGCGAAGGCGCCGTCGACCGGCCCGCGGATGCGGGCGCGCCGCCTCACTTGCGCGGCGAGGGGTCGAAGATCGTGGCCGGCTCCTCGGGCCGGAAGTCGGGCGCGGCGATGACGACGTCGGGCGCCACGTCGATCATCAGGCGCACCACGTCGCCGTCGGCGCGCAGCTGGAGCACATGCCAAGCCACCGCCACGCGGCGCGAGCCCAGCCCCATGAAGCCGCCGACATCCACGACCGCGGCCACCGGCCGCGCCTGGAGGTCGGCGACCACATCGACCACCCGCCCCAGCTCCTCCCCGCTCGGCCCGACCAGCCGCTTGCCCATCAGCGGCACCAGCGTGGACGGATCGAGCGCCTGTGCCCAGCCCGGCGCGGCGAGCAGCAGCGCCAGCGCGCCGAGGCAGAGCGGCTTCATGTCAGGCAGGCGGCGTTCAGCAGCCCGAGCCCGACGGCGCCCGAGGCCAGCAGGATCGCCTCCGCCATGTCTCCGGATTCGACCCCTCCGGTCTCGTGCTTGCGCAGGAACCGCACGGCGGCATAGCCGGCCAACTGCACCACGAGCGCGATGGCCGCCCACAGCACCATGTCGGGCAGGCTGTGGCTGCGCGCGATGGCCATCGAGAGCGGCAGGCAGAACCCCAGCACGGCGCCGCCGAGGGCCACCGCGGCCGCGGTGTTGCCGGCGCGGATCATCTCCCAGTCGCGCACCGGCGTCACCAGCGTGTAGAGCGCCAGGAAGGCGGCGAGCAGCAGCACCGCCGCGCCGAAATAGGTCAGGAAGGCCAGCAGGCTGTCGAGCATCGCGGTTCCCCCGGGGCCGGCCGGTTCAGCCGGGCATGAAATAATGCGGCACGAAGCGGCTGGTGTCGCGGGTGATTGGCGTGTCGTCCTCGCGGATGCCCAGCCCGACGGCGCGCCCGCCGACCACCCAGCTGCCCAGCACGGGGTAGCGCCCGTCGACGCAGGGCAGCTCGGCCCAGGCCTGGTGGACGAAGCCTTCCTCGCCATAGGGGCCGGGTGTCGCGAAGCCGGGGGCGGTGACGTTGGCCCCCTCGCGCCCCCAGAGCGGCTTGCGGATTTCCCGCCCGCCGGTCCGGCCGGGTTCGCGGAAGGCCGGCAGCAGGTTGGGGTGGCCGGGAAACAGCTCCCACAACAGCGCCAGCACGCCCTTGCCGGACAGCACCATCCGCCACGCCGGCTCGATCCAGCGGGTGCGGGCGGCGGCGACATGGGCGCCGAAGGCGTCGCGCAGCAGGAATTCCCAGGGGTAGAGCTTGAACAGGTGGGCGATCGGGCGGTCGTCGAGGTCGACGAAGCCGGTGCCGGTCCAGCCGATCTCGTCGATGTGCAGGAACGGCGCGGCGAGGCCGGCCTGCATCGCGGTGTCGCGCAGGTAGTCCACCGTGCCGCGATCCTCGTCGCTGTCGCGCTGGCAGGCAAAGTGAATGCCGCCGGGCAGGGGGCGGGCGAGCCAAGCGGCGATCAGCGCCTCGTGGATCGCGTTGAACTGGTCGGCGTCGGGGCGGGTGGATTGCAGCCAGTCCCATTGCACGACGGCCGCCTCGAACAGGGCGGTGGGGGTGTCGGCGTTGTATTCCAGCAGCTTGGGCGGGCCGGTGCCGTCCCAGCGCAGGTCCATGCGGCCGTAGAGGCTGGGCTCCTGCGCCTCCCAGCTGCGGACCACCAGCGGCCAGACCGTGGCCGGGATGCCGAGCAGATCGTGGCAGCCGGTCCGCACGGCGTGGTCCACGGCCTTCAGGCACAGGGCGTCCAGCGCATTGGTCGCGTCGTCGAGCGTGTCGATTTCGGCTGGGGTAAATTCCCAGCAGGCGCCTTCGTCCCAGTAGGGCTTGCCGTCGATCTCGGCGAAGCCGAAGCCGATGGCGGCCCAGCGCGCATGCCGGTCGGGGCGGGGGGGCACGATGTGGCGGCGCACGGCCTAGCCGCCGCTGCTGGCCCGCGCCGCTCCGGTACTGCCGAAGCCGCCGCGCGCCACGGTCGCGGCCGTGGCTCCGGCGGCGGCCCCTGCCGCGAGGCCCGCGGCCGTGGAGCCGCCGTGGCCGATGCGCGAGGAGGAGGAGGAGCCGGTCCGCGAGGATGTGTTGGAGGTGCAGCCGCCGTCCTGCTGGGCGGATGGCTCGCAGTCGGGCGCCATGACGAGCGGGACCACGGCCGAGGCGATGATGCCGCCGCCCATGAGCACCAGCAGAACCTGTGTGGACCTGCGCATTCAGCCAGACTAGGCGGAACCGCGACGGGGCGGAAGGGCGCGGGTGTCAGTCGGCGTAGGCCATGTCTTCCTGCGGCAGGGCCTCGCGGGCCATGGCGGGGACACGACGGCTGGGCTCGTCGATCAGGTAGCCGGTGCCCCAGACGGTGCGCACCAGGGTGCCGAGCCCGGCGGCGGCCAGGCGCTTGCGCAGGCGGTGCATGAGCACGTTGAGCGACTTCACGTCGGGCTCCTCGAACTCGCCGTAGAGCAGGTCCATCAGCGCGGTCTTGCTGACGACGCTGGCCTTGCGCAGCGTCAGCAGCTCCAGGACCTTGTATTCGCTGGGGGAAAGGTGCAGCTCCTGGCCGTCGGCGCTGGCCGAGCGGCTGTCCATGTGCAGCGCGAGCGGGCCGACGGTCAGCACCGAGCGGGTGAAGCCGCGGGCGCGGCGGACCACGGCGCGCAGGCGGGCGCAGAGTTCGGCGGTGTCGCAGGGCATGTCGACGACATCGTCCGCACCGGCATCGAGCAGGCGGCTGCGGCTGCGGCCGTCGAGCACGCGGCCGAGGCCGATGGCGGGCAACTGGCTGCCGGCGGCGCGCAGGCGGCGGATGATCTCGGTGCCAGGACCGCCGCCGGCGCCGGTGCCGAACAGGATCACGTCGAAGTGATAGCGCCGGGCGAGGTCCACGGCGTCGTCGGCGCTGTCGGCGCGCTCGATCGAGAAGGCCTGGCCGCCGAGGACGACGGAAATGTCGCTGGCGAGGTAACCTTCGAGGGAGGCCAGAAGAATACGCATTTTGCCAATCTCCGTTGCTGGTCCCCCGGACCGCCGCTTGCCGAAGCAACACGACCGCCCAGAGCGCAGGACCGGTGGGGTTTGGCCCTCGCAGAAGGTGCTACGCAATCGTGATGCCAGTCCGGCCACGCCCGTACGGGCATTCAATGTTTCTTAAGGTTTCAACTCGAGCTATCGGCAAAACTGCGGTGCAAACGCGGCGTTAATCCGCATGCCGGGGCCAGGAGGCGTTGCAAATTGCAAGGCGATTTGCCCCGCGGGCCAGCGCAAATTGCGAAAACTGCCGATTCGCGGCGCTGCGCGCGTGATCCTGCGTGAAACGGTGCCTGCCGGCGCGTCGGGGATGAAGGGTTAAGCGAAGGTAAACTGAAACGCGGCTGTAGGGACACGTCGCGCAACGTGGGGTCCGAACTTCGGAACGGACCGATGCGTCGCCTGCTGGCACCGTTGATCATCGCGACACTTGGCTTGGCTTCGCCCGCCGTTGCGGAGGAGATCGAGGGGGCGCGCGACGGGCATGGACATCCGCAGGGGCGGATCGAGTCCATGGCGCAGCCGGTGCTGGCATCGGGCGTGATCGCGCCGCCGGTGGCGGGGGCGGGACTGCCGCAGGTGCATCTGCTGCCGTACGATCCGCTGCGCCCGCCGCCGGAGGCCGTCGCCGAGGCGACCGGCACCGGGTTCTTCGCCAGCGCGCAGGGGTTGGTGGTGACGGCGGCGCATGTGGTGCAGGCGTGCCGCGCGATCCGCGTGGTGTCGCGGCACATGGCGGCGACCGCGGCGCGGGTGGTGGCGATGGATGCCGAGCATGACATCGCGGTGCTGCAGGCCGCCGCCCCGGGTCCGGCGCATCTCGCGATCGGCCCGGCGCGGGCGGGCGGGCGGGTGGCGGTGTTCGGCTATCCGGCGCAGGCGCGGATGCTGGCGCTGGCGGTGGCGGCACCGCGCCCCGTCGTGGCGCCGCAGGTGACGTGGGCGGCGATCGTCAACGACAGCTTCGTGCATCGCGCGGCGCTGGAGACCGACCCTGCGACACTGGTGTGGATGCAGGCGCCGGAGATCGCGCAGGGCTACAGCGGCGGGCCGATCCTCGATGCCGGGAGCGGGCATGTGGTGGGCATTGTGCGGGCGCTGATCGATCCGGTGCGGGCCGTCGCCGCCTATGGCATCGCCACGCCGGACCTGTCGATCGGGCCGGGGGCGGGGCCGCTCAGGGCGATGCTCGGTGGCGGCGCGGCCGCGGCGGTGCAGGACGACGAGGACGTGCTGGCGCGCGCCGGGAAGGCGACCGTGCAGATCCTGTGCTGGCAGTAGCGTCTCAGCCCGCGACCTCCAGGGCCGCGCGGGCCAGCACGCGCACGCCGGCGGTGTAGTCGGCCTCCTCCAGCGCTTCGTCGGGATTGTGGCTGCCGTTCTGGTTGCGGACCAGGACCATGGCCGAGGGAATTCCCGCCTGGGCGAACATGCCGGCATCGTGGCCGACCGTCGGCATGCGGTGGCGGCCGAGGCCGAGCGCGGCGGCGGCGGCATCGAGCCGGTTGACCAGGGCGGCATCGAGCGGCGTGGGCTGGGAGCCGGTGTCGGGCCCGAGGTCGAAGCGGACGCGGCGGCGCGCGGCGATGGCATCCGCCTGGGCGCGGGCATGTTCACCGGAAAGGCGCAGGATGGCGGGGTCGGTGGCGCCGAGGTTCACGGTGAAGGCAACCTCGCCGGGCACCTTGGTCATGGCGTGCAGGTCTGGCCGCGTCGCGACGATGCCGATGGTGGCGACGAAGTTGTCGTCGCCCTCGGCGATGCGCTCGCTCCAGAAGGCGTCGATCGCCATGACCAGCTCGCTGACCGCGACGACGGCATCGTGGCGGAAGGCCCGGGGGACGGCGGCGGAATGGGCCCAGGCGCCGAAGCACTTGGCGGCGGCGTGGCGGATGTTGCCGCGGATGGCGGTCGCGATGCCGATCGGCACGTCTTGGCCGATCAGCAGCGGGCCCTGCTCGATGTGCAGTTCCAGCCAGCAGGCCAGGGTGGCGGGGGAAAGGCTCGGCGTGTCCTGGCCGTGGAAGCCGAGGGCGGCCATGTGGTCGGAGAGGGTGCGGCCGGTGTCGCCGCGGACCAGCTTGCCCATGGTGGCGAACGGGACGTGGCCGAGGGCCATGCGGCTGCCGAGATAGGCGGTGCCGTACCACGGGCTTTCCTCGCCGCGCAGGCCGAGCAGACGCAGGGGGCGGCGGGGGGCGAGGCCGGTGCGCTTCGCGGCGAGAACGACGGAAAGGGCCGCCATGACGCCGGCGAGGCCGTCGTAGTTGCCGCCGTCGGGCACCGAATCGAAATGCGAGCCGAGGCCGACGGCGGGCAGCGTGGGATCGGTGCCGGGGAGGGTGGCGTGCAGGTTGCCGAAGGCGTCGTACTCGGCGGCGATGCCCTCGGCGTTTAGCTCGGCGCGGGTGGCCTCGGCGGCGCGCTGCTCGGCGGCGTCGTAGGGGGCGCGGGTGATGCCGACGGTGCCGCGCGTGTCGGCGCCGATGCGCGCCATCAGCGCCCAGCTTTCGGCGGTGGACTGGGCGAGGGCGGTTTCGAAGGCGGTCATGCCAGGCGCTCCAGGCGCAGGGCCTTGGTCCGGTCGGTGGTGACCACGAGGGCACCGGGCTCGACGCGGACCACGGCGGCCCAGGGCTTGCCGGGCGCGCGCTGGGGGGTGTCGGCCGGCATGGCCATCAGCAGGTCGGGCTCGATCCAGGAGAGGGCGAGGCGCAGCGCGCCGTATTCGGAGCGGACGACCAGCAGGCCGCCATCGGGGGAGATCGTGGCGTCCAGGCCGAGCGTGGCGTTGGCGTAGCTGCCGGCCAGGGCGGGCGCGCTGCCGGCGCCGGGGCGGACCGGGCGGTAGCTGCGCGCGGCGCCGCACCAGCGGGCGGGGATGGTGCCGTCGCGCGGCAGGCCGAAGCTGAGGTGCACGACGGCGCGCTCGGGGGCGAACTCGCCCGGGGACAGCTGCTCGATGGTGCCGCCGCTGCCGCCCTGGCTGGTGAAGGTGGGGCGGCCGTTGTCGTCGACGATCTCGAACACATCGTCGCCGTCCGCGTCGCGATACATGCCGGCGGCGGCGGCGAGCGCGCGCAGGTTGGCTTCGTCGGGCAGCGGGGCGAGCTGGTCGGCCAGCACCGTGTCGATCATCCGGCGCGCGATCGAGAATGGGGCGATGTCGTCGCGGTTGCCGAGGATGACCACGCCGGCCTGCTGTTCGGGGAAGCGCACCGATTCGGAGCGTCCGCCGGCGACGCCGCCGCCATGGCCGATATTGCGCAGGCCGCGGTAGCGGGTGACGGTGAAGCCCAGCGCGTACATCGAAAGCGAGCCGTTGGCGAAGCGCGTCGGCTGTTCCATGCGGGCCAGGAGGTCGGCCATGTCCGGCGTTGGGTTCGCGAGGTGGGCCTGCCAGCGCAGCATGTCCTCCAGCGTGGAGCTCATGCCGCCCTCGCCGCCGAGCACGAGGCCCCATTGCGCGCGTTCCCAGGCGCCGTCGGGGCCCTTGGAATGGTGGCCGACGAGGCGGGGCAGGATCTGGCCGTCGCGGTGCTGGAGGATGGTGTCCTCCATGCCGAGCGGGCCGGTGATGCGGGCGCGCAGGAGCTCGTTGTAGCTGCGGCCGGAGACCTCCTCGACGATCTCGGAGAGCAGGAAGAAGCCGGTGTTGCAGTAGATCATCTGCTCGCCGGGCGGGAAGTTCATCTCGCCGTGGCGGCCGATCAGCGCGCGGGCGGTGGCGCGGGTGGAGACGCTGGAGAGCGCGAGGCCGTTCCAGGTCAGCATCTCCAGGAAGTCGCGCATGCCGGAGGTGTTGCTGGCGAGGTGGCGCAGCGTGACGGTGTGCGGCAGGGCGGCGAGCCAGGGGGCGTAGCGATGGACCGGCGCGTTCATGTCCAGCTTGCCCTCGCGCTCCAGCATCAGGGCGAGCAGGACGGTGAACTGCTTGGTCTGCGAGCCGATGCGCACGGTGGAGCGCGGGCCGAGCGGGATGGCGTGGGCGAGGTCGGCCATGCCGTAGGCGCCCTGGTGCACCAGCTTGCCGCCGCGCGTGGCGGCGACGACGAGGCCGGGGGTGTCGGGGCCGGTCCAGTTGGCGAACAGGTGGTCGATGGCGGCGATGGTGGCGGTCATGGCGTCGTTCCCGTGGCTGGCACGCGGGAAGACTAGGGCGGGCCGGCGCGCGCGGCCAGATGGGAGCTAGATCGGGTAGCAGGCCTGGGCGGTGAGGGTGAGGGCCTGGGGCATCACCTTGCTCGCGACGATGGGGAACGCGACGTTCGCCGTCACCAGGCGGCCGCAGGCGGCGGTGGTGATGGTGAAGGCGCCGGTGGTGATGGGGACGCCCTGCGACTGGCTGACGGCATAGGCGCGGGCGTTCTCGGTGGTGCCGCAGAGCGCGGTGTTGACCACCAGGCAGCGGGCGGTCTGGGTGGTGGCGTATTGCAGGGCGGACTTCATGCGCACGACCAGCCCGATCTCCACGACGCCGAACAGCAGCATGGTGAAGGGCAGGGCGATGAAGCCGAACTCGAGGCTGGTCAGGCCGCGTCGGTCGGTGCGCAGCAGGGCGGCGAGGTGGCGCAGGGTGCGGGTCATTGCAGCTTGGCGAATGCGCTGGCGGTCATGACGACCGGGTTGGACACATAGGGGTAGGGGAACACGAACGAATAGGTGCCGAGGGCGTGGACGGTGACGTAGTAGCCGGCGGTTTCGGCCACGCCGCCCGCGATCGGGCAGGTGCTGCCGCAGGCGGCGACGGTGACGCCGGACGTGCCGTTGGGGCAGCCGCATTGCAGCGTTGGCGCGGGCGAGGCGGACAAGGCGGAGAAGTTGGTGGCGCCGGTGACGGCGCTGACGATGCCGTTGGTGTTGAAGCCGTTCGACGCGGCATAGGCGGCGCCGGCCTGGGCGGCGGCGGCGACCTGCATGCGGTGCCAGGAGGCGCGGCCGAAATCGTAGAGGCCCAGCGTGGCGAGGATGAAGAAGGAGGCACCGATGGCGAACTCCACCGCCGCGATGCCACCCCGCGCGGCCCGCAGGCGGCGCAGGGCGGCGACGATGCGCCGGGGGAGGGCGAGGCTGGCCACGGTCGGCATCCCTGCTACTGGACCAGGACGAGCGCCGGCAGGCTGCCCGGCGGGTCGGAGACGCCGATGCCGGCGCATTCGTGGCGGAAGGTGTTGTTGCCGTTCAGCACCACCGAGCGGGCGACCACCTGGGTGCAGGCGGAGCTGCCGTTGTTGCCCGAAACGGTGATCTCCGTGCTGGGGGCATAGAGCGCGCCGGTGACGTTCAGCGAGCTGCCGCCGCCGAAGCTGATGACCTTCGAGGCGGGCGTGCTGGGATGCGCCATGACGGCGATGCCGCGCGTCGGGCCGGTGGTGGGGGCGACGAGGTTGAAGATCTGCTGGCCGTTGACCTTCAGCTCCGCATACTCGGTGGCGGCGACCTTGGTGAGGTAGATGGTGGCGTTGGTGGCGTTGATGGTCCAGCCGGCGTTGATCGAGAACTGGTCGCCGTCGATCACGTAGATGCCGGGGCCGAGGGTCAATACCTTGTCGTTGGCGACGAGCTTGAGTCCCTTGCAGAAGACGAAGAAGCCGTCGGCCTTGGCGGTGAACGACGCGGAGTTGTTGAGGTTGGTGTTGCTGGCGTCGCAGCGGGTGGGAACGGCGGGCAGGCCGCGGTCGGCGTAGGGGTCGGCGACCGGGGAGGCGTTGCTGTGCAGCGCCTTGGTGGTGGTGAAGGTGCCGCTGCCGGTCCAGTTGCCGGTGAGGTAGGCGTTCAGCACCTTGATCGTGCCGCCACCGACCAGGCGGGTGCCTTCGGCCGAGACCGAGTTGTTGTAGAAGTTGCAGTACTGGGTATCGACCATGTTGGAGCCGTTGATCGTGACGGTCTCGCCGGTCGTGCCGAGGGCGATGATGCAGGCGCCGCCGCCCATGGCGGTTGGGGGGGCCGCCACCGAGGAGGTGGTCAGCGTCGGCGGGGTGCGGCCGAGCACGGTGCTGAAGAAGCTGCGCTGCGGCTGGGTGACGGTGACCTGGATGGCATGCGGGTTGCCGGCGTAAAGGCCGCTGGGGGGCGGCTGGCTTATCGTTACGTTGACGTTGCCGACGCCGTTCGTGTAGCCGTTGGCGGCGAGCACGGCCAGGGCCTCGGTGGTGATGTTGGAACCCGACTTGTAGGCGCGGCCGGCGGCGATGGCGGCCATGTCGGTCGAGCCCTGCATCGTGACCTTGCCGGTTTCCCAGTAGGTGGTGTCGATCGCCAGGCCCATGAACCCGATCAGCACCGGCGTGGCCGCGGCAATGACGGTGGAGACGCTGCCGCGGCGGGCGGCGCGGAGCCGGTCCAGCAGATGGGCTGCCCGGGTGGGATTGGACGGAAGCCGGGCGGCATGGCCTTTGGCGGCAAGGGTGCTGTCGCGCATGGAAATCCTCCTCCTCGGGGCGCGCCCTCAATATGTCGCGCTTGGCCCAGGGCGTTCTTGCGCTCGGCGTTCTGTCAAAATGGTTACAGGAAGCGGCCAATTCGGCCGCAAATGATGCTTTCGTCATGGATTAAAATGTGCATGGTTTCAGAGTATTGCGGTTAACCTTTTGAGTGTTGCATTACGTTACTTTGAGCGCGGTTTCGTTGCAAACGCGGCGGGGCGGTTGCCACTGGCCACACGCCGTTCGATCATGGGGATCGGTGGAACCGGGGGTGAGCATGGACATCAGTTCGGCAAGATACGATGTCATCGTGGTGGGCGCCGGGTCGGCCGGGGCGGTGGTGGCCGCGCGCCTTTCCGAGGACCGCCAGTGCCATGTGCTGCTGCTGGAGGCCGGGCGGGACTGGCGGGCGGGGGAGGCGCCGCGGGGGATGCAAAGCGCCAATCCGCTCAACATCATCCTGCCGCCGGAGATGCAGGCGGCCTGGCAGTATCCCGGGCTGATGGCGCGGCGCACGGCGGCGCAGGAACCGAAGCTCTACTGGCGCGGGCGCGGCATGGGCGGCAGCTCGGCGGTGAACGCGCAGATCGCCATCCGCGGCGTGGCGGATGCGTTCGATGCCTGGGCGGAGGCGGGCTGCGAGGGGTGGTCGTTCCAGGCGCTGCTGGGGCACATGAACCGCATCGAGGCCGATCCGATGGGGGGTGCGCAGCATGGCGCCGACGGCCCGGTGCCGGTGTATCGCGCGCCGCGTGACACGTGGGGGCCGATCGACCGCGCCATGCACGATGCGGCGCTGGCGCTGGGCTATCCGGCGCATGGCGATCTGAACGCGCCGGAGGGCGAGGGGGTGGCGACCTATCCCATCAACAGCCGCGACGGCATCCGCGTCTCGACCAACGAGGCGTTCCTGGAGCCGGCGCGCGGGCGGGCGAACCTGACCATCCTGGGCGGGGCGCTGGTCGATCGCGTGCTGCTCGACGGGGCACGGGCGTGCGGCGTTCGGGTGCGGCTGCCGGGGCGGGGCTGGGTGGATATCGCGGCGCGCGATGTGGTGCTGTGCGCGGGGGCGGTGCATTCGCCGGCGATCCTGATGCGCTCAGGCATCGGCGACCCCGCGGCGCTGGCGGCGCACGGGATCGCGGTGGCGCATGCGTTGCCGGAGGTGGGCCGCAACTTCATGGACCATCCGATGCTGCGCGCCTCGGTGGAGCTGAAATCCGCGCATCGGCCGACGGATTTCGATGCGCGGCATACGAATGTGTGCGTCAGCTACTCGTCGGGCCTGGCCGGGGCGGCGCGGCGGGACATGCTGATGATCGCCATGAACCATCGCGGCGTGACGGCGGAGGGCGCGGGGCCCGGGGCGCTGGTGGTCGGCGTGTTCGAGGCGCGGTCGCGGGGCGAGGTGCGGCTGCTGTCGGCCGATCCGGCGGTCGATCCGCTGGTGGAGGAGAACATGCTCTCCCACCCCGACGACCGGCTGCGGCTGCGCGACGGCGTGGCGCGGCTGGCGCGCATCGCGGCGCATCCGGCGGTGGCCGGGATTGCCGAGCGGGTGACGTTCGGGGCGACCGCGCTGTCGCTCGATGCGGTCGCGGCGATGCCTGCCGGGGAGCAGGACGCGCTGCTGCTGGCCGAGGCGGGCGACGCGCAGCACGCGGCGGGCACCTGCCGGATGAGCGCCTGGGAGGACCCGCGCGGGGTGGTCAATCCGGACGGGTCAGTGAAGGGGCTGGCGGGGCTGCGCGTGGCGGATGCGTCGATCATGCCGCTGGATTGCCGGGCGAACACGCATTTCACGTGCATGCTGATCGGGGAGAAGGTGGCGGCGGGGATGAAGGGGTAGCAAGGCCTTCTTTTTCTGAAGAAAAAGAAGCAAAAAGACTTTCTATCCATTTTGGCCGCTGGCGGCCAATCGGCCACGGTGCAAGGTCAGGAAAGTTTTTTGGTTCTTTTTTTCAAAAAAGAACCGCTTTCTTGTCTTCGATTGCCTTCAGTTCGTTGAGTATCGCCCCGTTGAGAACCGCCTCCATCGCGGTGATTGCCCGCGCGGCGTGACCTCCGTCCATGACGCGGTGGTCGACGGAGAGATAGACATCCACGCCGCCATCGGGGGCGATGGGGCCGTAGTTGAGGAAGCTGGTCCAGACCGGGATGGTGTCCAGGATCGCCGCGCCGTGCGAGCCGAGGGGGGAGATGGCGAAGGTGCCGAAGTAGTTGGGCACCTGGCGGCCGAGGTTCAGCGCCAGGTAGAGGGCCAGGCGGCGCAGCGGCAGCGGCAGGGCGGCGATGGCCAGGATGCGGCGGAAATCGGCGATGCTGTCGATCGGCGCGGTCTTGGCGTGGCGCAGCGCGGTGGCGGAGTCGGCGAGGGCGGCGGCCGCGGGGTCCTTGAGGCGGGCGAGGAACAGCGCCTGTTCGACCGGGGCGGCTTCGGGCCAGTCGCGTTCGACGATGATGGAGGCAACGCTGGTGGGCAGTTCGTAGAAATGCGGCCAGGGGAGCTTCACGTAGACGCGGCGCAGGTGGGGCATGTCGCGCGCCACCAGGGCGAAGGCCTTGGCGAAGACGATGGGCCACGGCACGCGGGCGCCTTGGGGCGGCGCGGCGCGGGGGGCGACCAGGGCGCCGACGTCGATGCGGGTTTTCAGCGTGGCGCGCGGGTAGGCGAGCGAGGCGTGGGACAGGTCGGTCAGGATGCGTCGCGGGCGCGACAGCGGGACCATTCTGCCTTTCATGGCCGCAGTTCGAGCCCGCCATCGACGGTGATGGTGCTGCCGGTGACGTAGGCGGCGCCGTCGCCGGCGAGGAACAGGGCGGCGGCGGCGATATCCTCCGGGCGGCCGATGCGGCGCATCGGTATCAGGTCGAGCTTGGCTTCGCGCCAGGCGGGGTCGGCGAGGGCGGCGCGGTTGAAGTCGGTCTCGATGGTGCCGGGGGCGATCAGGTTGACGGTGATGCCGGTGGGGGCGAGTTCGAGGGCGAGGGTGCGGGCCATCTGCATCATGCCGGCCTTGCCGGCGGCGTAGGCGACCAGGCCGGGGTTTGGCGTCCATTGATTGACGGAGGAGACCATGACGATGCGCCCCCAGGCGCGGGGGAGCATGTCGCGCGCGGCCTCCTGGGCGACGGCGAAGCTGGCGTGGAGGTTGACGGTATGGACGCGCGCCCAGTCGGCGTCGTCGGTTTCCAGCGCCGGCTTGCGCAGCAGCACGGCAGCGGTGCAGGCGAGGATGTCGATGCCGCCGAGGGCACCGATGGCTTGGCGCACCATGGCGCGGGCGGCGGCGACGTCGGCGAAATCGGCTTCCAGGGCCAGGGATCGGCGACCCAGGGATTGGATTTCCGCGACGAGCGCGGCGGCCTCGCGGGCCTGGCCGAGATGGTGCACGGCGACGTCGGCGCCGGCCCGGGCCAGGGCGCGGGAGATGGCGCGGCCGATGCCGTCGCTGCCGGCGCCGGTGACCAGCGCGCGGCGTCCTTGCAGGGTCATTGCCACCACTCCCTGGGGGTGCCGATCTTGGGCAGTGCTGCTTCTGCTGCCGTCGCGATGGCGAGCAGCGCCGCGTCGTCGTGGTGGCGGCCGATCAGTTGCAGGCCGAGCGGGCGGCCGCGCGGGCCGAGGCCGGACGGGATCGAGACCGCCGGAACGCCGACCAGGCTGAACGGGCGGGTATAGGGGGCGGTGTCCGGCCGGCTGAAGGCGTCGCCGGCATCGAGGTCGCCGGCTTCGTCCGGGGCGGTGGGCAGGGCGAGGACGTCGATGGTTGCCATCGCCTCCGCGAGTTCCGTGCGCAGTCGGTCGCGCAGCCGGGCGGCGTCGGCCACCGCGGATGGGGGGAGCAGGGCACCGATGGCGAAGCTGCGGCGGGTCAGGGCGTTCAGTTGGTCGGGGTCGCTGGCCAGCACGCCGCGCCAGCGGGCGAAGGCCTCGCTGCGGGCGACGACGAAGTAGCAGCGGTTGAACAGCGCGGCCGATGGTAGGGCGACGGGGTGAAGCGTGGCGCCGGCGCGGGCGAGGGCCTGGCAGGCAGCCTCGAAATCGGCAGCGACGGCGGCGGTCGGGTTGCCGAGTTCGAGCAACGCCGCTGGCACGCCGATCCGCAGTCCAGCGAGGGCCACGGGCGGATGGGCGGCAATGCCGGACAGCACGGCCTGCAGCGTGGCGCAATCGGCGGCGGTGGGCGCGATCGGGCCGACGACGTCGAGGCTTTCGGCGAACGGGATGGCGCCCGCCATCGGCACCACGCCATGGGTGGGCTTGAAGCCGGCCACCCCGCAGAACGCGGCCGGCAGCCGGATCGACCCGCCGGTGTCGCCGCCAAGGGCCGCCATCGCCATGCCGGAAGCGACCGCCACGGCGCTGCCGTTCGACGAGCCGCCGGGGTCGGCGTCCTCGGCCCAGGGGTTGACGGCAGGCGGGGCGGGGGAGTCGCGGCTCGGGCCGCCGACGGACATCTCCCAGCAATTGGCCTTGCCGAGGATGAGCGCACCGGCCGCGCGCAGGCGGGCGACGGCGGCGCTGTCGGTGGGGGCGGGCCTGGCGTTCGCGAACAGGCGGGCATTGGCGGTGGTCGGCAGGCCGGCGACGTCGAAGGCGTCCTTCACGGCGACGACGGTACCGGCCAGCGGCCCCACCGTGTCGCCGCGGGCGATGCGGGCGCGGAGCGCCGCGGCGTCGTGGCGCAGCGTGGAAGCGGCGATCGCGATCATGGCGTGCAGCCGCGGGTTGCCGGCGTCGGCGCGGGCGAGATGGGCCTCGGCCATCGCCACCGGGTCCAGCGTGCCGGCACGGATTTGGGCGACGGTTTTGGCGATGCGGGTCATGCCGGGGGGGCGGCGTTCGAGACCGCGCGGATCGTCTCGGCCAGCATGGCGCGCTGGGCGGCCAGGAAGGCGATGTCCGCCTCCGGCAGCACGATGCCCGAGCGGGCCAGCACCGCCCGCACCTCCGCCTTCGCCGTCTCGTCCGACTCCACGCCGATCCTCCGCTTCGCCGCGCGATGTTGCCCGCCGCGGGGCACTGCGCATAGCCTTCGCACGATCATGGGGAAGCGGCGCATGACCGAAATCCAACAGGACTACATCGTCGTCGGCGCGGGGTCGGCAGGGGCGGCGCTGGCCGCGCGGCTGACCGAGGACCCCAACGTGCGCGTGCTGCTGGTCGAGGCCGGGCGGGCGAGCCATCCGGCGTCGCGGTTTCCGATCAGCTTCGGCCTGCTGATCGACAACCCGGCGGCCAACTGGCGCTATTTCTCCGACCCCGAGCCCAACACCCACAACCGCCAGATCCCGGTGCCACGCGGCAAGCTGCTGGGCGGGTCGTCGTCGATCAACGGCCTGGTCTATGTGCGCGGCCAGCCGCTCGATTTCGACACCTGGGCGCAGATGGGCAACCGGGGCTGGTCGTATCGCGACGTGGCGCCGGTGTTCCGCCGGATGGAATCCTACGTGAAGGGCGGCGACGCGGTGCGCGGCGCCGATGGCCCGCTGCGCGTGGGCGAGGTGCCGGACGAGAACCCGCTGTTCGACGCGCTGTTCGCCGCCGCCGCCCATCTCGGCCACAAGCGCAACCCGGACTACAACGGCGAGGACCAGGAAGGCATCGTCAAGACGCAGACGACCATCCACAACGGGCGGCGGATGAGCACGGCGCATTGCTACCTCGACCCCGCCCGCCGCCGGCCGAACCTGCGCATCGTCACCGAGGCGCACACCACGAAGGTGCTGCTCGACGGAACGCGCTGCATCGGCATCGAATACGAGCAGGCCGGGCGACGCATCACCGCCCATGCCGGGCGCGAGGTGATCCTGTGCGCCGGGGCCGTCGCGACGCCGCAGCTGCTGGAGCTGTCGGGCATCGGCAATCCCGACCTCCTGTCACAGCATGGCATCGAGGTGCGCCATGTCCTGCCGGGCGTGGGCGAGAATTTCCGCGACCACCTCAACGCGCGCATCGTCTGGCGGGTGAAGGTGCCGGGCGTGTCGTTCAACACCCGGGCGCGCGGGCTGGGGCTGGTGCGCGAGGCAATGACGTACCTCACCTCCCGGCAGGGCTTCTACAGCCTGCCCTCGGCACCGCTGCTGGCGTTCCTCAAGACGCGGCGGGAGCTGGAAACGCCGGACGTGCAGATGCACCTGGTGCCCTATGCGGTGAAGAACCCCAAGAAGCGCCAGCTGCACGAATGGCCGGGGATGACGATCTCGGTCTACCAGCTGCGGCCGGAGAGCCTGGGCTCGATCCATATCCGGTCCGGCAATCCCTATGACCAGCCGGCAATCCGGTTCAACTTCCTGGCCGATCCCGTGGACCAGCGCGCCATGGTCGACGGGTTCCGGATGATCCGCGCCATCGCCAACGCGCCGCCGATGGAGGCGTTCCGCGGCGAGGAGTTCTCGCCGGGCGAGCAGGTGGCCAGCGACGACGAGATCCTGGACTGGATCCGCCGCAACTCCGAGACCGCCTATCACCCGATCGGCACCTGCCGCATGGGGCCGCAGGCGAATTGCGTGGTGGACGACCAGTTGCGGGTGCACGGGCTGTCCGGCCTGCGCATCGCCGATGCCTCGATCTTCCCGACCATGCCGAGCGGCAACACCAATGCGCCGAGCATCATGGTGGGCGAGAAATGCGCCGACCTGATCCGTGGTGCGGCGATGGCCCAGGCGGCCTGAGCGGGGATCAGGCGCGGCGCGCGAGGCCGAGCAGGGTGTAGGCGGCGATCGTCGTTCCGATCGCGCCGACGAGCACGACGGCGGCCACCAGCAGCCAGTCGATCGGCCCGCCGACATCGACCAGGTGCGAGTCGGTGACCAGGAGCAGCACGAACAGGGCTGCCAGCCCGCCGCCGAGGCCTGCGGCTTCCGACCAGAGCAGGCGGCGGGCGCGCAGGCCGCGGTCGCGCACCAGCACGACCGCGAAGGCGAGCGTGGCCAGGGCGGCCAGCACGATCAGCGGCCACAGGGCGAGGCCCAGCATCTCGTGCAGCACGGCGATGAAGGTGGCGGCGTCGAGCTGTTTCATGGCGATGCTCCCGCTCAGGCCTTGCCGCGCAGCATGGCGAGGTAGGTGGGCTTCAGGCCGATCGTCTTGATCAGCCAGGTGGTCCACAGCTCCTCCAGCGGCGCGATCACGCCGGGGAAGGAGGGCACGAGGTTGTTGTCGTAGTCGAACTCCACCAGCATCGCCCGGCCGATGCGGGTGATGAGCGGGCAGGAGGTGTAGCCGTTGTAGGCGGAACTGCTGCGCCCGTCGGCGAGGTCGGCGACGATGTGGTCGACGGCGACCGGCACCTGCCACTTCACGCTGGCCGCAGTCTTGCCCTTCGGCACGCCGGCCACGTCGCCGACGGCGAACACCTCGGGGAAGCGGGCATGGCGCAGCGTGGCACGGTCCACCTCGGCCCAGCCATCGGCGGCGAAGGGGCCGGACTGCCAGGCGAGCGGCGAGGCGCGCACCACGGAAGGCGCGCGCATCGGCGGCACGAGGTTGAAGAAGTCGTAGCCGATCTCCTGCGCGCCGGCGGGCGTGGCGAAGGTGGCGATGCGGCGCGCGGGGTCGATGGACGTCAGCACATGGTCGTGGCGCATTGCGATGTCGCGCTCGGCGAACAGCATGCGCACCTTCTCGGAGACGATCGGAACGCCGAACATCGTCTTGTTCTGCGCGGCATAGACCAGCTTCGCCTTGGCGCGGGTGCCGCGGCGGCGCAGGATGTCATCGGCGAGCATGGCGTATTTCAGCGGTGCGCCGGCGCATTTCATCTCGGTCTCGGGCCGGCCGAACAGGAAGGTGCCGCCACGGTCGGCCACCTCGGACAAGGCGCGGTAGGTGGTGGCGGCGGCGGCGGGGCTGGCATAGACGGAGCCCAGGCCGTTGCGGCCGATCAGCGCGGTGTCCATGCCCCCGATGGCGCCGTAGTCGAGGCTGAGGCCGGTGGCCACCACGAGATAATCGTAGCCCAGGCGCTGGCCCGCATCGGTGGTGACGGTCTTGGCGACGGGGTCGATCTCGCGCGCACTTTCCTCGATCCAGCGCGCGCCGGGCGGGAGATACTCGGCGGTGGTCGACACGACGTAGGAGGCCGGTTTGAGGCCGGCGGCGACCAGGGTGAAGCCCGGCTGGTACAGATGGGCGGCGCGGCGGTCGAGCAGGGTGATGCTGGCGCCGTCGAGCCTTTGGGCGAGGCGGTTGGCGGTGGCGAGGCCCGCCGCGCCGGCACCGAGGATCAGGATGCGGGCGCGGGTCGAGAGGCGCGCGGCGGCGTGGGCGGAGGCAGGCAGGGCAGCGGCGGCGAGTGCCGCGAGGGCCGCACGGCGAGAGAGGGGCAGGTGTTGCAGGGCGTTGCGCAGCGTCGTGGCGTGGTCCGGCATGGCCAATCCCCCCTTCCGGCAGCCGCGGCGCGGGTGCCATGGGGAGATCAATATCAGAATACGCTAAATTAAGCGATCACGTACGCAACGAGCAGCCATGCCGTTCCTGCATCAATCCCCGCGCCGCGACAATATGGCGTCGGTGTGCTCGCCCAGGCCGGGGGCGCCGGTTTCGTAGGCGGGGCGGGTGCCGTCGAACGAGAGGGGCAGGCCGACGGTGCGCAGCGCGCCGTCGGGGCTGGTCTGCAGGATGCCGAGGGCGGCGGTCTGCGGGTGGTCGACGACCTGGTCCAGCGTCTGCACCGGGCCGCACGGCACGCCGACGGCTTCCAGCTTCGCCTGCCAGGCGGCCCGCGTGTCCTGGGCGAGGGCGGCGGAGAGGATCGGGATCAGGGTTTCGCGGTTCTCGACGCGGCCGGCGTTTTTCGTGAAGCGGGGATCGTCGGCCAGGGCAGGTTGGCCGATGACGGTGCAGAGCTTGCGGAACAGGTTGTCGTTGCCCGAAGCGATCATCAGGTGGCCGTCGGTGCACGGGAAGGCCTGGTAGGGGACGATCATACCGACGCCGGAGCCGGTGCGCTTCGGGAGGATTTGGCTGGCGATGTAGTCGGCGAGCGGGATGGCCATCCAGGCGCAGGAGGTCTCGTAGAGAGACGTATCGACGATGCCGCCCTTGCCCGTGCGGCCGCGCTCGGCGTGGGCGGCGAGGATGCCGATCACCGTCCACATGCCGGTGGCGAGGTCCATGATCGAGACCGGCACGCGCACCGGCGGGCGGCCGTCCTCGCCGAGCATCGACATCAGGCCGCCGAAGGCCTGCATCAGCGGGTCGTAGCCAGGCAGGCTGGCCAGCGGCCCCTTGGCCCCGAAGGCGCCGATGTTGCAGAAGATCAGCGACGGTTTCTCGGCCAGCAGGCCTTCCGCGCCAAGGCCCAGCTTGTCCAGCGCGCCGGGCTTGAGGTTGTGGATCACCACGTCCATCTCGCCCAGGATGAGGGCGCGCACCTTTGCGCGGGTGGCGTCGTCGGACAGGTCGGCGGCGATGCCGCGCTTGCTGCGGTTCATGGTGTGGAACACGGTGGAGACACCCTCGACGAAGGGCGGGCCCCAGCCGCGGGCGTAGTCGCCGGCGCCGGGATTTTCCAGCTTCACCACGTCCGCGCCAAGCTCGCCCAGGATCATGCCGGCATAGGGGGCGGCGATGGAGTGGCCGATCTCAAGCACCTTCATGCCGGCCAGCGGCTTTGTCGACGACATCAGCGATCCTCCCGAGTCCGGGGCGGAGGCTAGGCAGGGCTTCGCGGGGGGTCAACGCGTTGACCGGGCGGCAGGGGAGCCATATGCGGAGGGCGATGACGAGGGAGGCGACGATGGATGCGGGCGACGACCTGACGCTGGTGCCGGCGGGCAACGACTATCCGGAATTGCGCGAGGCGGTGCGCCGCATCTGCGCGAAGTATCCGGGCGAGTACTGGCGGGCGCTGGAGGAGCGCGAGGGCTATCCGACCGAGTTCATCCGCGAGCTGACCGAGGCCGGCTACCTCGCGGCGCTGATCCCGGAGGAATACGGCGGGACGGGGCTGCCGCTGCGGGCGGCGGCGGTGATCCTGGAGGAGATCAATGCTTCGGGCTGCACCGCCAGCCAGGGGCACGCGCAGATGTACATCATGGGCACGCTGCTGCGGCATGGCTCGGCCGAGCAGAAGAAGAATTATCTGCCGAAGATTGCGACCGGCGAGCTGCGGTTGCAGGCGTTCGGGGTGACGGAGCCGACGAGCGGGACGGATACCACCTCGCTGCGGACGCGGGCGGTGCGGGATGGCGATTCCTATGTGGTGAACGGGCAGAAGGTGTGGACGTCACGGGCGGCGCATTCGGACCTGCTGCTGCTGCTGGCGCGGACCACGCCGCTCGATCAGGTGGCGAAGAAGGCCGACGGGCTCAGCGTGTTTCTCGTCGACATGCGCAAGGCAGTGGGCAACGGGCTGACGATCCGGCCGATCAAGGCGATGATCAACCACAACACCACGGAGCTGTTCTTCGACAACCTCCGCATCCCGGCCGACAGCCTGATCGGGCAGGAGGGGCGGGGGTTCCGCTACATCCTGGACGGCATGAATGCCGAGCGCATCCTGGTGGCCAGCGAGTGCATCGGCGACGGCAAGTGGTTCGTGAAGAAGTCGGTGGCCTATGCCAATGAGCGGCAGGTGTTCGGGCGGCCGATCGGGCAGAACCAGGCGGTGCAGTTCCCGATCGCGCGGGCCTGGGCGGAGCTGGAGGCGGCGGACATGATCTGCCGGCGGGCGGCCGCACTGTTCCAGGCCGGGCGGGACTGCGGGGCGGATGCCAACATCGCCAAGATGCTGGCGAGCGAGGCGACGTGGAAGGCGGCCGAGGCGGCGATGCAGACGCATGGCGGGTTCAGCTACGCACGCGAATACGACATCGAGCGGAAATGGCGGGAAGCGCGGCTGTACCAGATCGCGCCGATCTCGACGAACCTGGTGCTGAGCTATGTCGGGCAGCACGTGCTGGGGATGCCTCGGAGCTTCTGAAAGCTTTGGGCGCGCGCAGGCGCACCCCGTTTGGGGTGTTGCCTGGCGGCTGATGGGAGGTGCGTCTGTGCGGGCGGGGCGCGGGCGGGCTTGGCGGGATGGGGGTGGGGCGCGTCGCTCGGCAGGGCGCGGGCGCCGCGATTGCGGGCCCACCATGCGGTGAAGCGGCCGAGACGACAGGCGCGCGGGGGCACGGGGCCGCGATGGCGGGCGGTGCGCGGGCCCGGGGTGCCGTAGGGCACGGCGTAGGGGGAATGGGGGAGGCGCCGCGCCGACGCTTCGCCGTCGAGGGCGGCGAGGTGGACGAGAAGCGCGAGGAACAGGGCCTGCGCCGCGTGGACCTGCGCGCGCGCGTCGCCGCCACCCGCTTGCGCGGGGGGGAGCAGGGTGGCGACGATCAGGGCCAGGAGGAAGTGGAGATAACTCACTCGGTTAGTTTGCCCGAGGATCGGGGGGCGCGCCAAAGGGTTTCTGGATTAAATTCCGGTAGGATGCGGGGCGGCGTCGTGCCTCCCGGCATGAGACCGGGGGGCTGAAAGGGAAGAAAGGAAGTTCAGATTCAACACAGAGACACAGAGGCACGGAGAAGGACAGAAGGGAGAAGAAAGCGGATATTCTTGCTTCTCCCTTGCCTTGCTTCTCCGTCCCTCCGTGCCTCTGTGTTGAATCTGAACTTCGTCAACGCGCGCCGGATGGTCAGGGTCGTCCCGCGGTGGGGTTGGTTCGCCAGAGCCGAGGAAAAGCTCATGAGGACGCCTGAACCGCCGGCGGAAAAGGTTCGGATCCACCGCAGAGACCCACAAAGGAATGGCAATGGGGGGCGCGGTTTCGGAGCCCACCGGGAAACGGTGACTTCATCGGCTGGATCGGTGGCCGGCGCCACGCCAGGCTGCGAGTCTTCTTGCATTTCGGCATCGGCCCGCGCTGCACTGCGCGGGCGGGACAGGAGGGCGGGGCATGCGGCGGCGCGCGGTTCTGGCGGCGGGTGGGGTGCTGGCCATGGGGGTGGGCCTGGGGGCGGGTGGCGCGCTTGCCAGTGGCGAGGTGGACCTGGCGCTGGTGTTGGCGGTCGACGTGTCGCGCTCGATCGACGAGGAGGAGGCGCGGTTGCAGCGCGAGGGCTACCAGGAGGCGATGATGGACCCGCAGGTTGTCGCGGCGATCACCGGCGGGCCGCATGCCGCCATTGCGGTCGCCTATGTCGAGTGGGCCGGCATCCAGTATCAGCGCTTGGTGATCCCGTGGATGCGGCTGGCGGGGGCGGCGGATTGCGCCGGCTGGGCGCGCGCGCTGGCGGGTGCGTCGCGCGACAGCATGTCGTGGACCAGCATCTCGGGCGCGCTGATGATGGCGGGCACGGTGCTGGGGGATTGCCCGTTCGCGGCGGCGCGGCGGGTGGTGGATGTGTCGGGCGACGGGATCAACAACAGCGGGCCGCCGCCGGAGACGGTGCGCGACCGGCTGGTGGCGGACGGGGTGGTGATCAACGGGCTGCCGATCGTCAACGACCGGCCGAATTTCGGCCGCATGCCGCAGCAGGACCTGGAGCCGTATTTCCGCGAGCACGTGATCGGCGGGGATGGCGCGTTCCTGGTGGTGGCGGAGGATTTCGCGCGCTTCGGCATGGCGATCCGGCGCAAGCTGGTGACGGAGATCGCGGGGCTGCCGGTCAGCTTGGGGTAGGCTTCGGCATCTCGTTGGCGGCGAAGCCCTGGGCGCGGTGCTCGATGGCGTCGGGCAGGCCGAGCCAGGGGTGTTTGTACTCCTCCCAGATCGAGCGGCGCGGCGGCGGGAAGGCGGGGTCGGCGAAGCAGCCGACGGCGACGCCGTAGTCGTCGGGGTATTTGCTGCTGCGCCAGAACACCGTGGTGCCGCAGGTGGGGCAGAAATGGTGCTCGACCGAGGAGCCGCTGTCCGAGGTGCGGACATAGACGGTGCTCGGGCCGGTGACGGCGACGTCGGCGATGCGGAACTTGGCGCCGTGGTGCAGCACCGAGCCGGTGCGGCGCTGGCAGGTGATGCAGTGGCAGAGGTAGGAGGAGAGCGGGGCCGCGCGGGTGGAAAGCTTGAGCGCGCCGCAGAGGCATTGCGCGGTGCGCATGGTGGGCGACTGTGCCGTGCGCATGGGATCAGGCGGCCCAGAGCGGGGCGAAGGTGGTGACGGTCGGGGCCGTGTCGATCGCCGCGATGGCGTCGCCGAGGGCGGCGGCGCGGGCCGGGCCCAGGGCGGCTGCGGCCAGGCCGTCGAACTTGGCGCGGATGCGGGTGCCCTGGTGCGCCACGTCGGGCGCGGGGATGCCGGCGTCGTGTTCGGCGCTGAGCGTGGTCTGGTCGACCAGGCGGATGTCCATGATGGCGTGGGTCTGGCCGAAGCGGGGCAGGAGTTCGACGCTGACCTTGTCGCGCAGGGCGGTGATGCGGGGGTCGGACGCGACCTCGGCGGTGAAGCAGTCGAGCCGGCTGGTCTCCAGGCCGGCCAGCGCCATCGCGGCGGTGAGGCGGTGGGAGAACTTGGCTTCGAGGCCGGTGCGGGGGGCGGCGATGTTGCAGACGCGGTCGGTGGATTCGTCGACGCGCAGGGTGATCGCGGCGATCTGGTCGGCGGCCACGCCGGGGCGGTCGCGCAGCATCCGCGCGGCCTCGATGCCGGCATGGGTGAGGTAGCAGGCGGCGTGGTATTTGAAGAGGTTGGCGCGGATGTGGAAGCCGCCCTCGGGGTCCTCCAAGGCGGCCTCGGGGTGGAAGTCGGGCGAGTGGGTGCGGGCGAAGCCCTGGAGGCATTCGAGGCTGTCGGGCCGTGCGGTGAAGCCGCGGGCGGCGAGCTTGGCGGCGAGGAGGCCGTTCTGGGCGGCCTTGCCGGCGTGGAGCGGCTTGCACATGGTGCCGAACATGGATTTCAGCCCGGCGGCCTGGGTGGCGGCGATGCCGATTGCGTGGAGCGTTTGTTCCTCGTCCAGCCCTAGCAGGTGGGCGCAGCCGGCGGCGGCGCCGAAGGTTCCGACCGTGCCGGTGGCGTGGAAGCCGACGACGTCGTAGTGGCCGGGGGCCATGACGCGGCCGATGCGGCAGGCGGTTTCGTAGCCGGCGACGAAGGCCGCCATCACCTCCGCGCCGGTGGCGCCGCGGGCTTCGCCCAGGGCCATGACGGCGGGGAGGATGGCGACCGTCGGGTGGCCGGGCATGGCGAGGTTGACGTCGTCGTAGTCCAGGGCGTGGGCCATGGTGCCGTTGAGCAGGGCGGCGGCACCGGCGGGGAGGCGCAGGTCGGAGCCCCAGACGCTGGCTTGCTTGGTGCCGCCGGCTTCCTCCAGCTCGGCGCGCAGGATGCGGACCAGATCGTCCTCGGCGCCGGCCATGGCGACGGCGATGGCGTCTTGCATGCATTGCACGGCCAGGGCGCGGGTTTCCGCCGGCAGGGTGGCATGCGCGATGGGGCGGGTGCGGCGGACGATGGCGCGGGTGAGGTCGGTCATGGCGGTTCCCCTTCGCGGCGGGGTGTCGGCTCGCCCGCATGCGCGTGTTGTGCGGAGTATGCGCGAAGCCGGTCCCGACGGGAACCTCCGCGACGGGACCGCTGCGATAGGCCGGGGCCCGGCGCTATTTCTCGGACTTCGGACCCTGCTTTGTCGCCACCGGCATGGGGCGCGGCGGCGCGGGCGGGGCCTGGACCGGGCCCTTCTTGTCCGCCTTCGGTTTCTTGGCCTCGCGGCCGCCCTTGTCTCTGCCCTTGGCCATCGTGGTGCTCCTGGTTCGCGCGCGCGGCGCCGTGCTGGGGCGCGTGCCGCATGCTTCGCACCCAGGATAACAGGGTTTGCTACGGCTTGAGAGTGTCCTTCAGGCCGCCGACGGCATTCTGCACCTTGCCGTCCACCTGCTCAGCCTTGCCGTCGACCTGCAGCTTCGCATCGCCGACGGCGCGGCCGACGGCTTCCTTGATCGTGCCCAGAACCTGCTTGGCCGAGCCGATGACCCTGTCCTTGTCCATGTGCGCTGTCTCCTGGTGCTGCGGGGCGTGCTTGCGGGCGGAGTCGGTTGCGGCCGTTGTGGCGGCGGTTCAGCGCCAGACGGGCTTGCCGAGGTTGATGCTGCGGTCGCTGGTGGCCGCACCGCCGACCGCGCCGAGGGCGCCGCCGATCAGCGCGCCGGTGCCGAGGCTGCCGCCAGTGATGGCGGAGACCGCGGCACCGGTGCCGGCGCCGATCGCGCCGCCGGAGAGCGCGCGGTCACCCTGGCTCTGGCCGCAGCCGGCGAGGGCGAGGATGGCGAGGAGAACGCCGTAGGGAACGAACTTGGTCATGATGCATGGCCTTTCCGGAGCGGGGCGCGCCTGGGGCGCACCTCCGCGTGACCACGATGGCGCCGTGGCCGGCGACGGCGTTGGAATGAAATGGGGGAACCTGACCGGGAAGAAGCATCGGGCGGCAGACCTGCGCCGCGAAGAATGCCCCGGTGTCCGGTTGATGCAACAGATGGGGTGCCCCGGGCCTGGATACCAGGGCGAGGACGAAACTATTCCATAATAGCCGTCGGCAGGGCTCAGCGCCCTTTGAAGACCGGCTTGCGTTTCTCGTTGAATGCGGCGACGCCCTCGCGCCGGTCCTCGGTGGGCGGGAGGCGATTATAGGCCTCGATCTCGAACAGCAACGCGCTGGCGAGGTCCATCTGCATGCCGGTATTCACCGAATGCTTGATCTGGCGGGTCGAGAGCGGGGCGTTGCCGGCGATGCGCTCGGCGGTGGCCAGCGTTTCGGCCTGGAGGGCGGCGGGTTCGCACACCTTGTTCACCACGCCCCATTCCAGCGCCTGCTGGGCGGTGAAGGGCAGGCCGGTGAGCAGGATTTCCTTGGCGCGCTTGATGCCCACGGCGCGCGGCATGTTCTGGGTGCCGCCGGCGCCTGGCATGATGCCGAGGGTGACTTCGGTCAGGGCGAAGCGGGCGGTGCTGCTGGCGTAGGCGAAGTCGCAGGAGAGGGTGAATTCGCAGCCGCCGCCATAGGCCGCGCCGTTGATCGCGCCGATGATGGGGATCGGGCAGGCGAGCATGGCGCGCACGCCGCGCTCGAAGATCAGGTGCTGAGCCTGCCATTGCGCGTCGGTCATGCCGTTGCGCTGCTTGAGGTCGCCGCCGGCGCAGAAGGCCTTCTCGCCGGCGCCGGTGAGGATGGCGCAGCGGTAGAGGCCGGGGTCGGCGCACAAACTGTCCCAGAGGTCGAGCATGTCCAGGCCCATCTGGGTGTTCATCGCGTTGGACACTTCGGGGCGGTTCAGGGTGATCCGCAGCACGTGCGCGGCGGGTTCGTCGAGCATCAGGGTCTCGTAGGTTTTGGCGAGCTTCATCCGGGCGCTTCCATTGGGCTTGGCGGGGTGACGGTACCGGCCGTAGGAAGGCGGGTCAAACGGGCGGGGCGAGCGGATGCCGGCGGTCAACTGGGGGCGGGAACTGGCCACGATGCGCGCGCGCTTCGGGGCCTGCGTGGCGGTGGAGGATGCGCGGGGGGCGGCGAGCTATGCCGAGGTGATCGACACGGCGGCGGGGCTTGCGCGGGGGTTGGTCGAGGCGGGTGTCGGGCCTGGCCAGCGCGTGGCGACGCTGGCGCGGAACGGGCGCTTGGCGGTGGCGGCGTCCTACGGGGTGATGCTGGCGGGGGCGGCGGAGGTGCCGCTGAACATTGCCTACACCGAGGCGGAGCTTCGCGATGCGCTGGCGATTGCCGGGGTCGCGACGGTGGTGTGCGGGGCGGAGCATGCGGCGCTGTTCCGCGATGTGGGTTGCACCGTGCATGACATTGGCGCTGTCGTGCCCGAGCGGATTGATGCGTCGCTGTTTCCGGATGTTGGCGGCTTGTTGCCGGGGCGGATCGGCTTCACGTCCGGGACCACCGGGCGGCCCAAGGCGATCGTGACCAGCCAGCGCGCGCGGTTCATCGGCCATCTGCTGTTGCAGGCCAGCCTGCCGTGGCTGCCGGGTGCGGGGAGCCGCTGCCTGCTGATGACGCCGTTTGCCCATGGCGCTTCGCTGCAAACCTATGCCTGGCTCAGCCAGGGCGGGACGGTGGTGCTGCATGACGGCGTCGACGCCGAGCGCGTGCGCCCGCTGCTGGAGGCGCGCGGGTTGGAGGCGATGTTCGCGGCGCCGACCGTGCTGGCGAAGCTGGCGGCCAGCTTCGCGGGGGCCGAGTTGCCGGGGCTGCGGACGATTTTCACGGGGACTGCGCCGCTGCCGCCGCTGCTGTACGGGCGCGTGCGCGACATGTTCGGGCCGGTGGTGCGCGTGACCTATGGCAAGACGGAGGTGGTGAACCCCATCGCCATCCTGCGGCCGGAGGAGACCGAGGCGTGGTATGCCGAAGGTGGCGGGGCCGATGGGGCTGCCTGCGTCGGATGGCCGGGGCAGGGGGTGGAGGTGGTGCTTGACGATGCGGGCGAGGTGCTGCTGCGGGCGCGGCACATGTCCGACGGCACGCTCGATGCCGCGTTCAACGTGGTGCCGTGGCGGGCGGACGGGTTTCACCCGACCGGCGATGTCGGGCGGTTCGACGACCGGGGCCGGCTGCATCTGGTGGCGCGCCTGTCCGACGCGATGAAGACCGGTGGCTACAAGGTGTATCCACAGGAGATCGAGCGGGCCGTGGCGCCGGCGGCCGAGGCGGTGGTGGTTGGCTTTCCGTCGGAATACTGGGGCGAGGTGATTGTTGCCGTCGCGGAGAACGCGCCGGAGGGATGGGAGGCGGCGGCGAGGGCGGCGTGTGCCGACCTGGCACCGTTCAAGCGGCCGCGCTTCCATGCCTCGGTGGCCGCGTTTCCGCGCAACGGCCAGGGCAAGGTGGTGCGTCGGCTGCTGCTGGCGGAATTGCAGGCTCGCTGGCGCCTGGTCGACGGGCCGCGCCCGGTGTTCGAAAGGATCGGCTGATGCTGCATCGACGTGATTTCCAGCCGGATGCCACGCCGCCGCTGGCGGGGCTGCGGGTGGTGGATTTGTCCCGCCTTGTCGCGGGCAACATGGTCAGCCTGCAGCTTGCCGACCATGGCGCGGAGGTGATCAAGATCGAGGATCCCGCGAAGGGCGATCCGCTGCGGGCCTGGCGGACCGATGGGCATTCGCTCCATTGGAAGGTGTATGCGCGGAACAAGAAGTCGCTGGCGCTCGACCTGCGTCACCCGGATGCGCTGGCGGTGCTGGGCGACCTGATCGCGGCGTCGGACGTGCTGATCGAGAATTTCCGGCCGGGCACGCTGGAGGCGATGGGGCTGGCGCCCGCGGTGCTGCATGCGCGCAATCCGAAGCTGATCATCGTGCGGGTGTCGGGGTTCGGGCAGGACGGGCCGTATCGCGAGCGGCCGGGGTTTGGGACGCTGGTGGAGGGCATGAGCGGGTTCGCGGCGATGAATGGATTCGGCGACCGCGAGCCGGTGCTGCCGCCGCTGGCGCTGGCCGACATGGTCGCCGGGCTCTACGGCGCCTTCGCGGTGATGATCGCGCGGCGCGAGGTGGAGGCCGGACGGCCGGGGCAGGTGATCGATTTGCCGCTGCTCGACCCGATGGTCTCGATCCTGGGACCGCAGGCGGCGATGTTCCAGGTTTCCGGCGAGATCCCGCCGCGCACCGGCAGCCGCAGCAACACCACCTCGCCGCGCAACGTGTTCCACACCCGCGACGGGCGGTTCATCGCGATCTCGGCTTCGATCCAGGCGATGGCCGAACGGCTGCTGCGCACCATCGGGCGGGCGGACATGATCGCCGATCCGCGCTTCGCGACGAACACGGCGCGGGTGGAGAACGCCGCGGACTGCGAGCGGCCGATCGCCGAGTTCATCGCCGCGCGCGACTGCGCCGAGGTGCTGGCGATCTTCGAGAAGGCGGAGATCACCGCGGCGCCGGTGTACGACATCGACCAGCTGATCGCCGACCCGCACGTGGCCGAGCGGGAAATCCTGGTGGAGATGCCGGATGCCGATCTGGGCCATGTGGCGATGCACGCCGTGGTGCCGCGGCTTGGCGCCACGCCCGGGGCCATCCGCTCGCCCGCGCCGCGTCTGGGGGAGCATACGGGCGAGGTGCTGCGGATGCTGGGGCGGAGCGAGGCGGCGATCGCGGCGCTGGCGGGATCGGGGGCGGTCAAGCTCGGGTAGGGAAGAGGTTCTTTTTTGAAAAAAAGAACCAAAAAACTTTCTCCACATGGCACCGGGAGTTGATGGTCCTCCCGGTGCCAATGGATGAAAGTCTTTTTGCTTCTTTTTCTTCAGAAAAAGAAGATTCTTGCTTGCTTCACGCCGCCGCCGGCTTCATCCGATCCGCGAAGGTCTTGCGGAATTTCAATACCTTGGGCGCCACAACGGCGCGGCAGTAGCCGGACCAGGGGTTGCGGGCGAAGTAGTTGTGGTGCTCCTCCTCGGCTGGCCAGAATTTTTCCAACGGCACGATCTCGGTGACGATCGGGCCTTCCCAGATGCCGGCCTTGCCGATCTCGGCGATCATGCGCTCCGCGGCGGCGCGTTGGGCTTCGTCGTGGGTGAGGATGATGGAGCGGTATTGCGGGCCGACGTCGTGGCCCTGGCGGTCCTTGGTGGTGGGGTCATGGATGGTGAAGAACACGCGCAGCAGGTCTTCGTAGCTGGCCTCGGCGGGGTCGAAGGTGATCTGGACCACTTCGGCATGGCCGGTGGTTTTGGCGCAGACCGCCTCGTAGCTGGGGTTGTCCACGTGGCCGCCGGCATAGCCGCTCATGACGGCGCTCACGCCGCGCATGCCGAGATAGACGGCCTCCAGGCACCAGAAGCAGCCGCCTCCAAGGGTGGCGAGTTGTTGGGGCATCGCGTCCTCCTGTGAAGTCCCATAGGTTGGCATGCTCGCAAGCATTGTCCAGTTGGGGGGAAGACGCCGCATGGCCAGGATCGTGACGAATTTCGAGGAGCGGGCCGAAGGGCGCGTGGCCCGCGTGGTGGTGGACAACCAGGCCAAGCTGAACGTGCTGAACTCGGCGCTGTCGGCGGAGCTGGAGGCGGCTTTCCGTGCCCTGGCCGCCGATACGTCCCTGCGCGCCGTGGTGCTGGAAGGTGCTGGCGGGCGGGCGCTGATCGGGGGGGCGGATATTCGCGAGATGGCGGGGCTGAACCCGCGCACCGCGCGGGACTTCATCACCCAGCTGCACAATGTCTGCGGTGCCATCCGGGCGCTGCCGGTGCCGGTGGTGGCGCGGATGCAGGGCTACTGCCTCGGCGGGGGGCTGGAGATCGCGGCGGCGTGCGACATGCGCATTGCCAGCGCGGATGCGGTGATGGGCATGCCGGAGGTGCGGGTGGGCATTCCCAGCGTGATTGAGGCCGCGTTGCTGCCGTCGCTGATCGGCTGGGGGCGGACGCGGCGGATATTGATGACGGGCGAGACCTTTGGGGCCGACAAGGCCTTGGCGTGGGGGATGGTGGAGGAGGTGGTGCCGACGGCCGAGCTCGATGCCGCCATTGGCCGGGTGCTGGACGACCTGCTGGCCGGCGCGCCGCATGCGCTGGCATTGCAGAAGCGGCTGATCGGGGAGTGGGAGGAGCGCGGCATGGCCGGGGCCATCGCCGCCGGCATCGACGCCTTCGCCGAGGCGTGGACGACGCCGGAGCCGGGGGCGCGGATGGCGCATTTCCTGGCGAGCAAGAAGAAGGGCTGAGGGTTCAGCGGCCTTTCGCCCAGGCCACCGCTTGCGCCAGCACCTCGGGCGCGGGCAATGCGGCGTCGAGGCGCAGCACGGGGCAGGGCAGGGCGGCGAGCCAGGCATCGTGGCGCGCGAGGCTGCGCTGGTCGGTGCCGGCGGTGTCGTAGCTGGCGGCCCAGGCGAGGAATTCCTGGCTGCTGGCGTGCATGTCGCCGCCCGGGGCAATGCGCGCGCCGAACCGCGTTGCCTCGCGCGCCCGCAGCCGCGCCATGCGTGTCTCGAGCGGCAGGCGCAGGAAGATGTCGCCGCCGAGCCGCGGGATCAGCGCGTCGCCCCAGCCGTCGAGGGAGCCGGACAGCACCCAGCCGATCTCGTCGTCCAGCGCGCGCGCCAGGCGCTCCAGCCGTTCGGGCATTGGGCGGGGGGTGGTGAAGGGCGGTTCGGTGGCGACCCAGAAGTAGCTGTCCGTGTCGTGCCACGGCACCCGCAGCGCCGCGGCCAGTCCGGCGCCCAGGGTGGTCACGCCGCTGCCCGAGGCGCCGGTGATGTGGATGCGCGGGCTCAATTGCGCGGCCTGCGCAGCCCGGCGGCGAGGAACCCGCCATCGACGGCCATCACGTGGCCGGTGACATAGCCGGCCTCGTCGCTGCACAGGAAGGTGGCGGCCGCCGCGACGTCCTCCGGCGCGCCGAAGCGGCCGAGCGGCACCGCCGCGCGCCATTCGGCGGCGCCGGATGTGGCCATCATCGGTGCCAGCAGCGGCGTCTCGATCGGGCCGGGCGAGATCACGTTCACGCGGATGCCGAGGGGGGCGAGGTCGGCGGCCATGACCTGCGACAGGGTCACCACGCCGCCCTTCGAGGCGCCATAGGCCGCGCGGCCGACATTGCCGCGCATGCCGGAGACGCTGGCGATGTTCACGATGGCGGCCCCGGCGGACATGGCCCGCGCGGCGGCCTGGCCGATCAGGAAGGTGCCGCGCAGGTTCACCGCGATGACCTGGTCGAAGGTTTCGACCGGCGTTTCCAGGAAGGGGATGTCGCGCGCGATGCCGGCCGAGTTCACCAGGATGTCCAGCCGACCATGGCGCGCCACCACCGCGGCGACTGCGCGGTTGCAGCTCGCGGGGTCGGCCACGTCCAGGTGAAGCGTGTCCGCGCCGTCCTCGGCCTGGATGTCGGCGGCGATCACCGTCGCGCCCTCTTCCCGGAAGCGTTGCACCACTGCGGCGCCGATGCCCGAGATGCCGCCGGTGACAAGCGCCACCTTCTCGCGCAACCTCATGCCATGCTCTCCTCTGCTTCCCCCCAGGATGATGCCCGCGCCGGGCCGGCTGCGCCACTCGCGGCGGTGGTGCTGGCGGGCGGGCGGGGGTTGCGGCTGGGCGGTGGGGACAAGGCGCTTCGCCAACTGGCTGGGCGGACGATGCTGGACCATGTTCTCGGCCGCGTCGCAGCGCAGGTTGATCGCGTCGCGCTGAACGCGAATGGGGACCCGGCGCGCTTTGCTGCCTGGGGGCTGCCTGTCCTGGCCGACCCGGTGCCGGACCATCCTGGGCCGCTGGCTGGCGTGCTGGCCGGGCTGCGCTGGGCGCGGGCGCAGGGTGCGGACGATGTGCTCATCGTGCCCGCCGATTCGCCGTTCCTGCCGCCCGACCTGGCGGCGCGACTTCGGGCAGGGCGCGGGGATGCGGCGGTCGCGTGCGCCAGTTCCGGCGGTCGCCTGCATCCGGTCGTCGGGCTGTGGCGCGCCGCCCTCGCCGACGTTGTGGCCGCGCGCTTGGCGGCTGGCGAGCGCAAGGTGGAGTTGTTTCTGCGCCATGCGGGCCTCGCCGAGGTGGCGTTCGGGTCCGGCGCGGATGGCGGCGATCCCTTTGCCAACGTCAACACGCCCGACGACCTCGCGGCGGCCGAGCGGCGGCTGGCCGGGCGCTGACGCTTCGCGCATCATGGCCGAATACAGCGGAGGCACGACATGACCTGGTCCATCGTCACCCATGATCCCACGACGGGCGCCTTCGCCTGTTCCGTCGCGACCTGCAACTTCGCCGTGGGGGCGAGCGTGCCGCATATCCGCGCGGGCGTCGGCGCCGTGGCCTCGCAGAGTTTCTCCAACCGGTATCTGGGGCCGGCGATTCTCGACGCGATGGCGCGCGGCCTTTCGCCGGAGCTGGCGATCCGCGGAGCGGTCGCGAGCGACGAGGGGCGTGGGCTGCGCCAGGTGCACGCGATCGACAGCCAGGGCCGCACGGCCGCGTGGACTGGCGACAATTGCGTGATGTGGTGCGGCCACATGGCCGGCCGGTCCGTGAGCGTGGCGGGCAACATGCTGGCGGGCGAGGCGGTGGTGGGCGACACACTCGGCACGTTCCTGGCGCAGGACGGGCTGGCGCTGCCGGAGCGGATGCTGGCGGCGATGCAGGCCGGGCAGCGCGCCGGCGGCGACGCGCGCGGGCAGCAATCGGCGGCCATGCGCCTTTACACCACGGAGGATTTCCCCGACCTCTGCATCCGCACCGACGACCACGCGGCGCCGCTCGACGAGTTGGAGCGGCTGCTGAAGCTGTGGCGGCGCGACCGCGAGCCGGGGCTGGCCAGCCAGCCGCGCCGGGCCGATCCGGCCGGGGCGATCGACCTGGACATGATCAACGCCCGCTTCATGGCCGCCGGCTCGAAGCTGCGGGTACGGCGGTAGCGGCTTTTCCGCGCGGCCTGCCCGCCCCATATTCGCCCGAACGCCACAAGGAGGAAACGCCATGCCCGTCACCGCCAAGGGACTGCTTGCCGCCGCCAACGCCGCCGTGCCGACCGTCACGCCCCAGGAGGCGCGCGACCTGATCGCCAAGGGTGCGCTGGTGGTCGATGTGCGCGACGGCACCGAAGTCGCCAACGGCAAGGTCAAGGGCGCGGTGCATGCCCAGCGCGGCCTGATCGAGTTCAAGGCCGATTCCGAGATGCCGAGCCATGACCCGGAATTCCGCAAGGACCGGACCGTGATCGTCTATTGCGCCTCGGGCGGGCGCTCCGCGCTGGCGGGCAAGACGCTGAAGGACATGGGTTTTTCCGACGTGCGCAATCTCGGCGGCTTCAAGGGCTGGGTGGATGCCGGCGGCGAGGTGGAGAAGTAGCGCTCTATCCTTCGAGCGACTCCCGCAGCATTTCCAGTTCGAGCCAGCGCTCCTCCGCCGCCGCCAGCGTGGCGGCGGCGGCGGTGAGGGCGTCGTTGGTCTTGCGGAAGGCGGTGGGATCGCGCCGGTAGAGGTCGGGGTCGGCAAGCTTCGCCTGGAGCCGCGCGATCTCGGCCTGAAGCTTCTCCATCTGCGCGGGCAGCTGCTCCAGCGCGTGCTTGTCCTTGAAGCTGAGTTTCCGTGCGACCTGAGGCGACGGCGCCTGTCCAGCGGCTTTCGGCTTGGCCGATTCGCGCGAGGGCGCGGCGCCCACGGGGAGCCATGGTGGCGCGCCGCGCTGCGCCAGCATGTCCGACCAGCCGCCGGCATAGTCCTGCCAGGTGCCGTCGCCCTCGGCCACCAGCACGTTGGTGCAGACGCGGTCGATGAAGTCGCGGTCGTGGCTGACCAGCAGCACGGTGCCGGGGTAGTCGGCCAGCAGTTCCTGCAGCAGTTCCAGGGTCTCGAGGTCGAGGTCGTTGGTCGGCTCGTCCAGCACCAGCAGGTTGCCGGGCTTGGCCAGCGCGACGGCCAGCGCCAGCCGCCCGCGCTCGCCGCCGGACAGCACGCCGACCGGGGTGCGCGCCTGCTCGGGCGGGAACAGGAAGTCCTTCATGTAGCCGATCACGTGCCGCGCCTGGCCGTTGACGATCACCTGGTCGCCGCCGCGGCGGCCGTTGGCGCCGGTCAGCGTGTCGGCCAGGGTGGCGTCGGGGTCGAGGCTGTCGCGGCGCTGGTCCAACGTTACCATCTGGAGTGCGGCGCCCAGCTTGACCGTGCCTGAATCGGGCTCCAGCGCGCCGGTGAGCAGGTTCAGCAGCGTGGTCTTGCCGGCGCCGTTCGGGCCGATGATCCCGACCCGGTCGCCGCGCAGCACGCGGGTGGTCAGGCCGCGCACGATCGGGCGTTCGCCGAACGATTTTGACACGTCGTCGGCCACCATCACCATGCGGCCGGAGATCTCGCCTTCGGTGGCTGCCATCTTCGGCCCGCCGGCCGGGCCGCGCAGCTGCTTGGTGCGCGCGCGCAATTCGTGCAGGTCGCCCAGCCGGCGCACGTTGCGCTTGCGCCGGGCGGTCACGCCGTAGCGCAGCCAGTCCTCCTCCATCACCAGCTTGCGGTCGAGCTTGTGGCGCTCCTTCGCCTCCTGCTCCAGCGTCTCGTCCCGCCAGCCTTCGAAATGCGCGAAGCCGCGGTCGAGCCGCCGTGCCGCGCCGCGGTCGAGCCAGACGATGCCGCGCGACAGCGATTCCAGCAGCCGCCGGTCATGGCTGATCAGCACCATCGCCGAGCGCAGCGACGACAGCTCCGCCTCCAGCCAGGCGATGGCCGGCAGGTCGAGATGGTTGGTCGGCTCGTCCAGCAGCAGGATGTCGGGCGAGGGCGCCAGCACGCGGGCCAGCGCCGCGCGCCGCGCCTCGCCGCCGGACAGCCGCGAGGGATGTTCCTCGCCGGTCAGGCCCAGCGCCTCCAGCAGGGTGCGCGCCCGGTGCGGGTCGTCGCCCGGTCCGAGCCCGGCCATGGCGTAGTCGAGCGTGGTCTCGAAGCCCGCGAGGTCCGGCTCCTGCGGCAGGTAGCGGACGGTGGCGCCGGGCTGGACGAAGCGCGTGCCGGCATCGGGCGCGATCTGCCCGGCGGCGATCTTCAGCAGTGTCGACTTGCCGGAGCCGTTGCGGCCGACCAGGCACAGCCGATCGCCGGGCGCCACGGATATCTCGGCGCCACGCAGCAGCGGCGTGGTTCCAAGTGTGAGGAAGATGTCGGAGAGGAACAGCAGGGGGGGCGCCATGCGCGGCTTCTAGCATGTGCCGGCGCGCGCGCACTGCACGACAGCGCTTGCGCGTGCACGCAATGCGCGGCAGGGTTGAGCTGTTGTGGTGTCTGGAATTCGACATGCCCGGTCCCGCATCACCCCGCAGGAAATTACGCCCCAGGGAGAGTGTCATGCTGACACGCCGCTCCGCCGTCATGGCCGGCCTCGCCGCCATCCCGTTCGGCCACGACGCCAGGGCGCAGGGCAGGGACCGGACCATCAAGATCGGCCTGGCCCTCTCGTTCACCGGCGCCGACGCGGGCGTGGCGCAGCGCATGGCCAATGGCGCGCTGCTGGCCTTCGACGCGGCCAACCGCAGGAAGGCGGTGAGGGGCCATGTCTTCCGCACCGAGCGCTTCGACGACGCGACCGCGGCCGCCGGGCAGTACGACCCGGCGCAGGGGGCCGCCAATGCGCGCCGCATGGTGGCCGACCGCGCGATCCTGGCGGCGATCGGGCCGATGATGTCGAGCGTGGCCAGGCCGATGCTGCCGATCCTGTCGGAGGGCAACCTGCCGATCATCTCGCCTTCGGCCACCAGCGCGGACCTGACCGATCCGAAGCGCGCTGGCGACTACCGGCCGAAGGGCAAGGTGGTGTTCTTCCGCACCGTCACCACCGACGCGTTCCAGGGCGTCAACATGGCCAATTTCTACGCCGAGGTGCTGGCGGTGAAATCGGTGTTCGTGCTGGACGACGGCGGCACCTTCGGCGTCGGCATCGCGGACAGCTTCGAGGCGCAGGCCAGGAAGAAGGGCCTCCAGCTGCTGGGCCGCGACCGGCTCGATCCGAAATCCGCCGACCACGGCGCGGTTCTCGCCAGGATCAGGTCGCTCGGCGCCCAGTCGCTGTACTATGGCGGCATCGCCGCGGCCGGTGCAGCACTCGCCCGCCAGGCCCACGACATCATTCCCTCGGTGATCAAGGGCAGCGGCGACGGGATCATGGATGCCGATTTCCTGTCCACTGCGGGCTTTCCGGCGGCCGAGGGCTGGTATGCCACCCAGGCCAGCCCGGATCTGTCGGCCGACCCGGCGGTCGCCGCCTGGTCCCGGACCTACGTCGCCAGGTTCAAGAGCCCGCCGGACACCTACAGCATCACCGCCCACAGCGCGGCCGAGGCGATCATCGAGGCCGCGCGCAGTGTCGCCGCCACCGGCAAGTCGGTCACCCGCGACGCTCTGCGCGACGCACTCGAGTCGGTGCGGGCCAAGACGCTGCAGGGCATGGTCGAGTTCGACGCCGACGGCGACATCAGGAGCCGGACCGTCAGCGTCTATCAGGTGCGTCGGGACGGCACGAAGCCGCTCGGCGATCCTGCGGCGCAGTTCCGGTTCATCTTCACGGCACCCGAAGCATGAACGGGCAGGTAACGCTGCATCTCCTCGGCGCCGAGCGGTGCGTGGCCGGGGGGCCGTTCAACGCCTTTGTGCCGCCGGCGATCGGCGTGTGCCTGGAGGTTCACTCACGGCTGGCGAACCTCGCCGACGTGCTGATCGAGGTGCCGGATTTTACCGCGCCGACCCAGGCGCAGCTGGTCGACGGCCTCGTGCGCACGCTGGTGCTGATGCGCGCGGCGCCGCAATTGCCGGTCTATGTCGGGTGCGCGGCGGGGCTGGGACGCACCGGCACGTTCATCGCGGCGCTGGCGCGGGTGGCCGGAATTGCCGATCCGGTGGCCTGGGTGCGCGCGAATTACGACCGGCGGGCCGTGGAGACCGCCGCCCAGGAGGAAGCGGTGGCGGCGCTTGACGTCGATGCGGTCTGGAATGCCTATGCGGCCCAACCCTGACCCGGAGGTCCGTCCGATGCGCCTTACCCGCCGCGCCGCGCTCGCTCTTGGCGCCACCGCGATTGCCGCCCCCGTCCGCGCGTCGACCCCGATCCGGCTCGGCCTGCTGCGCACCGCCTCGCCGGCGCCGCTCTATATCGCGCAGGAGCGCGGCTGGTTCCGCGAGGCGGGCGTGGAGGTGCAGTTCCGCTTCTTCGATGCCGCGCAGCCGATCGCCGCGGCCGCGGTCTCGGGCGACACCGACATGGGCATCACGGCGCTGACCGGCGGATTCTTCGCACTGGCCGGGCGCGGCGAGCTGGTGGTGATCGGCGGCGGGCTGCACGAGCAGAAGGGCGTTCGGCTGACGGCCGTGCTCGTCTCCAAAAAGGCACATGAGGCCGGCCTCACCTCGCTCGACAAGCTTGCCGGCAAGAGCTTCGGCATCACCCAGTACGGGTCCAGCTTCCACTACATGGCCGGCCGGCTGGCCGAGGTGCAGGGTTTCGACCTCAAGTCGCTCACCCTGCGTCCGCTGCAATCGGTGCAGAATATGGTTGCCGCCGTTCGCACCGGCCAGGTCGATGCCACCATGGCCATCGCCTCGATGGCCGCCCCCGCTGCCGCCAGCGGCGAGGCTGTGATCATCGGGTGGGTTGGCGACCATGTGCCCTACCAGATCACCGCCCTGTTCGCCGCCAAGGCGATGGTCGCCAGCCGCGCCGACGATCTGAAGAAATTCGCCACGGCCTATCAGCGCGGTGTCGCCGCCTACCGCGAGGCGTTCCTGCGCTTCGACGCGGCCGGCGCGCCGCAGTATGGCCCCGCCACCGATGCCGCGATCGCCGACATCACCAAGTATGTCTTCATCGGCGACCCCCTGGCGGCCACCAAGATCAAGGCCGGCCTGGGCTGGTACGACGAGGGCGGCGCGCTGAATGTGGCGGACGTGCGCAACCAGCTCGCCTGGTTCAGCGGGCAGGGCATGGTGAAGGGCGATGTCGACGCCGCCGCCATCATCGACACGCGGTTCCTCCCAACACGGTGAGTGGAGTCGGGCTGCGCGCCGAGGGCATCTCCCACCGCTTCGACGCGCTGGAGGTGCTCTCCGGCATCGACCTCGCGATCGCCCCGGGCGAGGTGACCGTGCTGCTCGGCCCATCGGGCTGCGGCAAGTCCACGCTGCTGGCCATCCTCGGCGGCCTGCTGGCGCCGACGCGGGGCAGGGTGGTGATGCATGGCACGCCGCCGCCCGGTTGCCTCAATCCGCTCACCTATGTGTTCCAGGATTTTGCCCTGCTGCCCTGGCGGCGGGTTGCCGCGAATGTCTCGTTGGTCCTGGAGGGCCGCCTGCCGCGCGCGGAACGCGAGGCTCGCATCGCCGAGGTTCTGGCGTTGACCGGCCTGTCCGACTTCGCCCGCGCCTGGCCGCGCCAGCTTTCCGGCGGCATGCGCCAGCGCCTCGGCATCGCCCGCGCGCTGGCCGTGCGCCCCGCCGTGCTGCTGATGGACGAACCGCTCTCCGCGCTGGACACGCCGACCCGCCTGCTGCTGCAGGACGAGTTCGCCGCCATGATCGCCCGCGCCGGCATCACCTGCGTCTATGTCACGCACAACCTCGCCGAGGCCGTGCGCCTGGGCCACTCCATCGTCGTTCTGTCCCGCCGCCCCGGCCGCATCGCCACGACCCTGCGGCTGGACACGCCGCCCGCCGACCGCCACCCCGACGACCCCGCCCTGCGCGCCGCCGAGGCCACGTTGTGGGACGCCATCCGCGCCGACGCCGCGGCCGCGACGCGGGAGGTCGTCGGTGGCTGACGTTCCCTTCAGGGCAGGCGGCTTTTCGCCGCGCAGCATCCCGTTCACCGGCGCGCTGACCCTGGTGGCGCTGCTCGCGCTCTGGCAGGCGGGTGCCTCGGCGGGCTGGTTCTCGAGCCGTTTCCTGCCGACGCCCTGGGCGATCATGAAGGCGCTGCATGCGCTCGCCATCAGCGGCGAACTCTGGGCCCATCTCGCTGCCTCGCTGCACCGCTTCGCGATCGGCTGGGCGATCGGCACCGCGGCGGGGCTCGTCGTCGGCTTTGCGGTCGGGTTGTTCACCCTGGCCCGCGCGCCCGGCATGGCGGTGGTTTCCGCCCTGTTCCCGATCCCCAAGATCGCGCTGGTGCCGCTGTTCATCATCTGGTTCGGCATCGGCGAGGGGAGCAAGGTCGTGACCCTGGCGTTCGGCGTGTTCTTCCCGACCGTGATCAACACCGTTGCCGGGGTGGACGGTGTGCCGCGCGGGCTGATCCGGATGGCGCAGTCCTTCGGTCTTTCCCGCGGGGCCATCGTTTGGAAGGTGGTGCTTCCCGGTGCGCTGCCGGCGATCCTGTCGGGCTTCCGCATCACCACGTCGACGGCCATCATCCTGCTGGTGGCAGCCGAAATGATCGGGGCGGACAAGGGCATCGGCAGCTTCGTGCTCCAGGCCGGCAACCTCTACGACACCGAGAACCTGATGGCCGGCATCGTGCTGCTCAGCGCGCTGGGGCTGACGGTGGCGTGGGTGCTGGGGCGGGTGGAGCGGGCGGTGCTGGCGTGGAGATGAACAAGGAAGCGGTTCTTTTTTGAAAAAAAGAACCAAAAAACTTTCATCACATTCAAACCGTTCAAGCGCGGCACAAAATGGATGAAGTCTTTTTGCTTCTTTTTCTTCAGAAAAAGAAGGCCTTCCTTCCTATCTGCACCGCCCGAAATCCTCGAACGCCCCCGGCATCACCCGCCCGGTCCGTTCCGTCCCGCACAGGTCTGGCCGCAACTCCCCGCTGGTGATCGGTTCGGGCCGGCTGCGCCAGCGCAGGTCCAGTCGTGCGGGATCGCGGAACAGGTCGCGCGCCGGGTGCCAGCCCACGAACAGGCCCAGCAGCGCCGCCGTGTGGTTGTCACGCAGGCGTGCCACGCCGCCGTCGCGCGTCTGCACCACTCCGTCCACGATGTTGCCGACGACTTCGGCCGAGGATTCACCGAACCGCACCCCGATCCCCGCCGTATCGACGATCGTGTTGTGCGCGATCAGCGAGCGCAGCCCCTTGTTCACGTAGATGCCGACATCGTTGCAGAACGCAATCAGGTTGTCGCGGATCACCCCTCCGGTCTGCTCCAGCCCGGACTTGCCGAGGTCGCGCTTGATGGCGTCCGGCCAGGTGCCGCCGCCGCCGATCGACAGGCCGATATTGGGCGAGTAGCTGCGCCGCCGCAGCCGCCACTCGCACAGCACCACGTTGCGCTCCATCACGGTGCCTTCGCCCGCCCCCTTCATGAAGGCGCCGTAGGTGGCCCCGCCCGTGCCCTGGCGCTGGAAATCGGCGATGAAGTTGCCGGCGATGCGCCAGTTGCTGGCCGACACCAGGTCGATCGGCGTGACCGGGTTGCGCGTGTTGCGCGCCACCGCGTTGACCATGGTGTTGCCCAGGATGCGCCCATTGTCGGGGAACTGTCCGTCTTCGCCGTTGATCTTGATGTGCGCGTTGAGGTCCTCGAACCGGTTGTTGCGGATCACCGTGCCCACGGCACCGCCGACCACGTGCAGCGCATGTTCGCAATAGCTGTGCCCGCCCGCGTCGCAGCCCCCGCGCACCACCAGATTCTCCACCACCCAGTGCGGCGCATAGGCTTTGAACGCGGCCGGCACGTGCGAGGTGATCGTCACATCGCCCAGGCGCTCGGCGCGCAGCGTGATCGGGGCGTTCGGCGCGCCAGGGCGGTCGAGGATCAGGCCGCGCCCGGTGACGGCGTAGTCGCCGGGCACCATCTGGATGATCTGCCCCGGCGTCGCCGCGGCCAGGGCTGCGACCAACTGCGCGGTGTTGGTCACCAGCTTCGTCATCACCTGCGGCGGGGCGCCGGACCGGGTGGCATCGGCGCCGACGCCCGGCGGCACCACCGGCTCGTCCTCGCGCGCCAGCCGATCCAGCCGCAGCAGGGTGCGCGCCACGAGGTCGCCGGCCTGAACGAACAGCGGGTGGTTGCCGGCCGCCCGGCGCTCGACATACGGCGCCCATTCCCGCGGTGTCCGGTTCTGGTCGTCGAGGAACCACGCGGCCCCGGCCAGCCCTGCCAGCCCGGCCACCATCCCCAGCACCGCAAGCGTCGTCAGCCAGCGCACCAGGCGCGACCGCGGCTTGCGCGGCCAGCGGCGCGCCGACCCCGGGCGTCGGCGCGAGACCGTCACCGGCGCGCCGGCGGCGATCTCCGCGAGCGTCGGGCGCGGCCCTTCCGGCGGCTGGGGCGCCATCGCCATGTCAGCTCCGCGGCAGGTTCAGCCCGGCGAGCGCCGACAGCATCGCTGCCGTGACCTCCTTCGTGGTCGCCCGTCCGCCGAGATCGGGCGTCAGCACGCCGGCGGCACACACCTGTTCGATCGCCGTCATCAGCACCGCAGCCGCCGCCCGCTCGCCGAGGTGTTCCAGCATCATCGATGCGGTCCAGAAGCTTGCCACCGGGTTGGCGATGCCCTTGCCGGTGATGTCGAAGGCGCTGCCATGGATCGGCTCGAACATCGAGGGATAGCGTCGCTGCGGATCGACGTTGCCGGTCGGCGCGATGCCCAGCGAGCCCGCGAGGGCCGCGGCCAGGTCCGACAGGATGTCGGCATGCAGGTTCGTTGCCACCACCGTGTCGATCGACTGCGGCTTGCGCACCATGCGCATGGTCATCGCGTCGACCAGTTCCTTGTCCCAGGTGACATCGGGGTAGTCGGCCGAGACCTCCAGCGCGATTTCGTCCCACATCACCAGGCCGAAGCGCTGGGCGTTGGACTTGGTGACGATGGTGATGTGCTTGCGCGGCCGGGCGCGGGCGCAGTCGAAGGCGAAGCGCATGATCCGCTCGACGCCGACGCGGGTGAAGATGGCCACTTCCGTGGCGACCTCCTCCGGGAGCCCCTTGTGCGCCCGCCCGCCATGGCCGGCGTATTCGCCCTCGGAGTTCTCCCGGATGATCAGCCAGTCGAGGTCCCCTGGCCCCACATCGCGCAGCGGCGAGGTCACGCCCGGGAAGATGCGCGTCGGGCGCACGTTGGCATACTGGTCGAACCCCTGGCAGATCGGCAGCCGCAGGCCCCAGAGCGACACATGGTCCGGCACGTCCTGCGCGCCGACCGCGCCGAAATAGATCGCGTCCATCGCCTTGAGCTGCGCCAGCCCGTCCGCCGGCATGAACGCGCCGGTCTGCCGGTAGCGCGCCGAGCCCCAATCGAGCCTGGTCACATCCAGCCGGAAATCCCCCATCCGCGCCGCCAGCGCGTCGAGCACCTCCAGCCCGGCCTCGATCACCTCCGGCCCGATGCCGTCGGCGGGGATGGAGGCGATCCTGTGGGTGCGCATGCGGCGTTCCTTGCCTGATTCGCCCGCACAGTGGCGCGGCCGGGAGGGCGGATCAACTCACCCGGATGCCGGCGGCCCCTGCGGCCACCGTGCCGATCGCCCACGCCTCGACGCCAACTGCGCGCAGTGCCGCGACGCAGGCATCGGCCTGCTCGCGCGGCAGCCCCGCCAGCAGCCCGCCCGAGGTCTGCGGATCGGCCAGCAGTGCCATCATCGCGGAGTCGGCGATGTCGAGCATCGCCCGGTTCGCGGGCGCCAGCGTGCTCTCCACCCCCAGGGCCGCCAGCTCCCGCGCCCCTGGCAGTGCCGGTAAATCCGCATCCAGCACCGCGGCCACGCCCGATGCGCGCAGCATCTCCATCAGGTGCCCGCCCAGCCCGAACCCGGTCACATCGGTGCAGGCCCGCACGTTGAACCTGCGCAGAACCTCGGCCGCCGCGCCGTCGCTGTGCGCCATGCCGGCGAGCGCCGCCTCCAGCCAATCGACCCGCGCCAGCCCGCGCATATGCCCGGCCAGCACGATTCCGGTGCCGAGCGGCTTGGTCAGCACCAGCACGTCGTCGATCTTCAACCCCGCCTTGCGCCACAGCGCATCCAGCGCCGCGAGCCCCGTCACCGCGAAGCCCAGCGACGCCTCCGCCCCCTCCGCGCTGTGCCCGCCCACCAGCGCGCAGCCATCCGCGCGCAGCACCTCGACGGCGCCGAGCATCATCGCCCTGAGATCCTGCCCCATGCGCCGCCCCTGCATGAACGGCAACGCGGCAATGGCCAGCGCCGTCCACGGCCGTGCGCCCATGGCGTGAATGTCCGACAGCGCATGCGCCGCGGCGATCTTGCCGAAGATGAAGGGGTCGTCGATGAAGGCGCGGAAATGATCGACGCTCTGCACCACCGCCATGCCGGGCGGCGGCAGCGCGACGGCGGCGTCGTCCCCCTCCGCCATGCCGACCATGATATCTTCCCGCGGCGGTTCGGCCAGGCCGGCCAGCGCGTCGGCCAGCGCCTCCGGCCCGATCTTGGCTCCGCACCCGCCGCAGCGCATGGCGTCTCCGGTGCCGGCCATTGGCCGCAGCGACTGGTACATCGCCATCCAGCGCCGATCGATCCGCTGCTTCAACCAGTGCGCCGCGGCGCCCGCAAAGGAGAACCGGTCTTTCCACGCCACGGCCCGCCCGTGCCCCAGGCCCAGGATCGCCAGCGCACTGCGCTGCGGCCGCCACGGCAGCAACGGCGCCCCGCTTGCCGCCCGCGCGAGATTTTCCGCCAGCTTCGCCCCGGCCCGCACCGCCCACACCCCGGCCTTGGGCCGCGGCGCCCCCTCCAGCGCCGCGCAATCCCCGGCGGCAAACACCCGCTGGTTGCTCACGCTGCGCAGTGTGGCGTCCACCCGGATGCATCCGGCCGCGTCGCATTCCAGGCCGGAGGCGGCCAGGAAGGCCGGCGCCACCACCCCGGTTGCCCACAGCACATGCCCGGCCTCCAGCACGCTCCCATCGGAGAGCGGCAGGAGCGCACCATCGTGCGCGCCGGCATCCACGCCGCTGACGATCTCCACCCCCGCCCGCACCAGCCCCGCCCGGGCCTCGCGCTGCACCCGCGCGGGCGCATCGCTCATCGGCACCGGGCCTCGCCCGACCAGCACGACCCGCGCCCGCCCGGCCAGCCGCAGGGCCAGCGCGATCGCCAGCTCGCAGCCGGCCGCGCCATTGCCCACCACCACGATCCGTGTACCCGGCGCGAGGTCGCGCTCGATGTCGGCCAGCCGCGCCAGGAACCGCCCGATCGGTTTCACCGGGGTTCCACCCCCCGCCGGCATCGCCGGCACCCCGCCGACATCGACCGCCAGCAGGTCGTACGCCACCGGCGGCCGTCCCGCGACCGCCACTTCCCGCCGTGCCAGGTCGATCGCCGTCGCCTCGCCCAGGATCAGCCGGGCGCCCGCGGCGATGGCCAGCTTCGCGCAATCGAGATGCGCATCGTCGAAGCCGTGCTCGCCGCGGATCAACCCCGGCAGCATGCCGGAATACGGGGTGTTCCCCTCGCGCGCGATCAGTGTCAGCCGCACGCCCGGGTCCGGCCGCATCGCCGCGCGGCGCAGCACCTCGACATGCGCGTGCCCCGCGCCCAGCAATACGATGTCGGTGGCAACGGGAACGGACGGCGTCATGCGGGGCAGCCTACGCCGTCCCGTCGCCGCCGCCCACTCCCGCGCTGCATCAGCCCTGCCGCGGGCAGGTGTTCAGGCCCAGCAGGGGATAGAACGGGCAGAACCGGATCAGGGCCGTCGCCAGCGGCACCAGCCCGATCCAACCCCACGGCGTCTGCGGCCCCACGAAGACAAGGGCGATCAGCACGATCCCGACGACCGCGCGCAGCACCCGATCGATTCCACCGACATTGGCAACCATGGCATCCGGCCTCCTTGCGCCGTGCCGCCATTTCACCCGCCGCCGGAGGCCGCGTCGGTGACTTCGTCACCATCGGCCAGCGCGCGCAGCATCGACGGCGCGAGTAGCTCGATCCGCCCCCGCTCGCCCCGCAGCCAGCCGCGCCCCGCGAGGTGCTTGATCGCCCGGCTGACCACCTCGCGCGCGCTGCCGATGTCGCGCGCCAGCTCGGCATGCGTCACCGCCACCGCACCTCCCGTCCCGGCCAATGCCAGCAGCCGGGCGGCCAGGCGCTGGTCGATCGAGGTGTCGGCCATTTCTTCGATGCGCGCCATCAGGTCGCCGATCCGTCGTGCGCAGGCCCCGAAGGCGAAGCTGCGGAACGCGGCGGACTGCGCCAGGAGCCGCGCGAACGCCGGGCCGGGCAGCGCCAGCGCCGCCACATCCGCCTCGGCCACCGCTTCCGCCGAGGCGGTCGTGTCGTTCATCAGGCAGGTGGTGCTCATGATGCAGGTCTGGCCCGGCAGCACCCGGTACAGCACGATCTCCCGCCCCGACCGCGCGATCCGCCGCACCACCACGCGCCCGTCGAGCACGAACGGATAGCCGGCGCAGAGTTCGCCGGGATGGAACAGCGCCGCCCCCGCCGCCAGGCGCATCGGCCGAACCTGGGCGGCAAGCTCCGCGCGCTCGGGCGGTGCCAGCGCCGCCAGGGCCGGGAACAGGTCGAACAGGCGCTCGTGCATGGGGCAGGCTCCGTGGGGCGACTCGCGGCGACGACCCTTGCAACGCCGGGCCTGGATCGGCACGATGGTCATACAAGCACAACAATACGGGGGGCAGACGCGCGACGGAGACGAATCCGGCGCGTCTGCGGCGATTCCCGAACAGGAAAGGACGAGCGATGGCCCGCCGCCGCATGACCACCCCCCTGGTTCTGGCCACTCTCGCGGCGATGGCGCTGGGCGCCGCCGTGCCCGCCACCGCGCAAACCAACCCGCCGGGCACGCTGCGCATCGGCCTCGACAACGATGCCGATGCGCTGGACCCCACGCTGTCGCGCACCCTGGTCGGCCGGATCGTGTTCAACGGCCTGTGCGACAAGCTGGTGGACATCGACCCCAAGCTGGCGATCGTGCCGCAGCTTGCCACCGCCTACACCTGGACCGACCCGCTGACGCTGGAGCTGAAGCTGCGCCAGGGCGTGAAGTTCCACGACGGCACGGAGCTCGACTCGGCGGCGGTGAAGGCCTCGTTGGAGCGGCACCTGAACATGCAGGGCAGCACCCGCCGCGGCGAGCTGGCTGGCCTCAAGGACATCGTGGAGGTCGATCGCCACACCGTCCGCCTGGTGCTGAGCGCTCCGAACGCCTCCTTCCTCGCCCAGCTGACCGACCGCGCCGGCATGATCATGTCGGCCAAGGCCATCGCCGCCCTGGGCAACGATTTCGGCAAGGCCCCGGTCTGCGCCGGCCCGTTCCGCTTCACCGAGCGCGTGCCCCAGGACCGCATCGTCCTCGACCGCTTCCCCGACTACTGGGACGCGGCGAACATCCATCTCAACCGCCTGGTCTACCTGCCGGTCACTGACGGCTCGGTGCGCGTGGCCAATTTGCGCGCCGGCGCGCTGGACATGATCATGGGCCTGCTGCCGCACAACGCCGACGAGGTCAAAAGCGACAACCGCCTGCGCCTCGTGGTCATGGACGGCCTCGGCTACACCAGCCTCACCTTCAACCACGTCAACGGCACCCGCCCGCGCACCCCGATGATGCAGGATGCGCGGGTGCGCAAGGCGTTCGAGCTGTCGCTGGACCGCAAGGCGCTGGTCGACGTGGTCTATGGCGGCCTCTACACGCCGGTCGCCCAGGCGGTGCCGCCGAGCTCGCCGTTCTACGCGCCCCAGGTGGCGGTGCCGGCGCGCGACGTCGCCAAGGCGAAGGCATTGCTGGCGGAAGCTGGGGTGAAGACGCCGATCGCCGTCGAGCTGATGATCTCCAACAGCCCCGACGCGCGCCAGGCCGGCGAGGTGATGCAGTCGATGGCCGCCGAGGCCGGGTTCGACGTCAAGCTGCGCTCGACCGAATTCGTCACCGCCCTGCGCGCCTCCGATGCCGGCGATTTCGAGGTGTTCTTCATCGGCTGGTCCGGCCGGGCGGACGCGGACGCCAACATGTGGAACATGATCCGCACCAAGGGCCCGCTGAACTCGTCCGGCTACAGCAACGCCAGCGTCGACACCTGGCTGCAGGACGCCCGCGCCACCACCGACATTGCCGCCCGCCGCGCGATCTACGGCAAGATCGCCGCCCAGGTGCACCAGGACATCCCGCTGCTCTACCTGTTCTCCGGCAAGCCGATCATGGGCATGAACGCCAAGGTCTCCGGCTTCGTGCCGGTGCCGGACGGGTTGATCCGCGTGCAGGGCATGAAGATCGCACCATGACCGCCGCCCCCTCGCTTCATTCTTCCATGAAGGCCGCCGCCATGACCGTCCGCGCCCCGATTGCCGTCACCGCCCTGGCCTTCGCCGCTCTCGCAGCCGGGGCTCCCGCGGCGACGGCGCAGGATCTGCCGCACCTGCGCGTCGCCATCTCCGAAGACGCCGACGTGATGGATCCCACCACCGGGCGCGCCTATGTGCAGCGGGTTGCGCTGCTGAACATGTGCGAGAGCCTGTTCGACTACAACGCCAGGATGGAGGTCGTGCCCCGCCTCGCCCTGTCCTACGAGTGGCCCGACGCGCAGACGCTGGTGGTGAAGCTGCGCCCGGGCGTGTCGTTCAACGACGGCACGCCGGTCGATGCCGCCGCGGTGAAATACAGCATCGAGCGGCACCAGACCTACACCGGCAGCGCGCGGCGTGGCGACCTCGCCAGCCTCACCGGCGTGGAAATCGTCGATCCGCTGACGGTGCGCTTCCGCCTGAAGGGGCCCGATGTCGTGTTCCTCAGCCAGCTTGCCGTGCGCGCCGGGGTGCTGGTTTCGCCCACAGCGGCCGAGGCGGCGGGCAAGGATTTCGGGCTGCGTCCCGTGTGCGCCGGGCCGTACCGCTTCCTCGAACGCGTGGCGCAGGACCGGATCGTGATCGAGCGCGTGCCGGGCTATTGGGACGCGGCGAACTACCATTTCTCGCGCGTGACCTTCCGGCCGATCTCCGACAGCACGGTCCGGCTGGCCAACCTGCGGGCCGGCGCGATCGACGTGAACATGAACGTGCCGCCGACCCTGGCCGATGAGGTGCGCAAGGACAACCGACTGAAACTGCACACCTTCGACGGGCTCGGCTATGCCGGGCTCACGGTGAACATGGGGCGCAACAACACCACGCCGGGGCCGTTCGGCACCGACAAGCGCGTGCGCCAGGCCTTCGACCTCGCCATCGACCGCAAGGCGATCGTGGACGTGGTGTTCAACGGCGTGCATGCGCCGAACGCCTATCCGGTGCCGCCGACCAGCCCGTTCTTCGATCCCGCCCTGCCGCAGCCGAAGCGCGACGTGGCGCGGGCGCGGGCGCTGCTGGCGGAGGCGGGGGTGAAGCTGCCCTTCGTCGTGACGCTGACGGTCATCAACAATCCCGAGGCGGTGCAGGTGGCCGAGGTGATGCAGTCGATGGTCGCCGAGGCCGGGTTCGAGCTGAAGCTGAGCACGATGGAGTTCGTCTCCACCCTGAATGCCGCCGACAAGGGCGACTTCGCGGCCTGGACGGTGGGCTGGACGGGGCGGCCCGACGTCGACGGCAATCTGCGCGACCTGCTCTACACCGGCGCCGGCACGAACTATGTCGGCTACAAGAACCCCGCGTTCGACACGCTGCTGGACCAGGGGCGCAGCACCGCGGACATGGCGGTGCGGATGGCGACGTATCGCAAGGTCTATGCGCTGCTGCGTGACGATCTGCCGATCATGTACCTCTACAATGCCCGCTGGAACTTCGGCATGGCGGCCAAGGTGGAGGGCTTCGACCCGGTGGCCGACGGGATGCTGCGCCTCAACGGCGTGAAGTTCGCCCGATGAGAGGCCATCTCGGCGCACGCTTCGCGCAGGTGATCCCGACGCTGCTGCTGGTCAGCATCATGGTGTTCGGGCTCCAGCAGCTCATGCCTGGCGATCCCGCGCTGGTGCTGGCCGGCGAGGAGCGCGACCCGCTGGTGCTGGAGCAGATCCGCCGCGAGCTGAAGCTCGACCAGCCGCTGGTGATGCAGTACCTCTACTGGATCACCAATGTGCTGCAGGGGGACCTCGGCTTCTCCTGGCGCATCCGCCAGCCGGTGACCGAGCTGGTGGCGACCAAATTGCCGGTGACGTTGCAGCTGGCCGGCATGGCCTTCGTCATCGCCGTGGTCATCGGCGTGCCGCTCGGCGTGATCTCGGCGGTCAAGAAGAACACCGTGTGGGACTACGCGGCCAACGCGATCGGGCTGGCCGGGCTGTCGACGCCGAACTTCTGGCTCGGGATCATGATGATCCTGCTGGTGTCGGTGCATCTCGGCTGGCTGCCGCCTTCGGGCTACGTGCCGCTGACCGAGGATTGGCGGCAGTCGCTGGCCACCACGATCATGCCGGCCTTCGTGCTGGGCACCGGCATCGCCGCCGTGTTCATGCGCCACACCCGCAGCGCGATGCTGACGGCGTTGCAGCAGGACTATGTGCGCACCGCGCGCGCCAAGGGGCTGGGCGAGACGCTGGTCGTCACGAAGCACGCGCTGCGCAACGCGCTGGTGCCGGTGGTGACGCTGGGCGCGCTGGAGCTGGGCACGCTGCTGTCCGGCGCGGTGCTGACCGAGCAGGTGTTCTCCATCCCCGGCTTCGGCAAGATGGTGGTCGATTCCGTGTTCAACCGCGACTACCCGGTGGTGCAGGGCGTGGTGCTGGTGACGGCGACCGTCTACGTGCTGCTGAACCTGCTGGCCGACATTCTTTACGTGATGATCAACCCGAGGCTGCGCGGCGCATGAGTGCAACATCGGCAAGTGCCGCGAACACCGCGGGCGCGGTGATGGCCGCGGCCTCGCAATCGCCGGCGCGGCTGGCGGTGCGGCGGTTCCTGTCCCGCCCGGCCGCGGTGATCGGGCTGGTGGTGGTGGTGTTCTTCGTGGTTGTGGCCTCCTTCGCGCCGCTGATCGCGCCGTTCGACCCGGTCAAGACCAGCTGGACGCTGATCCGCAAGGCGCCCTCCTGGGCGCACTGGATGGGCACCGACGAAAACGGGCGCGACGTGCTCAGCCGGATCATCTGGGGCGCGCGCGCCAGTCTGCTGGCCGGCGTGATCTCGGTGACGATCGCCACCGGCGTGGGCGTGCCGATCGGGCTGCTGGCAGGCTTCGTCGGCGGCAAAACCGACATGATCATCGGGCGGCTGGTCGATGCGATGCTGGCGGCTCCGTTCCTGATCCTGGCGATCGCGCTGGCCGCCTTCCTCGGGCCGAGCCTGCAGAACGCGATGATCGCCATCGGCATCACCGCGACACCGATCTTCGTGCGCGTGGCGCGCGGGGCGACGATCGATGCGGCCACCAACGACTATGTCGAGGCCGCTCGCGCCCTGGGCAATCCGCCCTGGCGGGTGGCGGTGCGCCATGTGCTGCCGAACATCGTGCCACCGGTGATGGTGCAGGCGACGCTGGCGATCGCCGGGGCGATCATCGCGGAGGCGAGCCTGTCGTTCCTGGGGCTGGGCCAGCAGCCGCCGGCGCCGTCCTGGGGGTCGATGCTCAATTCGGCGCAGCGCTTCCTCACCCAGGCGCCGTGGCTGGCGGTGTTCCCGGGGGCGGCGATCTTCCTGGTGGTGCTGAGCTTCAACCTGGTCGGCGACGGGCTGCGCGACGCGCTGGATCCGCGCTCGAAGTAGCCGGCGTCAGGTGCTGCGCTGCTGGCTCCGCCCGGCCAGCAGCAGCAGCGCGCCGGTGGCCTGCATCGCGATCACCGCGAGCAGCACGGCCTGGTAGCCGCCCGTGGCGTCGTGGATCAGCCCGAGGAGGCCGGGGGTGACGGCGTAGCCCAGCTGGGCGACGGCGCTGTAGAGGCCGACCACGAGGGCGAAGCTGGCGCGGGTGAAGCTGCGCTGGAGCTGCAGCGGCGGCAGCGTGATGTTGTTGCCGACGGACAGGCCGAACAGCACGCAGCCGGCATAGAGCGCCCAGGGCTCGGCGGGCAGGGACCACATCAGGGCCAGCCCGGCCATCTGCACCGCGGCCCCCGCGGCGGCGGCCCGGCGCTGGTCGATCCGGTCGATGATGGTGCCGAGCGCCACCCGGCCGATGACGGCGCAAACGGCGACTATGCCGAGGGCCAGCGCAGCACCTTCGGCATGCAGTCGCGGCAGCAGCAGCGAGACCAAATGCACCATGAGCCCGACCTGGGCCATGACGATCAGCGCGAAGGGCAGGGCAATGGCCCAGAAGCGGCGGCTGCGCATGGCAGCACCCTGGGTCGCCAGTTCGGTGCCCGGTGCCGCCACCGGCGCCGGTGCGAAGGCCTGGCGCGGGCCGGCCAGGGCCAGCAACACGATCGGCACCAGCGGCACCAGCATCCCCAGGGCAAGGACGGTGCCAGCGAAGGCGATCCCGTGCCGGTCGGACAGCCAGACCAGCGCGGGCGCGAGCGTGAAGCCGGCGGCGCTGGCGCCGTTGAGCGCGAGCGACATCGCGAGGCCCCGGCGCGTGTCGAACCACAGGGCAATGACGGTCGAAAGCGCCGGAACGCTGGTGCAGGCCCAGCCGAGCGCCAGGACCAGGAAGCCGAGGACGAGATGCCAGGCGGCGGTGGCATTCGCCGCGATGGTCGCACCGAGGGAGAGGCAGATGCACCCACTGAGCAGCACGGTCCGCGGGCCGAAGCGCTGGACCCACAGCGGCGCGCGGGCGAGCGCGATGGCGCCGACAAGATAAAAGGCCGAGGTGGCGCCGGAGGTCATCGCGCTGGACCAGCCGCGCTCCCGCTGGAAGGCAGCGACAAAGGCGGACAGGCCGTAGAAGCCGTAGGTCCAGGCGTGGATGGCGACCAGGAAGCACGCGGCAACGACCGGCCAGGAACGGCGGAGTTCCGGGTGCATGTCAGGAGAATCTCAAGAAAGAAAGCGGTTCTTTTTTGAAAAAAAGAACCAAAAAACTTTCTCCCATTTGCCTGGCTGTTAACCCGGGCGCAAATGGGAAAAAGTCTTTTTGCTTCTTTTTCTTCAGAAAAAGAAGGCCTTGCTTCCTTGCTATCACGGCGTCACGACATTGCGGCGCCACACCGCGCGCAGTTCCGGCAGGGCCTCCGCCCCTTCGGCGATGGCATGCAGCTTCGGGCAATTTTCGGCGAACCAGGGCCGGTTGGGCCGCCAGTTCGTCATCACGCCGATATACAGATCGAGCGCCGTGAAGCGCTCGCCGCAGAACCACGGCAGGTCGGCGGCGTCTTCCACCAGGCGCCAGAGGCGTTGGGCGTAGGCATCGACGCGGGCCTTGAAGCCGGGCTGGGCGCCTGCGTCATCGACGAAGCGGGCCGGGTCGTCGGCATAGGTGAAGGTCGGGTAGATGTTGGCCACCGTGAAAACCAGCCAGCGCAGGAAGGCGGGCCGGCTCGGGTCGCCGACGGGCGGGACGAGCGTATGCCCCGCGGTGCCGGCGATGTCGGCGAGGTGCAGGGTGATGGCCGCACTCTCGGTCATGACCTGCCCGTCCGGCAGCAGCAACGTGGGGAGCTGGGTGATGGGATTCAGCGGCGCAAGGCGCGCGCGGGCGGCCTCGGACGTGAAGGGATTGTCGACGTCCTCGACCTCGTAGGGCAGGGCGTACCAGGCAAGCTGCAGCTCGACGATGGCCGAGCCCCAGCCGGGGCGGGCGAAGAGGGTGTACATGCGATCCTCCGGTGCAGGGGAGACTAGGCTCAGGACCCATAAGCGGCTTGCCTCGGCGCGGGAGCATGTGATTCTCGATACGTCGGAGGTGGGTAATGTCCGACGTAGTTCTGTTGTCGCGGGCGCAGATGGCCCGCTTTGCCCCGCACTTCCCGCGTTCACGCGGCAAACG
>CAMDGX010000018.1 GCA_945897825.1 Asaia bogorensis | reverse complement strand
TGAGCTGCACCCGGTTTCTCTGGACACCCATTTGTCCGAGGAGAGACCGGAAGGATGAAGTCCAACATGAAGCAGATCGAAGACCCTTCGGCCGTTGATGGGCCTGTGGGTAGCGAGGGCGGGCGCAGCCCGTCCGCGCTATCCACAGGCCAGGCGCCGACCATGCCGGCCATGGTGCCTGGCGCGACCGCGATGCCCGCCACGGCACTGCTAAAGGTCGGCCCCCTGGCCCCCGGTCAGCGCTGGAGCGTTGCGCGCAAGCGCGAGGTCGTCCTGCGCCTGCTGCGCGGCGAGAGCGTGGAGCTCCTCTCCCGCGAGCTCGGTGTTCCGATCTTCAAGCTCGAGGGGTGGCGCCAGAAGGCAGACGCGGCCCTCGACGGCGCGCTTAAGGAGCGCGAGGCGGAGACGGCCAGCATCGAACTCGCCGCGGCCATGCAGCGCATCGGCGAACTCAGCATGGAGAACGAGCTGCTCCGGGCCAAGATGGAGCGACCCGGCCCTTTGGTCCGGCGGAGGTCGCGCTGATGGCCAAAGCGACTTCCCCCGACGGCGGCCAGCCCTACGGCGTCCGGCGCGTCTGCCAGGCCTGGGACGTGCCGCGCTCCAGCTTCTACGCCGCCCAGGCGCCGGCGCCGGAGAGCGCCCTGCCGGCGGCTGCACCCGCACGGCGCGGGCCCAAGCCCGCGATCACCGACGAGGCTCTGCTCGCCGCCATCAAGCGGGACCTGGAGACCTCGCCCTGGACCGGTGAGGGCCACCGCAAAGTCTGGGCCCGCCTGCGCGTGCGCGACGGCATCCGCGTCTCCCGCAAGCGGCTCCTGCGCCTGATGCGCGAGCACGCCCTGCTCTCGCCGCACCGCGCCCGCCGCCGGGACGAGGACAGCCACGAGCGGCAGATCATCACCACCGCGCCGAACGTCATGTGGGCGATCGACGCCACCCAGGTCGCCACCGTCGAGCACGGCAAGGTCTGGATCTTTGGCGTCGCGGAACACTGGAATGCCGAGTTCGTGGGTTGGCACGTGACGAAGCGCGGCACGCGCTTCGAGGCCACCCAGGCGCTCGCCATGGCCGTCCGCCAGCAGTTCGGCCACATCTCCGCCGGCGCCGCCCGCGGCCTCGCTCTCCGCCACGACCACGGCAGCAACTTCATGGCCGACCACTTCCAGAAGCAGGCCAGGTTCTGGGGCATCTCGCCAAGCTACGCCTTCGTCGGCGAGCCCGAGACGAATGGCGTCATCGAGAGGTTCTTCCGAACGCTGAAAGAGCAGTCCATTCACGGCCGCGTCTTCCAGACCATCGACGACGTCCGCAACGCCGTCCGCGACTTCGCCACCCGCTACAATGCCGAGTGGCTGATCGAAAAGAACGGCTACCTCAGCCCGCTCGACGCGCGCGCCGCACGCCTCGACACCAGCCTCAGGCGCGCCGCATAGTGCAACCGCGTGTCCAGGAAACCGGGTGCGGTACACCATTGGCTGCGGAAGACGAGTTGGACCGATGCTTGAACAAGGAGTGCCCCCCATCCGCGAGAAGCGGCGCGCCGCCTGGCTGATCGGCGTCGTCTCCCTGCTGCCGCTCGTGGGCTTCGCGGGCCTTGCTCTCGTGTCGGCACTCAACGCCTATCGCACGATCAACGATGAGCGTCTCCAATATACGGCGCGGGCGGTCGCCGCTGCAGTGGATGCACAGCTCGGCACCTACATCACCGCTCTCGAGGTGCTGGCCACCTCGAACCTTCTCGACGGCCCGCTTGATGTCGAGGCGTTCGAGGCCCGCGCCCGTGACGCTGGCGAAAGGCTGGACGGCGGCATCGTGCTGATCGACGCGCCGCCCGACTACCAGATGCTGGCCAATACTCGCCGGCGGCCGGGCATGCCGCTTCCGCGCTACGGGATCCCGGGGAGGGAGCCAATCCTTGCCGGCGTCTTCGCGTCGGGCATGCCTGCCGTCTCTGATCTCTTCACCGGCGCGGTGACCGGCCGCCCGACCCTGGCTGCCATGGTGCCCGTCGACCGCCCAGGCCAATCGCGGCGCGTCCTTTCGTTGGCCTTTACCCCCTCCGCCCTGCGCGAGATGCTGCAGAAACAGGGACTTCCCCCCGCGACATTCGCGGCCATCGCGGACCGGCAACTGTAGATGATTGCCCACAGCTCCGACCTGGACGACCGTCGGATTGGCATGCGGGCGCCTGAGTGGATCACTGCCGCAATCGAAGGCAAGGAGCGCACGCTCATTGTCGGACCCGGCTGGAGCGGGCCGGACAACGTCTATGCCGTGGAGCGCTTGGCGCGGGCTCCCGGATGGGTTGTCGGCGCCTACACGCGCCGCGCCACGCAGCAGGCCTCCGGCTGGGCAGCCCTGCGCTGGCTGCTTGCCGGCGGGGCCGCACTCGCTGTGGGGCTCGCCGTCGTGGTCTGGGCTAGCCGCCGCGAGACGCTGCGCCACGCACGGCGGGAAACCGAGGTGCTGCAGATCGGCCGGGCCCAAGTGGCGCGACTGCACGCAGGACTGCCGGCTGTCCTCTTCCTGCGCGAACTCCGCCCGGACGGGAGCAGCCGCCTCATTTACCGCGGCGGCGACTTCAAGCTGGTGACAGGGTGGCCCGCGTCCACCTTCGCGGGCGCGGACACCTTACTATCCCATTTGGACCTCGGGTTAGACGACCATCTCGCCTTCTACGAGCGCGTAGCGCGCGAGGGGGCGGGCACCATCGAGTATCGAATGCGCCAACCCGATGGCTCTTGGCGCGCCCTCAGATCGCAGTGCCGGGTGCTGGCCCGACGGCAGGACGGCAGCTGCGAGGTCGTCGGCTACATCCTTGACGTATCGGCCGAGCGCGATGCGCAGGCCAGCGCCTTGGCCGCCGCCCGAATGGCAACCCTCGGGGAGATGGCCGCGGGGATGGCGCATGAACTGAATCAGCCCTTGGCCACCATAGCAATGGCGGCCGAGAACGCCCTGGACACTCTTCGGGCGGTTCATCTGCATGAAGCGAATGTCCTGGATGCCATGTCGCGGCTCGAGCGTATCCTGAACCAGGCCTCGCGCGCTGCTGCGTTGATCGCGCATCTGCGGCGGTTTGCGCGCGGCGCAGAGAATGGAGCACCGCAACAGCGCGTGCCGCTGACCGCAGCGGTGGATGGCGCCTTGGAGCTTGTGCGCAGCGCGCTGCGCGACGCCTCGATCCGCGTGGAGGTGGATCTAGGCGACCTGCCGCTCGCCGTATACGGCCACGAGATGCTGCTTGAGCAGGTGCTGTCCAACCTGCTGCTGAATGCCCGAGACTCTCTGGCTGCGCGCCCCGCCGGCGCTCCGCGGCGAATCCGCATCGCCGCCGAGCCAGGGGAAGAGGGCATGGTGCGGCTGACGGTCGCCGACACCGGCGGCGGCATCGCGCCGGAGATCATGGCACGGCTGTTCGAACCCTTCGCCACCACCAAGGGGCCGGACAAGGGCACAGGCCTCGGGCTATCGATCTGCTACGGTCTGGTGAACGGCATGGGCGGCAGCATCGCGGTGCACAACGACACCGAAGGCGCCGTCGTTACCATCATCCTGCAAAGCGCAGAGGCCGACGAGGTGACGACTGGGCAAAAGTGATCCGAGACCTAACCTTGGACCACCCGAAGGTAGAGTTTCCGGGCGTCATCGCGACGGCTGGCCGGTGGGCGCGATTTCCCGCGGGCTGGGGATTTCGGAGGCGACCTACTACCACCGACGGCGATCAGAGAGGGGCGCGACGGAGGTGACGGATTTGGTCAACCTGCCACTGCATGCGACCGGGCAGCGACCTCAAGCATAGATCGCTGCCGCAACTTTGTACACCGTCGCGCCATCCGGTATCGCCATACTTCGCTCCGCTTGGTCCTGGATCATGAACTGCCCCGACCGGTCCATGTTCACAATCCGGCCGATCGCCGCAATGCGGCGCTCCGCGAATGCCACGACATGGTCTCCGACACGCGGCGGCTGGCGCTGGTGGATGTAGATCAGGTCGCCTGGGCTGAACCGACCGTGCTCGGAGGTGATCCAGAGTGCGATCGAGGCGCCGGTCCCCCACCCGGGCAGCCGGTGTGCCCACTCCTGTGCGGACGCGAGGCTGATTTCAGCATCTTCCCGAAAGACCGGCACGTCGCGCAGGTCCATGCTTTCCACCGGGCCTGACGATGGCGCGCCGCGCATCGAGAGGCCCGGATCGACCATCGGCGGCCGCAGGACGGCTTCCGGGATGTCGATCATCCGGCAGACAATGGCCCGGTCAGCCTCCCCCAGCCACTCGGGACTGCCGCGCCAGATGAACTGGTGCATGTAGGCGTCGTTCTTCTTCAACGCCCGGCTGAGGTCCGCCAGGCCCAGGCCGCGCTCGCGGACGCGCTCGAGAAGCATTGCTCGCACCGCATCCTTCGGCTGCTCGCCACGCCGCCCTTTGGAACCGGGGCCCGCCTGGATCGGCGGCTCGCTGTCCTGCGCCACCTGGCGGTCGGCGGCGCGTGTGACAGCTGGATCAGAAGACCTGTCCTTCCTCCGGCCGCGCAATGTGCGTCTCCCTTGGTCTTGTGATAGGAAACAGCCTATATCCGCCAACCGCTCCGATCGCAAGAGATCCTGCGCTGGGATCCAACCAGGCACCGGTGGCGATCGTGAGATGCTCTGCCGAGCCAGCAAAGGAGGCGTCGAAACGGTCCTGGCCCGCGAGCCGGCACAATCGGTGAAGGCTGTTGCTACACGCCGGACAGGAGCAACTGCTGAGACGATGGGATGTGGACCGACGGAGCACGTTTCGCCACCTTCCGGTGCCCGTCCAAACCTCCGGCCGATCCGGCAGATGCCCCTTCTCGCCACAACGCCGCGCAGACCTGGGATGCCAAGTGCCGGGCCAGCGCCTGCGGGTCGATTTCCTCCGGGCGCTCGGCGGCCCTCAGCGACGCAATCACCAGCGCCGGGCCGAAGATCAGAGCAAAGAGTTCGGTAGGATCCACCGCGGGCAGGCGGCCGGCTTCAATCTGCGGCATAGCCCACTGCGCCACAACTGCGCTCAACCGGATCAGGGTCACGTCTGCCGCTCTGCGACCACCGACCCGGACCGCTGCCAGTTCCTGCAGCAGGCCGGCCTGCTCGGCATTCGCAACCTGCCAGGCAAGACAGGCCGCGATCGCCTCCTCTATGGCTTTCCGGGGGTCCAACGCGCTCCTCTCGAGGGCTTCGCCGACGCCGCGCACCAGACCCGCCGCCACCTATTCGCACACGTCGAACGCCAGGCGCGCCTTCGAGCCGAAAAAATTGGTGACACTCCCGACGCTCGCCCCAGCGGCCTTCGCCACCTCTGCGATCGTCGTCGCCTCGTACCCCCGCCGCGCCATCAACTCGGTTGCCGCGAGAAGAATCAATGCCTTGCGTTGCGTGAACCGCGACATGGTTGGCCCTTATCGTAGGTGTTATCCTAATTTTAGCCGATTTTAGAATCCCATCCTAGACAAGATGACGGCAGAATCTGGCATCGCCCCGTAGTCCAAAACCTAGGTCGTGACGGCAATTAGAGGGGATGTCGAAGACGCCCACATCGCCGACTCCAGCCTCCATACCCGCCGGCAAACCTGCGTCAGTCACAGTCGTGACCACTGCAGGCGACGCCGGCGCGCGCGCCGCGGCGGTCAGACAGGCGGCCCTGCACGCACTGGCCCGCGCGCTCGGCCGGCAGGCAGCGGCACAGGCGTGGACGACACCACCGGACCCTGCGTCCTTCCAGGAGCCTCACGATGATTGACGACCCCAGCCAGGCCAGCCTGCCGTTGTTCTCCAGCGAGGACGAGCCAACCCCGACCGAGCACGATCAGGTGCCGCTGATGGTGATCGAGACGCCGGCGCCTGACGTTGCAAAGGCCCCTGCCGAGGTGTCGCAGGGCAGCCAGGCGCGAAAGCTGCCGCGCTACTACTCGATCGCCGAGGTGGCCGCGACGTTCGGCCGCAAGCCGCGCACGATCCGCCACTGGATCGCCACCCGTCGCCTGAAGGCCATCAAGATCGGCAATGCGGTCTTCGTGTCAGAGGCTCAGCTCATCGCGCTGATGCCTGATAAAATGGATTGGCCGGAAGGATAGTGGAAATTGCCATTCGATAGTCCAGCACAACCAGAATCAAAGCACTAGCTGACCATTCCAAAATCACTGCCGTGTCTCTCAAGCCCAAAAAACATGGTATGCTCTTGGAAATTGCCACACCTTGCCACACCTTGCCAATCGGACCAGCAAGCCATGAATGTCGTTACGCAGACTATCCTCATCGACCCTACCACGGACACGCCCGTGAACACGTCAATGACGATCGCCGACGCCATGCGGATCGTCGCCGGCTGGACGGACCTGCCGGCCGGCAGGTTGCAGAAGTTCAAGACGGCCCTGGCCACCGCGGCCCGCGCCCTGGCCCCGGCGCACGACACCATCTTCGCTGCGGCGCAGACCCAGTTGAACTGCCAGAGCCTCAGCCGCCTGCTGCAGGCCGCACCGGCCACGTTCGGCCTGTCGCAGGGCCGGATGTACAGCCTGTGCAGCGAACTGCGCGCCATTCTCCGCCGCCTCGGCGAGCATGAGCCGGACAACCGCGGCGACGACCTGCGCTCGGCCAAGCTCATCACCTGCCGCGACCTCCTTCCGGCCGAGCGGCAGCGTGCCGTCATCGACTTCCTGCGCTTCCTCGACACGGAGGAGATCGCCCCCGAAGACGCCGACGGCGCCACCCTGGCCGCCTATCAGGAACGCTGCGCCACCCGCACCCTGTGCGCCGATCCGGCCGCTCGTGCCTGCCAGGCCGCCACGAACTGGAACTGGGCCTGCCAGACCGTGCCGCACTGGCCGGGGCAGCCGCTGATCCGCACCGACCGCACGGACCGATACTCGTTCCCGCTTTCCACCTACCCCGCCTCCTTCCAGCAGGACGTCGACCGCTATGTCGAGCGCCTGCGCGGCACCAACCTCGACGACATCTTCGCGGACGACATATTCGGCGAGGATGACGGGCGTGCATCTCGCTTCCAGCGTCCGCTCCGCCCGGCTTCGATCACCAGCCGCGTGTGGATGATCCGCTGCGCCGCCGGCGCGCTCGTGATCACCGGCGTAGCGCAGACCCAGGTCACCAGCCTGCGCGACCTCGTCCATCCGCCCGAGCGGGTCAAGACGATCATGCGCTACTTCCTCAACCGCGTCCGCGGCGGCAAGCCCAGCCCGATGGCCAGCCGCATCGCCCAGACCCTGCTGCTGGTCGCGCGCGACCATTGTCGCCTGCCCGAGGCTGAAATCTCGGCGATCGCGACCTGGGGCAAGCGGATCAAGATGCCCGCTCCCACCGGCTTGACCGAGAAGAACATGCGCCGGCTGCGGGCGCTGATGGAGCCGCGGGCGCGCGCCATGCTGCTCTGGTTCCCACGGGAACTGATGCGCCGCGCCGCCGACCCGGCGCTGTCACCGCCGGCCGCCGCCCGGCTGGCCATGTATGCCGTGGCGATGGAGATCCTGTTGGTCTGCCCGATGCGCCGCAAGAACCTGGCCGAACTTCGGGTCGACCGGCACCTCTATCGGCCCGATCCTCGTCTGAGGGCCCTGACGCACCTCCTGATCAGCGCCGACGAGGTCAAGAACAATACGCCGATCGAGTGGGAGCTGCCGAAAGAGAGTGCACGGCTGATCGAGCACTTCCTGACGCGCCACCGCCCGCATCTCGTGGAGCCCGGCAACCCCTACCTCTTCGGGACCGGCACCACCATCCGCTCGGCCCAGCACCTCGGCGAGTGGTTGGCCGGCAAGGTCACGCAGGCCATCGGCGTCGAGTTCAACGTCCATCTCGCCCGCCACTTCTCCGCCTGGAACTTCCTGCGCATGAACCCGGGGCAGTACGAGATCGTCCGCCAGGTGCTCGGCCATGCCAGCATTGACATGACCATCCGCTATTATGTCGGACTGGAGGCCGACTCGGCGGCCAAGCACTTCGACGCCACCGTCCTGCGCGACCGCCATGCCCTGCGCCATATGGCCCAGCAGGCCTATCGCGAGCGTCGCGGCCCCTCTAAGCCGCCGCGGGGGATCCGCTGATGCGCGCGCCCTTGCCTCGCCGGATCGTCCCGCTCGGCGCGTGGCCCGAGACCGACCGCTGGCTGTGGGCGGCCGGTCTGACCAGTGCCTATGCCACGAGCCTGAAGCCGAAGATGCTTGACGCGATCGGCGACGGGTACGGCTGCTGGCTCAGCGTACTGGCCGAACACGGCCTTCTCGACCACCGTTTGCATCCGGCGAACCGTGTCACATCTGGTGCGGTCAGCCGCTTCATTGCAGCGCTCCACGTGCGAGGGAAGAGTACGAGGACCGCCTACAGACGCTTGTGCCAACTGGAGCTGGCGCTGCGGATCCTTGCTCCGCAGAGCAGCTTCACATGGCTTCATCCTCGTACATTGCTAAAGCACGTTCTGCGGGAGACCGAACGGTCGCACAATCTATGGGCGATCTGGCCGGTGATCGACCGGCAGCTGTGGGAACGCGGCCTGATCACGGGCGATTTGCTGGACGAGCCGAACTACGCCTCGAAGATACGGCCGGCGACCTTGAAGTCGATCATCACCGGCTACCGCCGCTGGCTGGTGTTCCTGACGGAGAATGGCTTGCTCGACCGGGAGATCGCACCGGCCGCGCGCGTCACGCCCGCCAATGTCCGCGCCTACTTCGCCTGCCTGCGCGGCAGCCAGTCGAACGCCAGCGTCATCCAAAGGATGTCCGAGCTGCGCCAGGCGATGCGGATCATGCACCCCGAGGCGGACTTCCGCTGGCTGACCTCGCCCCGCGGCCGCTCGCTGGCATCGCTGCTGCCGATCGTGCCCAAGCCCATCCGAATCATCGACAGCAAGGTGCTCTACGAGTGGGGGCTATCGATGATGCAGGATGCGCCCCAGGAGGATGATCCCGAGCACCGGCGGATCAAATATCGCAACGGCCTGCTGATCGCGCTCTTTGCCGCCCGCGCCCCGCGCGTGACATCGATGGCCAGCCTGCGCCTGGGTGAGTCCGTCCTGCGCAACGGCAGCGCCTATCGCCTGGTCTTTGCCCATGAGGACATCAAGACCGGTCGGCACCTCGAATACGATACGCCGGTGGGTCTGACAGCGGCCATCGGCCACTACATCGCCGTGGTGCGGGCGGAACTGATCACAGGCCAGGATCATGGCTGGTTCTGGGTCAACCAGTACGGCGAGGCGCTGTCGAAGGGCGAGATCAGCGACATGATCCAGCGCAAATCCAAGGAAACCTTCGGCCAGGGGTTCGGTCCGCACCGCTTCCGCCACGCCCTGGGCACAAGCACGCCGTTGAAGGACCCGGCCCATCCCGGGGTGGCGGCGGCGGTACTGGGCATCTCGGGGCCCATGGTCGAGCAGCACTACAACCGCGCGACCCAGGCCGACGTGGCGGAGAAATTTGGCACATCCCTGGACAAGTCCCGTGCCGAGCACCGTGGTCTCGCCGGCCGCGCCTTCGGCTGGGAGTCCGACCAATGAGATCGGTCCCTGACTGGCGCTCCGAGCCGGTATGCCCGCCGCTTGCCCCCCATCGCGCGAGGGAGTGGCCGGTGCCGCTGTCTCCCGCGAAGCAAACCTCCCGCTTGACACCAACTAGGTCGTGATACCAATGCGAATCGCTCTCTACGCCCGCTACTCCTCCGACGCCCAGCGCGAGGCCTCGATTGAGGACCAGTTGCGCCTGTGCCAGCAGCGCGCGGATCGCGAGGGCTGGACCGTTGCCGAGACCTACACCGATGCCGCCCTCTCCGGCGCCACCACCCTGCGTCCGGGCTACCAGGCCATGCTCGCCCGCCTGCGCCAGGGCGGCATCGACATCGTGCTGACAGAAAGCCTCGATCGCATCAGTCGCGACATGGAGCACATCGCCGCCTTCCACAAACTGACCGTCTTCGCCGGCGTGCGCGTCGTCACCCTGACCGAGGGCGAGATCTCCGAGCTCCATATCGGCCTCAAGGGCACCATGGGCGCCCTCTACCTCAAGGACCTCGCCGCCAAGACCCGCCGCGGCCTCGAGGGCCGCATCCTCCAGGGGCGCGGCACCGGCACCGTGCCCTACGGCTATCGCATCGTCCGCCGCCTCGGTCCCGACGGCGAGCCCGACCGCGGCCTGCGCGAAATCGACCCGGAGCAGGCCGCCATCGTCCGCCGCATCTTCACCGACTACGCGGCCGGGCACTCCCCGCGCCAAATCGCCCGGGCGCTGAATGCCGACAGCATCCCCAGCCCCAACGGCGGCGTCTGGACCGACAATACGATCCGCGGAAGGGCCACGCGCGGCGAGGGCATCCTGCGCAACGCGCTCTATGTCGGTCGTCTCGTTTGGAACCGGCGCCACAACCTCAAGGACCCTGCCGGCGGCTACCGCGTCCGCAAGGAGAACCCGGCGGAAGACCTGGTCGTCCGCGAGGTGCCCCACCTGGCGATCCTCGACACCCCGACCTGGCAGCGCGTCCAGGACCGCCTGATCGCCGAGGCGGCACCCCGCGCGACCATTGCGACCCGACCCACCCGGCTCGGCCGCTTCTGGGAGTGCCGCCGCCCGCGCCACCTGCTCACCGGCAAGATCGTCTGTGGCGTGTGCGAGCGCACCCTGCATCGCGTCGGCAAGGACTACCTGAGCTGCCGGCTGGCCCGCGACCACGGCTGCTCCAACCGAACCTCGGTGCGTTATGCCCGCGTCGAAGCCCAGGTCGTCGCCGCCTTGCGCGCCCAACTGATGCAACCCGACCTGCTCGCCAGCTTCGCCGCCGCCTTTTCCGAGGCGTGGCACGAGCAGATCACCGCGGCGTCCGGCAATCCCGACCACCTCCAGCGCGAACTCGACACCACCGACCGCCGTATCGCCAACCTCATCGACGCCCTCGCCGAGGGCATCCGCGCCCCCGACATCACCCGCCGCCTGAGCGACCTGCAAGCGCGCCGCGCCGAACTGGCAGCCTCCCTGGCAACGCCGCACCCGCAAGTGCCGACAATCCCGACCGACATGGTCGCCATCTACCGCGCCAAGCTGACCCACCTCAGCGCCGCCCTGACCGGTCCTGACCAAACCGAAGCCCGCGAGGCAGCGCGCGCGCTCATCAACAAGGTCATCATCACCCCGCCCACCGACCTAGACGACCCGCCCGGCATCGAACTGCTCGGCAACTTCCTAAACCTCCTCCAGGCGGCTGGCCTCGTCACCAAAACCCCCGAGGAAGCCACAACAGCCGCCGCGGTTCTCGGTTTGATGCAGAGTTCGGTAAAGGAGGGGCCAGGGGCTCGGCCCCTGGCGGGTCTGGGCGGAGCCCAGCCTTGGGTGCGGTCTTGGTAGACCTAACTCAGTACACCACCACGCTGCGGATGCTTTCCCCGCGGTGCATCAGGTCGAATCCTTCGTTGATCTTCTCGAACGGCAGCACATGGGTGATCAGGTCGTCGATATTGATCTTCCCGTCCATGTACCAGTCGACGATCTTCGGCACGTCGGTGCGCCCGCGCGCGCCGCCGAACGCCGTGCCCATCCAGGTCCGCCCGGTCACTAGCTGGAACGGCCTTGTGTTGATTTCCTGCCCCGCCCCGGCCACCCCGATGATGACCGACTTGCCCCAGCCGCGCCGCGTGCATTCCAGCGCCTGGCGCATCAGCGTGGTGTTGCCGACGCACTCGAAGGAATAGTCCGCGCCGCCCTTGGTCAGGTTCACCAGGTAGGGCACCAGGTCGCCCTCGACCTCCTTCGGGTTCACGAAGTGGGTCATGCCGAACTTCTCGGCCATCGCCTTTCGCCCGGGGTTGATGTCCACGCCGATGATCTGCTCGGCGCCGACCATGCGCAAGCCCTGGATCACGTTCAGCCCGATCCCGCCCAGCCCGAACACCACCGCGCGCGCGCCCAGTTCCACCTTGGCGGTGTTGATGACCGCGCCGATCCCGGTCGTCACGCCGCAGCCGATGTAGCAGACCTTCTCGAACGGCGCGTCCTGGCGGATCTTCGCCAGCGCGATCTCCGGCAGCACGGTGAAGTTGGAGAACGTCGACGTCCCCATGTAGTGCGCGATGGATTCACCGTCGCAGGAGAACCGGCTGGTGCCGTCCGGCATGACGCCCTTGCCCTGCGTGGCGCGCAGCGTGATGCACAGATTGGTCTTGCGGCTCAGGCAGTATTCGCAGTGGCGGCATTCCGGCGTGTAGAGCGGAATGACATGATCGCCCTTCTTCAGCGACGTGACGCCGCGGCCAACATCGACCACGACGCCCGCGCCCTCATGGCCCAGGATGGCCGGGAAGATGCCCTCGGGGTCCGCGCCCGACAGGGTGAACTCGTCGGTGTGGCAGATGCCGGTGGCCTTGATCTCCACCAGCACCTCGCCCTCGCGCGGCCCTTCCAGGTCGACGGTTTCCAGGCTCAGCGGGGCTCCGGCCTTGCGGGCGACGGCTGCGCGGGTTTTCATCGGCGGGGCTCCTGCGGAACGGTTGCCGCAATTTGCCGATGGCGCGGCGCCGGATCAACTGGCAGGCCGGGGCCGGGCTGCTATGGTCGCCCATAGCCGAAACTCGGAGTGCCCCATGCCCGTCATCAACCGCATCGCCGCCGACGCCGACACCCTCACCGAATGGCGCCGCGACCTCCATGCCCACCCCGAGCTGGGGCTGGAGGAACACCGCACCAGCCAGGTCGTCGCCGACAAGCTCGCCTCCTGGGGCATCGAGGTGACGCGCGGCCTGGCCGGCACCGGCCTGGTCGGCACGCTGAAGGTCGGCACCTCGTCCCGCTCCATCGGCATCCGCGCCGACATGGACTGCCTGCCGATGACCGAGGAGAACGAGTTCGCGCACAAATCCACCACCCCCGGCCGGATGCACGCCTGCGGCCACGACGGCCACACCACCATGCTGCTCGGCGCGGCCAAGTACCTCGCCGAAACCCGCAACTTCGACGGCACCGTGCATTTCATCTTCCAGCCCGCCGAGGAGAACGCCGGCGGCGGGCGCATCATGGTCGAGGAAGGCCTGTTCCAGCGCTTCCCCTGCGAGCGCGTCTATGGCGCCCATAACGACACGGCGCTGCCCGTCGGCACCATCACGGCGGTCGCCGGCAGCGTGTCGGCCGCATCGGATCGCTTCATCATCACGCTCTCCGGCCGCGGCGGCCACGCGGCGCGCCCGCACATGACGATCGACCCCGTCGTCGTCGGCAGCCACGTCGTCCTCGCCCTGCAATCCATCGTCGCCCGCCGTACCGATCCGCTGGCCAGCGCCGTCGTCTCGGTCACCCAGTTCCACGCCGGCAGCGCCCACAACGTCATTCCCGACACCGCCATGCTCTCCGGCACCGTGCGCACCCTGCGCCCCGAGGTGCAGGACGAGGTCGAGCGCCTGATCCCCCAGATCGTCAACGCCACCGCCGCCGCCCACGGCGCCACCGCCGTCATCGACTACCGACGGGGTTACCCACCGGTGGTGAACAACGAAGATGCCGCCGACCGCGCCGCCCGCGCCGGCACGAAATTGCTCGGCGACGGCAAGGTGATCCGCCAGCGCCCACCGACCATGGGCGGCGAGGATTTCAGCTACATGGCCCAGGCCGTCCCCGGCTGCTTCGTGCGCATCGGCCAGGCCGATGGCGACAGGTTCACCACCCAGGTCCACCACCCGAAATACGATTTCAACGACGCCATCCTGCCGATCGGGGCCAGCTTCTGGGCCACGCTCGTCGAGCAGGAGCTGGCGAAGTAAGGCAAGCACGTTCTTTTTTGAAAAAAAGAACAAAAAAACTTTCAACACTTTGCGCCGCGCCCGACCGGTCAAACGCGGCGCAAATTGATAAAAAGTCTTTTTGCTTCTTTTTCTTCAGAAAAAGAAGAATCTTCCTTCCTTTGGTATCCTCATGTCCCTCGCGCTGACGACCTTCCTCCTCGCCGTCCCCGCGCTGTTTTCCATCGTGAACCCTCCGGGTGCGGCGTTCATCTTCAACGAGGTCACCGCGCATCTTTCCGCCGCGCAGCGCCGCATGCTGTCGGACAAGGTGGCGCTCTACTCGCTCGGCGTGATGCTCGGCGCGTTGTGGGCCGGTTCCTACATCCTGGAGTTTTTCGGCATCTCGCTGGCCGCCTTGCGCATTGCCGGCGGCGCGGTGGTGGCGGTGCGCGCCTTCGACCTGCTGAACGCGCCGGAGCGGCAGGAGGCGCGCAAGCAGCAGCAGGCCGAGAGCGGCGAGGGCGACGTGTCGTCCATGGCGTTCTTCCCGCTGACGCTGCCGTTCACCACCGGGCCTGGCACCATCGCGGTCGCCGTGGCCCTGGGCGCGCAGCGTCCGCCGGGGGCGGGGCAGGTGCTGTGGTTCTTCCTCGGCGCCTCGGCCGCGGCTGTGGTGATCGCCGGGGTGATCTGGCTGTCCTACCGTTCGGCGGACCGGATCGCGGGAATGCTCGGCCCTTCGGCGCGCACCACCTTCGCGCGGCTGTCGGCGTTCCTGCTGCTGTGCATCGGCGTGCAGATCGCCATCACCGGGATCACGGAGGTCCTGCAAGGGATCGGGCGGTAGGAAGAAGCGGCGGGGATGGTGGAGCTGAGCGGGATCGAACCGCTGACCTCGTCATTGCGAACGACGCGCTCTCCCAACTGAGCTACAGCCCCATCCCCGCGCGGCCGGAACATGACCACGCCCCGGGGGCAAGTCAAGTCGCCGCCGCGCGCGCCAGGGTTTACCACCGGGCCGGGCCATGGCACACGGAACGCCATGGCGCAGCGCCGCCGCCGTCGCCCGGAGGTCCCGTGATCACCATCCTGTTCCAGATCGCCCAGGAGGTCCTGAATCTCTACAAATGGGCCGTCATCCTGGCGGCGGTCATGAGCATGCTCATCTCGTTCAACGTGCTCGACACGCGCAACCGCTTCGTCTGGATGATCGGCGACTTCCTCTACCGCATCACCGAGCCGGCGCTGCGCCCGATCCGCCGCGTGATCCCGACCTTCGGCAGCATCGACCTCAGCCCCGTGGCGCTGATCTTCCTGATCTATGTCGCCCAGATGCTGCTGGCGCGGATCTACGGCGCCATCGTGCACGGCAACATCTCGGGCCTGATCCTGTAGCGGCCATGACCTTCTGGCGCCCGGCCACCGGCGGCGTGCGGGTCGCGGTGAAGGTGCAGCCGAAATCGCGCCGCCCCGGCGTGGGCGGCCGCGCCCCCGACATCGACGGCGAGCGCCTGCGCATCGGCGTGGCCGAGGCCGCCGAGGATGGCCGCGCCAACCGCGCCGCCTGCGCCGCCCTGGCAGCCGCCCTGGCCGTCCGTCCCGCCGACGTGTCGGTTGCCCAGGGCGCCACCAGCCGCGACAAAACGCTGATGGTCGCCGGCGACCCCACCCTTCTCGCACCCAGGCTGGAGGCGCTGTGACCGCGCAATCCCCCACGGCCCGTATCATCGACGGAAAAGCCATCGCCGCCGCCCTGCGCGCTGAAACCGCCGCCCGCGTCGCCGCCCTGCCGTTCCGCCCCGGCCTGGCCGTGGTGCTGGTGGGCGACGATCCCGCCAGCCAGGTCTATGTCCGCAGCAAGGACCGCGCGGCCACCGCCATGGGCATCGCCGCGCGCACCATCCGCCTGCCCGCCGCGACCCCCCAGGCCGAGCTGCTTGCCGTCGTGCGCAACCTGAACGACGACCCGGAGGTGGACGGCATCCTGGTCCAGCTCCCCCTGCCGGCCCACATCGCAACCGAAGCGGTGCTGGACGCGATCGACCCGGCCAAGGATGTCGACGGCCTCACCCCGACCAGCGCCGGCCTGCTCGCCGCCGGCCGCCCCGGCCTGGTGCCCTGCACCCCGCTCGGCGTGATGAAGCTGCTGGCCGCCGCCGAGGTGAAGCTGGCCGGCGTGCGCGCCCTGGTGCTCGGCCGCTCGGTCCTGGTCGGCCGCCCGATGGCCGCCCTGCTGACCGGCGCCGACGCGACCGTGACGCTGGCCCACTCCCGCACCCGCGACCTCGCCGCCGAATGCCGCCGTGCGGAAGTGCTGATCGCCGCAGTCGGCCGCCCGGAGATGGTGCGCGGCGACTGGGTGGCGCACGAGGCGGTGGTGATCGATGTCGGCATCAACCGCACCGCCGCCGGCACGCTGGTGGGAGACGTCGCCTACAACGAGGTCGCCGCCCACGCCGGCGCGATCACCCCGGTGCCCGGCGGCGTCGGCCCCATGACGATCGCCTGCCTGCTGGAGAACACGCTCACGGCGGCGCTGGCGCGGCGGGCGCGGTAACCAAGAATCTTCTTTTTCTGAAGAAAAAGAAGCAAAAAGACTTTTCCACTTGGCGCTTCGCTGAGCCTTTCGGCCGCGGCGCCATGGAGGAAAGTTTTTTGTTTCTTTTTTCCAAAAAAGAACATTCTTCCTTCCTGCGGAACCCTCCTCGCGAAAATTCGTTCGCCTTGCCATGTCAATCGCTTGGCGCGGTCCCTCCATCCTCGATACTGTTCCTCTACCGCAAGGGAGGGAACTGCGATGTGTATCGAGGGTGCCGTGGGCCAGGGTTGCGCCAACGGGCGCGGCGACGTGGTGGTGGTGCAGGTGTTGCTGAACCTCAACCGCCCCGCCGACCTGCCGCGCATTGCCGTGGATGGCGGCTTCGGCGACCAGACCGGCCGTGCCATCCGCGATTTCCAGGCGGCAGCCCTGCCCGGCGCCGTGCCGGACGGCCGGATCGACCCGGGCGGGCGCACGCTGGGCGCGCTGCGCGCCGGGTTGAAGGGCGGGCTCGACGCGTTGGTCCTGCGCGGCATCATGCCCGCGGCCACGCCGGAGCGCATCGAGCGCTACCTGCCGCACCTGCTGGCCGGCATGCATGAGCGCCACATCACCACGCCCCTGCGCCAGGCCCATTTCATCGCCCAGCTCGCCCATGAGAGCGGCGCCTTCCGCTATGCCGAGGAACTGGCCAGCGGCGACGCCTACGAGGGCCGCGCCGACCTGGGCAACACGCAGCCCGGCGACGGGCGCCGGTTCAAGGGGCGCGGGCTGATCCAGCTCACCGGCCGGGCCAACTACACTGCCTATGGCCGCGCCATCGGGCGCGACCTGGCCGCCGACCCCGCGCCGGTCGCCACCGATCCGGCGTTGGCGGTCGATGCCGCCTGCTGGTTCTGGGAGACGCGCGGCCTGAACGCCATGGCCGACGCCGACGACGTGGAGCGCGCCACAAGGCGCATCAACGGTGGCCTGAACGGCCTTGCCGACCGCCAGGCCTATCTGCGCCGGGCGAAGTTCTTCCTCGGGCTCTGAGGGCGCATGCGAGCCCTCCTCCTCGCCGCCACGCTGCTATGTGCCTCCGCGCCGGTCCTGGCGGAGCCGCAGGTGCAGCCGATCCGCTTCGCCCGTGGCGCCAGCGGGGCGGAGGTGCAGGGCGCCGTGGTGCGCGGCGAGCGCGCGCTGTTCTCGCTCGAGGCCCGCGCCGGGCAGACGCTGACCGCGCGCATCACGGCGCCGGAGGACAACGCGGTGTTCCAGATCTGGCACCCCGGCGCCGTGCCGCGCCAACAGGACGGCATGGCGATGGTGGACGGCACCGCCCTGCCAGGTGCGGGGGAGGGCGAGGATGCGCGCAGCTGGAGCGGCCGGCTGCCGGCCAGCGGCGCCTACCTGATCGTGGTCGGCGGCACGCGCGGCAACGCCGCGTTCCGCCTGAGCGTGACGGTGCGGTAATCCGATTCAGCGACGCTTAACCTCGCCCCGTCACTCTGTGCGCCGATGGCGGGAGACGGATGGATGGCGGCAGAGTTGGCGGATGCGACCGATACGGCTGCCGTATGCGCACGGATCGACGACCTGCGTCGCTTCGTGGACCGGCGCTTCGCCGAATTGAGCACGGAAATCCACGCCTCGGTGCAGCTGATCGACTACAGCGAGGCCAACATCACCAGCCAGCTCGGCGCGGTGAAGTCCCAGCTCGCCGAGGTCCTGGCGGTGCCGCAGGCCGCCACGCGCAACTCCGGCACCGAGTTGGAGGCCGTGGTGCAAACCACCGAGGCCGCGGCCAACCGCATCATGGAGGCGGCCGAGGCGATCGGCGAATGGCTGGAGGAACTCCGCGCCGACCCCGAGATGCGCGCGCGCATCAGCGAGAAGGTCAACGCGATCTTCGAGGCCTGTTCCTTCCAGGACCTGACCAGCCAGCGCATCCGCCGCGCCATCGACCACCTGCACCATGTCGAGACCATGCTGACCAGCCTTGGCACCGGAGAGGCCCCGCCCACGGTGGCCGAACGCGCCCCCCCCAGCGGCCTCGCCCCCACCGCCCCCGGCAGCCTTGCCCCCGACCTAGCGCAGGACGAGATCGACCGCCTGCTGGCCGGCTAGCCCGCGCCCTGTTGCATCGTCGTCCAAGGGTGCATGGTAACGCTTCCCGCTCCATGCGGGAGCGCACCGGCCGTCAGGAGGACGATGGATGTTGCACCGACCCGCCCCCAGCTTCGCCGAGCTGTTCACGCCCAAGCTCGTCACCGTGCTGCGCGAGGGCTACGGGCTGCAGGAACTTCGCTCGGACATCATCGCCGGCCTGACCGTCGCCATTGTCGCCCTGCCGCTCTCCATGGCCATCGCCATCGCCTCCGGCGTCTCGCCCGACCGTGGCCTGACCACCGCCATCGTCGGCGGTTTCCTCATCTCACTGCTCGGCGGCAGCCGCTTCCAGATCGGCGGCCCGGCCGGCGCCTTCATCGTGCTGGTGCTGGCCACCGTCACCCTCCACGGGGTCGACGGGCTGGTCCTGGCCACCTTCCTCTCCGGCCTGATCCTGTTGGCCATCGGCTTCCTGCGGCTCGGCACCTTCATCAAGTACATCCCCTTCCCGGTGACGGTGGGCTTCACCGCCGGCATCGCCGTCATCATCTTCGCCAGCCAGATCCGCGAGCTGCTGGGCATGACGCTGGCCGCCGAGCCGGGCGAGCTGGTGCACAAGCTTGAGGCGCTGTGGGCGGTGCGCCACACCATCACGCCGCAGGCGGTCATGGTGTCCGCCGGCACGATCGCGGTGATCCTGCTGGTGCGCCGCTTCCGCCCGCACTGGCCGGGCATGCTGATCGCCGTGGCGCTCGCCTCCGTGGCCGCGGCGCTGCTCGGCCTGCCGATCGCCACCATCGGCAGCAAGTTCGGCGGCATCCCCAGCGGCCTGCCCGCCCCCGCCCTGCCCGACCTCTCGCCCGCCCGCGTGCTGGAGGTGCTGCCCGCCGCCCTCTCCTTCGCCCTGCTCGGCGGCATCGAGAGCCTGCTGTCCGCCGTCGTCGCCGACAACATGAGCGGCCGCCGCCACCGCTCGAACTGCGAGCTGGTCGCCCAGGGCGTCGGCAACATCGGCAGCGCCCTGTTCGGCGGCTTCTGCGTCACCGGCACCATCGCGCGCACCGCCACCAACGTGCGCGCCGGCGCGCGCGGGCCGGTGTCGGGCATGTTGCACGCGGTGTTCCTGCTGTTGTTCATGCTGCTCGCCGCCCCGCTCGCCGCCTACATCCCGCTCGCCGCCCTGGCCGGCGTGCTGGCGCTGGTCTCGTGGAACATGTTCGAGAAGCGCGAATTCGCGGCCCTGATCCGCTCCAGCTGGGGCGATGCCGTCGTGCTGCTGGCCACCTTCCTGCTGGTGATCTTCCGCGACCTGACGGAGGGCATCCTGGTCGGCTTCGGCCTCGGCGTGCTGCTGTTCCTGCACCGCATGGCCCAGGCGGTGGAGGTGCAGACCGGCCTGCCCCTGGTCGCCGAGGACCAGGCCGACAGCACCCCGGGCGAACACCGCACGCCCTACGATGCCGCCGCCGCATCCGATCCCGACATCCTGGTCCACCGCATCTCGGGCGCCTTCTTCTTCGGCTCGGCCGCCAACGTGGCGATCGCGCTGGACCACCTGGCCGAACGTCCGAAGGCCTTCATCCTGGATTTCTCCGCCGTGCCGCTGCTCGATTCCACCGCCGCCAGCACCATCGAGAGCTTCGTGCGCAAGGCCGGGCGCCGCCACGCCCAGGTCCGCATCGCCGGCGCCATCCCGGGCGTGCGCCGCGTCCTGCTCAGCAACGGCGTCCGCCCGCCGCACGTGCACTACGACGGCACCGTCGCCGACGCGCTCGCCGCCGCCCGGGCCGAATAGCCCGGCCCACTGGCTGGGCCAAAGGGCTGGGCAGGCGCCACGGAACCCCGAGCCCCGCTCGGCGCTTGCCCCGGCACACGGCCACAGGAGGCAACGATGTCAGGCACGCGACGCACGACCGGCAGCGGCATGACCGGAAGCGACATGCCCGCCAGCAGCATGGGCGGCGACATGGCGATCGACGAGACCCACCGCCTCATCGCCGCCGACAAGGTGGAGGGCACCGCGGTCTACAACCACAACGGCGACAGCCTCGGCAGCGTCTATGGCCTGATGATCGACAAGGTCAGCGGCCGCGTCGCCTATGCGGTGATGAGCTTCGGCGGCTTCCTCGGCATCGGCGAACGCTACCACCCGCTGCCCTGGGGCGCGTTGACCTACGACACCTCCCGCGGCGGCTACGTCGTCGACCTTACCCGCGAGCAGCTGGAGGGCGCGCCCTCTTACGCCAGCGACGAATCGCCCTGGGAGCGCCCGGGCTATGGCCGCACCGTCTACGACTACTACGGCCTGCCCTACACGATGTAGCGCACCGGCAGGCGCGATCCGGCCGCCGCCCTGCCGTCAGCGCGGCACGGCAGCGGCCACCTGCGCCGCCTCCGCGTCCGTGAACGCGCCATGGCGCAGCAGCAGCATGGCCAGCACGACCACGACGTTGAACTTGAAGTCCGCCCCGCCACCCCGCAGCGCCGCCGCGACCCGGGGCAGGGGCCACAGCTCGAACCCCGCCACCTCGCCGTCATGCGCGTGCGGCACGAAATCCTCGGGCAGCTCCACCTCGTAGCAGTGCAGCACGTCCCGCCGCAGCCCCTCCGGCCGCTCCATCGCGTAGCGCAGCACGCCGGTCGGCAATGCCTGCCCTGCCAGCGCGGCCGGCATCGCGGCCTCCTCGGCCGCCTCCTTCACCAGCGTCTCGAACGGCGTGTGCCCAGCCGGCATGCCGCCCGCCACGATATGGTCCAGCTTGCCGGGATCGAGCGCCTTGGTCGCCGACCGCCGCGCGATCCAGATGTGCAGCCCGTCCGCCCGGCGCACCAGCCCATCCAGGTGAATGCCCTGCGCCTCGATCCCGAAGCCGGGCAGGGCGCCGCGATCGATCGTCGACAGCACCTCGCCATCCGGCGTCGCCCGCACGTCGAACGCCTCCCGCCGCCACCGCATCAGCCCGCGGCGCGACAGCGCGCGCGCGATCTCCGGCAAATCCCCCGGCCGCTCCAGCACCACGCCGGCCGGCCCGGCCGCCACATGGTCGAATTCGGCCACCGCTTCCGCAAGCCCCGGCGCCAGCCAGCCCACCTGCTCGGCGCCCAGCAGGAACGGCACCCGCCCGCCCGGCAGGAGGGCGTTGTTCACCTCGGCGATGCGGCGCAGCAGGGCTTCCATGGCCGATGCGTTAACCCGGAATGGCAGCCCCCACCACCCCCATCTCTTTCCAGCCGGGGTCCGGCGTGCCACATCCCGCAGCATGAGACGCACCAGCGGCCCCCAGCTGACCTTTACCGCAGGCCAGACCCGATCCGGCCTGCAGACCATCGGCTCCCTCCTGCCTTATCTCTGGCCCCGCGACGACATGGGCGCGCGCGTGCGCGTGGTCATCGCCGCCATCTTCCTGGTCTGCGCCAAGCTCGCCCTTGTGTGGGTGCCGGTGGTGTATTCCTGGGCCGTCGACGCGCTGGTGCCCGCGTCTGGCTCGGCCGGAACGCTGCCCGCCGCCGCCGTGATCGCCGTTCCCGTCGCACTGATCGTCGGCTACGGCCTGCTGCGGATCGCCGCCAGCAGCTTCGGCGAGATGCGCGACGCCATCTTCGCCGCCGTACAGCAGCGCACCGTGCGCCGCATCGCGTTGCAAACCTTCCGCCACCTGCACCGCCTGTCGCTGCGCTTCCACCTCGACCGCCAGACCGGCGGCCTTTCGCGCGCCATCGAGCGCGGGACCACGGGCATCGAGAACGTGCTGCGCCTGGCCGTGTTCAACGTGCTGCCGACGCTGTTCGAGGTGGCGCTGGTCGTCGGCATCCTCTGGTACGTGTTCGACTGGCGCTTCGCCAGCGTCACCCTCCTGGCGGTTACGCTGTACCTCTCCTTCACGTTGTTCTTCACCAACTGGCGCGTGCGCATCCGCCGCACCATGAACGAGACCGACAGCGACGCGCAGACCAAGGCCGTCGACAGCCTGCTGAACTACGAGACGGTCAAGTATTTCGGCAACGAGGCGCACGAGTCCCGCCGCTTCGACGAAAGCTGGGCCCGCTACGAGCGCGCCGCGGTGAAGAACCAGGTGACGCTGAACATGCTCAACCTCGGCCAGGCGGCGATCATCGCCATCGGCCTGTCGGTGGTGATGCTGATGGCAGCCCAGGGCGTGGCCGGCGGCACCATGAGCGTGGGCAAGTTCGTGCTGGTGAACACCTACCTGATGCAGCTCTACCAGCCGCTGAACATGCTCGGCTTCGTCTACCGCGAGATCAAGCAGGGCCTGACCGACATGGAGGCGCTGTTCCGCCTGCTCTCCCTGAACCAGGAAGTCGCCGACAAGCCCGGCGCCACCGCGCTCGCTCCCCCCGCCGCCGGCCGCCCCGGCGAGGTGGTGTTCGACGATGTCCGCTTCGGCTACCAGCCGGAGCGCGAGATCCTCAAGGGCCTGTCCTTCCGCATCCCCGCCGGCGGTTCGCTGGCCATCGTCGGCCCCACCGGCGCGGGCAAGTCCACCATCAACCGGCTGCTGTTCCGCTTCTACGACACCACCGAAGGCCGCATCCTGATCGACGGGCAGGACATCCGCGACATCACCCAGGACAGCCTGCGCGCCGCCATCGGCGTGGTGCCGCAGGATACCGTGCTGTTCAACGACACCATCCGCTACAACATCGCCTATGGCCGCCCCGGCGCCACGCAGGACCAGGTGGAACACGCCGCCCGCCTCGCCCAGGTGCACGATTTCGTCCTGCGCCTGCCCGAGGGCTACGACACCCGCGTCGGCGAGCGCGGCCTCAAGCTCTCCGGCGGCGAGAAGCAGCGCGTCGCCATCGCGCGCACCATCCTGAAGGACCCGCCGATCCTGGTGCTGGACGAGGCCACCAGCGCGCTCGACACCAGCACCGAGCAGGAAATCCAGGCCGCCCTGCGCGCCGTCGCGAGCGAGCGCACCACGCTGACCATCGCCCACCGCCTCTCCACCGTGGTCGACGCCGACGAGATCATCGTGCTCGACCACGGCATGGTGGCCGAGCGCGGCACCCATGCCGAGCTGGTCGCCCGCGGTGGCGTGTATGCCCGCATGTGGGCGATGCAGGCCGAGCAGCAGGACGCGGCGCCGGCGAAATAGCCGCGGGGTTCCAATCGCGGCCCCGCTGGCCCATATCGGCCAACACAAGAGGAGTGCGAGCCATGGCCCACGACGAGAACGGCTTCGACGAAGGTGGCAGCCCGGCCGACCTCAGCCACGCCGGCGCGGTGGTCGACAAGGCGATCGAATACATGACCAGCCAGAACATCGGCTCGCTGGCCATCGCCTCCGCCCTGCTCGGCGGCGCCATGGGCATGCTGTCCCGCTCGCTGTCCGACGATGCGGTGGTCCAGGTGCTGAACAACGCCATCGCCTCGGTCCGCGCCGGCGAGTTGCGCGCCACGGATCATTGAATCAGCGGGCTACGGCGCAACGGCACGCAAGGCTGGGCTCCGCCCAGACCCGCCAGGAGCCGAGCCCCTGAACCTCTGATCCATTCTCATGAATGGGTTTCCAAAGGCCGTCGGCCTTTGGTGGGTGCAGGGCGAAGCCCTGCCCTTGGCTTCGTCGGTCTGCTCCAACATCTCCCATCACACCGCCGCACCCACCCCCCGCGCGCTCAGCCGCGCCCAGATCGCCTCCGCCGTGTCGGCGAAGTCGAACAGCGCCAGGTCGTCGCGCGCGATCATCCCCTCCTCCACCAGCGCCTCGAAGTTCACCAGCCGCCGCCAGTAGCCCTCGTCGAACAGCACGATCGGCACGGGCCCCATCTTGCGCGTCTGCGTCAGCGTCAGGATCTCGAACAGCTCGTCGAAAGTGCCGAACCCGCCGGGGAACACCACCAGCGCGTTGGCCCGCATCGCCAGGTGCATCTTGCGCATCGCGAAGTAGTGGAAGCGGAAGCTCAGCTCCGGCGTGATGTAGGGGTTGGGCAGCTGCTCCATCGGCAGCGTGATGTTGAACCCGATGCTGGGCGCCCCGGCCTCGTGCGCGCCGCGGTTCGCCGCCTCCATGATCCCGCCGCCGCCGCCGGTCGCGATGACGTTGTCGTGCCACCGATTGCGCGGCGCCAGCGCCCCCCCGCGCTCGGAGGCGATGCGGGCGAAGGACCGGGCCCCTTCGTACCACGGCAATTGCCGCCGCATCCGCGCCAGCACCTCCGCATCCGCCTCCGTGTGCGACACCAGCTCCGCCGCCGCCACCTGCTCGGGGGCCGCCACCCGCGCGCTCCCGAACACGATGATCGTCGACCGCACCCCCCAGTCGCGCAGCAGCAGGTCCGCCTTGGCGTATTCGAGGCTGAAGCGCATCGCGCGCATTTCCTGGCGCAGCAGGAAGTCGGTGTCCTCCACCGCCAGCCGATAGCTGTGCGAGCGCGTCTGCCGGGCGTCGTTCGGATTCGTCGGGTCCATGGCGTGCCTCCTTCCCCCAACGTCGAGCCTCCGGCGCCCGCGCGCAACCCGCCCCTGCCGTCGGCGTTGAGGAAGACCGCAGCGCAAACGGAGGACACGATGATCCGGAACCGGAACACGCACCGGATACGCCCCCGAACGCAAGGCGGTCGCTGACGGAGCGCCGCGCGATGCGCCCGGCCTGGCGATGGGCGATCGCCGGGGCGGCGGTCCTGGCCCTGGCCGGCACCGCCGTCGCCACCGCGCCGCTATGGCTGCGCCCGATCTTCGCCGCGCGCGCCAGCACGGCGCTGGGGCGCGACGTGCAGGTCGGGCGGCTGGAATTCCTCGGCCTGCGCCCGCTGCGCATCGCCCTGCACGACGTCCGCATTGCCAGCCCCCCCGAACTGGCGGCCGCGGCCCCCGCCTTCGCCACTGTCGCCCGTCTCGACCTGACCCTGTCCCTCGGCCCGGTGTGGCGCGGCGGCCTGCCGGACGTCCCCGAGGCAACGCTCACCGGCCTGCGCGTGGCCGCGGTGCAGCAGCCAGACGGCGCCAACAACTACACCTTCGCCTTGCAGGGCGGCGCTGGCGCCGGACCGCGCATCGGCGTCCTGCGCGTGCAGGACGGTGCCGTGGACCTCCAGCTCGCCCGCATCGGCGCCCAGGGCCGCGTCCTGCTCGCCACCGAGGCCGACGCCACCATCACCGCCGATATCGACGGCAGCTACGGCGGCCAGCCGGTCACCGGCCGCATCCGCGGCGCCCCCGCCACCACCCTGGCCGACAGCGCCTTGCCCTACGCGGTCGAGGCCCGGTTGCAGAGCGGCAGCGCCGAGCTTTCGGCCAGCGGCACCGTCGCCGGCCCGCTCCAGCCCGCCGCCGCCCGGCTGCAGATCGAACTGGCCGGCGCCAGCCTCGACGGGCTCGAGGCACTCACCGGCATCCCCCTGCCGCCCACACCACCCTTCCGCCTCGCCGCCGCCACCAGCTTCGAGGCCGGCGTGGTGAAGCTCGCCGGCCTCCAGGGCCAGCTCGGCAGCAGCGACCTGCGCGGCGACCTCGCCCTCGACCTCACCGGCCCCCGTCCGGTCCTGGCCGGCGAACTCGCATCCGAGAAGCTCGACCTCCAGGACCTCGCCGGCTTCATCGGCTCCCAGCCCGGCCGCGCCACCACCCCCGGCCTCACCCCCGAACAGCGCCAGGCCGTCGCCCGCGCCGAGGCCAATCCCCGCCTGATCCCCAACATCCCCATGGACCTGCCGCGCATCGCCGCGGCCGATTTCCACATCGCCTATCGCGGCGAGCGCATCATCGGCCGCGCGCCGCCCTTCGACGCCTTCGCCACGCGCCTGGACATCGAGGACGGCCGCATCCGCCTCACCGATGCCCGCATGACGGTCGGGCGAGGCGCGATCGAGGGTACGATCGACATGACCCCCGCCGAGGGCGGCATGCGCACCCGTGCCGACCTCCAGATGCGCCGCCTGGACCTCCGCCGCCTGCTGGCCGCCGCCGGCGACCTGTTCGAGGGCAACGGCCTGCTCGGCGGCCGTATCGAGATCGACTCGGTCGGCCGCTCGCTGGCCGAGATCCTCCAGCGCGGCACCGGCCGCCTCACCTTCTTCATGGCCGGCGGCTCGATGAGCCAGCTGGTCGTCGACCTCTCCGGCCTGCAGATCGGCGAGGCGGTGTTCTCCGCCCTCGGCCTGCCCGACCGCACGCCGGTGCGCTGCCTGATCGGCGACCTCGCCCTGGGTCGCGGCATGCTCACCACCCGCACCCTGCTGCTCGATACGGGCGACGACCGCACCGTGGTCCAGGGCACGCTCGACCTGCGCAGCGAGGCGATCCGCGCCGAGCTGCGCACCCGCGCCAAGCATTTCACCATCGGAACACTCGCCGCTCCCATCCGCATCACCGGCACGCTGAAGAACCCGAACTTCGCGCCCGAGGCCGGCGAACTTGCCGCCCGCGGCGCCGGCGCCGTCGGCCTCGGCCTGCTGTTCGCCCCCGCCGCCCTGCTGCCCACCATCCAGTTCGGCATCGGCGAGGACAACGCCTGCGCCGCCCTCGCCCGCCCCCCGCCCCCGGCGCGCTGAGCACGCATCCGCAGGAACCATCGCGCCGCGGTGCCGTTGCCTCATCCACACCGGCCGCGCGCCACAGGCTGCGGTCCCGCCCCCCACGACGAGCCCGGTGCACCCCCTCCCGCATCCAAAGGACGAAGCCGTGGCGCTTCCGCCGGACGACCAGCCAACCGACCGCATTCCACTCGCGGAGGAGCGCGTGCGCATCGACACGAGCGAGGTCGCGCACGGCCTGGTGCGCATTCACCTGACGACCGAGGAGGTGGAGGAAACGCTGCGCGCCACCTTGCATGGCCGCCGCGCCTCGGTGCAGCGCGTGCCGATCGACCGCGACGTATCCGAGGTCCCCGCCGTCCGCCAGGAGGGCGACGTCGTGGTGGTCCCGGTGGTGGAGGAGGTGCTCGTCGTCGAGCGCCGCCTGCGCCTGCGCGAGGAACTGCACCTGCGCCTCGAGACGGTCGAGGAGAACGTCGCCGTCCCGGTGCGCCGCCGCGTGCAGCACGCCGAAGTCACCCGCGTCGCCGCCGATGAGGCGGAGAACGGCGCCCACCCCGACACGGCCACGAACGAACCCGGCGCCACCGCGCCGCCCGACCCTTCCCCCGGCGCAGCCGCGCCGCCTGATCTTTCCCCCGGCGCAGCCGCGCCGCCTGATCTTTCCAGGGAGTAGTGTTGATGACACGCATGATCACCGCGATGTTCGACAGCCGTGCCGAAGCCGATGCCGCCGCCGACCACCTGGTGCGCGACCTGTTGCTCAACCGCGCCGCCGTCCGCGTCCATGGCGACGGCAGCCGCGTCGATGCGCCGTCCGCCGCCAGCGTGGGCGAGGAAGACCGTGGCTTCTGGGCCGCCCTGCGCGACCTGTTCGTCCCGGATGAGGACCGCACCACCTATGCCGAGGGCCTGCGCCGCGGCAGCTTCCTGGTCTCCGCCGAGGTCGAGGAAGACCAGATCGACGACGCCATGGATGTCCTCGAGAGCCACGGCGCCGTCGACCTCGAGAACCGCGAGGCGCAATGGCGCGCCTCCGGCTGGAGCGGCGAATACGCGTCCGATGCCGCCACCACGCTGCCGACATCGCCCGAGATCGGCGTCGCCGGCACCACCAACGAGCCCGTCATCGCCCGCCCCGGCGGCGCCGGCGGCGACTTCTCCAACCACCCCGCCCCCGGCAGCATGACCAACGAGCAGGGCCGCATGGCCGGCGCCGGCAACACCGCGCCCATGACGCCCGCCTCCGGCGCCGCCCCCAGGCGCGCATCCGCCACGGCCCGCGACGAGGTCATCCCGCTGGCCGAGGAACGCGTCCAGATCGGCAAGCGCGACGTGGAACGCGGCCGCGTGCGCGTGCGCTCCTATGTCGTCGAAACGCCGGTGAACGAGCAGGTGACGCTGCACAGCGAGAACGTGGAGGTGGAGCGCCGCGCCGTGGACCGCGCCGCCAGGCCTGGCGACGACCTGTTCCGCGAACGCACCATCGAAGCGGTGGAGCACGGCGAGGAAGCCGTGGTGGCCAAGGAAACGCGCGTCACCGGCGAGGTCGTGATGCGCAAGGACGCCACCGAGCGCACCGAGACCGTCCAGGACACGGTGCGCCGCACCGAGGTCGACGTGCAGGACGAAACCGGCGGCAAAACCCCCGGCGCCACCTCCGCCTCCCCGCCCGACGGCGCGCCCGGCAACCCGCCTGGCACCATGGCCAGCCGCGCGGTCGATCGCACCCTCGGCACCGACCTCAGCGACAAGAACAAGACGCGCAAGCCCTGACACCAGCCCGGCGGCGGAACCCGGGGGGCGTGGCCGGCATTGCCGGTCGCGTCCCCTTTTCCGTCGCTTCCATTTGACCCCATCACGGAGCTCGCAACATGCAAGAGAAACAGCCGCAGGGCGGTGCCGCCTCCTCCCTCGGGGCCCACAGCAAGGACAGCGTTCCCGGCCAGCCCGGCACCCAGTCCGGTGCCTCGTCCCACGGCCAGCCCAAGGCCGGCAACGCACCCGAGGGCGGCGCCGCCACCGGCTCCTGGCAATCCACCGCCGGCGTCGCCGAGCAGGCGCGCGAAGGCATGGAACGGGTGAAATCCACCGTCCGCGACGCCGCCGAACAGGCCCGCGACACCATCTCCACCCGCGGCGGCCAGGCCATGGAATCCACCGGCCAGATGGTCCGCGACCAGCCGTTCATGGCGCTCGCCGTCACCGGCATCGCCTGCTTCGCCATCGGCATGATGGTCGGCCGCGGCCGCGACTGATCCCCGCCGCTGCGTCCGCCCGCAGCCGGACGCAGCGGACGCCGCCCGCGCTACGCCATCGCGCGCGCGAGGCTCTCCACCAGCCGGTCCACTTCCTCCAGCGTGTTGTAGTGCACCATGGAGGCGCGCAGCACGCCGCCGCCATCGTCCAGCCCCAGCGCCTCCACCAGCCGGCGCGAGTGGAAGTCGCCATGGCGCATGCCGATCCCGTCGCGATCCACCTGCGCCACGATCGCCGCCGCATCCCGCCCTGCCGCCTTGAACGAGATCGTCGGCACCCGCACCGCCTGGTCCGATGTCGCCTCGCCGATGATCCGCACGTCGTTGCGCCCGCGCAGGAACCCCAGCAGCCGCTCCGCCAGCGCGGCCTCATGCGCCGCGATCCCGGCAAAGCCCCGCTCCAGCGCCGCCCGCCCGCTGCCGCCACCCAGCGCCTCCAGGTAGTCGACGATCCCCGCCGCCCCCCACGCCGCCTCGTAGCTGGCATTGCCCGGCTCCAGCTTCGCCGGCACTTTGTCCCGCCCGTAGAAGTAGTGATACAGCCCGTCCAACTCCAGCAGCCGGTCGTGCTTGCCGTACATCACCGCGAAATGCGGCCCGTACGTCTTGTAGAAACTGAACAGATAATAATCGACGTCCCACGCCGCGACATCGAGCGCCCGGTGCGGCGCGAACGCCACCGCATCCACCACCAGCTCCGCCCCGGCCGCATGCACCAGCCGCGCGATCTCGGCGATCGGGTTGATCGTGCCCAGGATGTTGGAGGCATGCGTCACCGCCACCAGCTTCGTCCGCTTCCCCAGCAGCGCCTCCAGCGCGCCGAGGTCCGGGCGCATCGTGGTGCGGTCGATCTTCCACTCGCGGATCACCAGCCCCGCCTTCTCCAGCGCCCGCCACGGCCCGATGTTCGATTCGTGGTCGAAATCCGTCACCACCACCTCGTCTCCCGGCGCCAGCCGCCCGGCCATCGCCTTGGCCAGGAACTGCGCCAGCACCGTGGTCGACGGCCCGAACACGATCTCCTCCGCCCGTCGCGCCCCCATCCACAGCGCCACCCGCGCCCGCGCCTCGGCCATCCGCGCCGAGGCCCGCTGCGAATGGCCGTAGCTGGCCCCGGTCTGCACGCTGGTGGTCAGCAGGTATTCCGACACCCGCTCCGCCACCTCGCGCAGCACCAGCGACCCGCCGGCATTGTCGAAATAGGCGAAGCCATCGGCCAAGGCCGGAAAGCGGGAGCGGACGAAGCCGGTATCGAGGGCCATGGGCAACCTTTCGCGGAAACCCGCGCAGGCTAGCCCAGCTATGCCGCCGCGGGAACGACCCTACCGGTCGGCGAACCGCACCGGTGCCGCCGGGTCGTCCCAATGGTCATGGAAGCGCGACTGCGGCGCGCGGGTCCGCGGTTCGTCCTCCGCAAACAGACTGGTCCGGTGCTGCCCCCAGTCCCAGCTGCGCCGCTCCTCCCATGCCTCCGCCCGCGACAGGCCGGCGCCCAGCAGGACAACAGCGACACCCAGGGTCGCGATCACGCGCGCCATGACGCTTCTCCCAACGGCACCACGCTCCTAACGCGCCAGCCGCGCGATCGTTGGCCTCCGTTGCGCCTCCGGCCGCACTCAGTCAGCCGATGTCGGGCTGGTTGGCCGAGCGCATCCCCTCCAGGTTGCGGTGCGCCACCAGCACGCCCACGAACGTTCCTTCTTCGTCCCGCGCGAACAGCCCTGCCGCCTCCACCTCGCCGGCCGGGCTGGCTTCCGCCGGCCCGTCGCCCACGTCCACGAGGTCCTCCCGGCCGCGCAACCCCTCCACCAGGCTCGCCATCTCGTCGCCCGCGGTGCCAAAGTAGAAGCGATGGTTGGGCCAGTCCTCATGCTGCCGCTCGCGGGCGATCGTCGCCTTGGCGATGCGGTCGGTCAGGTCGTGGAACATGCGCCGTGCCACCGTGTGCGCCGGCTCGCCGAGCCCGGCCTCCTCGGCCTTGGCCTCGATCTCCACCGGCGAGGCCGCCACCAGAATCCTCGGCATCGCGCCCTCCTGTTGCTTGCCGCATGCAAGCCCGCAGGCCCGGGGCTGGTTCCCGCCGACCCGGCCCGCCGCACGGAGCCGCGACCGCCCCGGCGGGATCACAGCGGTATCACAGTGGCATAACGTTTGCTTTGCTCTCCCTGCCGGCCCTTTCCGCCGGTGACGACCCAAGACCCATTTCACTCCCGGACGAGATTGCCAGCCGAGCGTCTTTCATCCCTGCCTTTGAACACCCCCGATGCCCGGATGCTCCCCCTCGGAGCACCGGGCATCTTGCCCCGGCCACCCCCCTCCGGTGCCTCTCCCCGCTCTTTCGCGTGCCGCGACGCCATTTCAAGCCGTTCCCTGCCCGAGGGTATTCGAATGAATGATTCCAACTCCCTGACACCCCACGCCCCAGGCAAGCTGAGCCACGAAATCGCCGACGCCGCCAAGGAATTGGCCTGCCGCATCACCCTCGGCGAATTCGACGACCTCGACGACACCCAGATGTCCGAACTGCGCACCCTCGCCGCCCTGATGGCCCTATGGGCCAGCCACGCCCAGGCCATGGAACAGCGCCTCAACCTCGCCCCCAATCCGTCCGACCCGCCCGGGGGTCGCGGAATCGCATATTGCAACTGACCCCGCGTGACAGCCGCTGCATGTTTTGCGTCGCAATTTGCAGTTGACCCGCAACCGGCCCGCGCCCTGCCAGGGATTGCCGCCAGCCCCGCCACCGCCGACACTCCGCCTGTCGAACACAGGAGGACGCAGATGGCAGCGAACTGGCCGAACCAGGTTGCCCTTGTCACCGGCGGCGCCCGCGGCATCGGCCGCGCCACCGTCCGCCGCCTCGCCGCCCATGGCTGCGCGGTGGCGATCAACTACACCAGCCGCCCCGACGCCGCCGAGGAACTCGCCGCCGACGTCGCCGCCGCCGGCGGCCGGGCCATCACCGTCCAGGCCGACGTCGCGAACGAAGCCGCCGTCCAGGCCATGGCCGCCCGCACCGAAGCCGAGCTCGGCCCCATCACCATCCTGGTCAACAACGCCGGCATCGCCTGGCCCGCCACGCTCGAATCCTGGGAACCCCAAGGTTTCGCCCGCCTGCGCGCCGTGAACGTCGACGGCGTCATCCACGGCATCCGCGCCGTCATGGCCGGCATGAAGGCCCGCCGCTACGGCCGCATCGTCAACATCTCCTCGGTCGCCTCCTTCGGCAACACCGGCTTCGTCGGCAACCACTTCTACGCTTCGACCAAGGCCGAGGTGAACCTGCTCACCCGCCGCTTCGCCTACGAACTCGGCCAGCACGCCATCACGGTCAACGCCGTCGCCCCCGGCCTCACCCGCTCGGACATGACCCAAGGCGGCCGCACCCCCGAGGAATGGGCCGCCCTGCAGAAAGCCTTCGCCGGCTTCACCATCCTCGGCCGCGCCGGCGAACCCGAGGAAATCGCCGCCGCCATCGCCTTCCTCGCCTCCCCCGAGGCCAGCTTCGTCACCGCCCAGGTGCTGACGGCCGATGGCGGGCGGACGGATTACATCGGGCACTAGGGAAGCAAGAATCTTCTTTTTCTGAAGAAAAAGAAGCAAAAAGACTTTTTATCCATTTGCACCCGGCTCTCCCGATCAGGCGCGGTGCAAAGAGAGGAAAGTTTTTTTGGTTCTTTTTTTCAAAAAAGAACATTCTTCCCTTTCTTTGCCTGAATGCGGGTGACAATCCCCCCGCCTCGCCGCACCATTCGCGCCTCTCGTGCAGGAGCCCCCGATGACCGAACTCTGGCAACTCGACGCAACCGACCTCGCGAAGCTGATCCGCACCGGCCGGGTCTCCGCCACCGAGGCGACCAAGTCCGTCCTCGCCCGCATCGACGCGGTGAATCCCCGCCTCAACGCCATCGTCCGCCGCCTGGACGACGAGGCGCTGGCCGCCGCCGCCGCCGCCGACAAGGCCCAGGCCAGCGGCGCCGCCCTCGGCCCGCTGCATGGCGTGCCCGTCACCACCAAGGTCAACACCGACCAGAAGGGCCACCCCACCGACAACGGGGTCGAGGCCTTCCGCGACCTCATCGCCCAGGAGGACGCCCCCCTGGTCAAGAACTTCCGCCGCGCCGGCGCCATCATCGTCGGGCGCACCAACACGCCGGCCTTCTCCATGCGCCTGTTCAGCGAGAACGCGCTGCACGGCAACACCATCAACCCGCGCGACGCCCGCCACACCGCCGGCGGCTCCTCCGGCGGCGCCGGCTCGGCCACCGCGGCGGGCTTCGGCCCGATCCACCACGGCAACGACATCGCCGGCTCCGTCCGCTACCCCGCCTACTGCAACGGCGTCGTCGGCCTGCGCCCCACCCCGGGCCGCATTCCGTCGAACAACCCCACCGCCCAGGGCGGCCGCCCGATCGGCGGCCAGCTCATGGCCGTGCAGGGCCCGCTCACCCGTACCGTGCGCGACGCGCGCCTCGCCCTCGCCGTGCTCGCGGGTGCGGACCGCACCGACCCGCGCTGGGTCGACGCCCCGCTGGAAGGCCCGCCCGCCCCGCGCCCGATCCGCGTCGCCCTGATGGCCGAGCCGCCCGGCGCGGCCACCGACCCCGCGCTCTCCGCTGCCGCCCGCAAAGCCGCCGATCACCTCGCCCGCGCCGGCTACGCCGTGGAGGAAGCGAGCCCGCCCGATTTCCACGAAGCCGCGATGCTCTGGAACAGGATCGCCGGCACGGACGTGCTCCCCGCCCTGGCCCCCAACGTCCACAAATACGCCGACGAGGCCGCCAAGCGCTCGCTCGAAGGCTGGCAATCCGTCGCCCCCGCGCTGGACCTCGCCGGCTACATCCAGGCCCTGGCCGACCGCGACTGGCTGATCCGCCGCTGGCTGAACTTCCTCGAAACCTATCCGATCATCCTCATGCCCTCGTCCTGCGCCCTGCCGCACCTGGCCGGCGCCGACGCCTCCATCGAGGGCAAGGCCCACGTCATGGCCACCAACCCGCAGCAGATCGCCATCCCCCTGCTCGGCCTGCCCGCGCTCCAGGTACCGGTCGGCCAGGCCGGCCGCCTGCGCCCCGGAGTCCAGCTCGTCGCCGCCCGCTACCGCGAAGACCTCGTGCTCGAAGCCGGCGAGGTGATCGAGGCCGCCGAGGGCCCCTACGGCCCCGTCGACCCCGGCTGACACCAAAGAACAAGGCCAGGACGAAGCCCTGGCCTTGTTCCCTGTGGCCGGCGTGCTCGTCAGGCGAGCGCGCCGCCGCGCATCCCGCGGATCGCCACCAGCTCCCGCGTGCCGCGCCGCGCCCCCATCACCGCCGCCAGCGCGCCGAGCAGCATGGTGCCGAACACCGCGAAAGCCGCCGTCGCCGCGCCGGTCGCCGCCGCGTCGGCTGCCTCCCGCGCCCGCTCCTCCGCCTGCTGCGCCGCCTGGGTGGCCTGCGCCTCGGCCTGCTGCACCCGCGCAGCCGCATCCTCCGGGCTCAGATTGTATTCCGCCGCCACCAGCGCGTTCAGCCGCTCGCGATCCGGCGCGGACAGCGCCCCATCCGTCACCCGCCGCGTCACCAGCGTCGCCATCTCCGCCTGGCGCTGCTCGGGCGTCATCGCCGCCGGTTCGCCGCCGCTGGCCAGCGTGGACTGCACGCGATCCACCAGCCCCTGCGCCGCCGAGGCGATCCCGCCGCCGCCTTCCTGGCCGCGCGCCCCGCTCAGCGCCGGCATCGCCGCCCCGGCCCCGCGCGCCACGCCGCCTGCGATGTTCGAAGCCGCATTGGTCGCCGTGCTCGCCGCCCCGGCCACCAGGTTGCCCACCAGGATCGCCGAGATCAGGAACGTCGTCGCCCAAACCGCCATGCCATGCAGCGTCCCGTCGGTGTCGTCCGTGTTGCCCGACAGCCGCGCCGCGACATACCCGCCGACACCCAGCCCGATCAGGTTCGCCACCAGCAGCCAGATCGCCGCCCCGATGCCGAAGCTGCCCGCCGAGGGCGTCTCGCGCTGCGTCGCATCCACCATCGCCGCCGCCACCCCGGCCCCGAGCGCGTTCAGCATCAGCCCGATCGCCACCGCCACCACGGCGCCCGCGAACACCGCCCCCCAGGATACCCGCGGCGGCAGCATCGGCCCTCCTTCCGGCCGCACCAACGTGCCATCGGTGATCGTGGCTTCCGGTCGATTCTGCATGATCCGCATCCCTTCCCGGCGGGCGCAATCGGGAAAACCCCGCACGCCCGCATGAATGTCGCGATTCGCAACGGAGCGGCCCCCCGAAGGTTCCACCCCCACCTGTCCCCTCCCGACGCTTCGGCGCATCCTGTGGCCGAAACCACGCGCGAGCCCGGCATGACCCGCCACACCACCGCCTACCTCCTCCTCAGCGGCGCCAGCACCGCCGCCCGCGCGCCCGACATCCTGCGCGGCGTGGTCGCCCTCGGCTTCCCCCAGGTCATCTGCATCCCCAGCCCCAACGCCGCCCGCGTCGTCGCCTTCAACGACCTCGCCAGCGTTCCCGGCGTCACCCTGGTCGAATCCTACTTCGACACCGCCATCCGCCCCCGCCCGCCGCACGGCGTCGTGCTCTTCGCCCCCTGCTCCTTCAACTCCCTGAACAAGCTCGCCGCCGGCATCGCCGACACCCTGGCCCTGGCCGTCGCCGCCGAAGCCATCGGCCGCCGCACCCCCGTCTACATCGCCCCCTCCCTCAACCAGCCCCTGCTGGACCACCAAGCCGCCCAATCCTCCCTGCGCACCCTCCCCAGCTGGGGCGCCACCATCATCCCGCCCCAGTCCGACGACCGAGGCCCCCGCCTCGCCCCCACCGAAACCCTCCTCGCCGCCATCCGCCCCCACGCGCCGGCCAGTTGACGCAGCCGGCCGCAAACCCGACCCTCCCGCCACAGAGAGGAACCCGCCCCATGCCCATCACCCTCACCTCCGGCCTCGTCGCCGCCGAAACCAAAGGCCCCATCGGCTGGCTGGTCTGGGACAACCCGACCAAGCTCAACGCCCTCTCCCCCGGCATGTCCGAAGACGCCCTCGCGGTCATCGAGGCCTACGCCGCCGACCCCGCCATCAAGGTCGTCATCATGCGCGGCAGCGGCACCAAGGCCTTCATCTCCGGCGGCGACATCAAGAGCTTCGAGAAAACCCGCGCCAACGCCGAAATCGCCCGCGCCAACCGCGCCATCCCGGGCAAGCTCCGCCGCGCCATGCTCGACCTGGAGAAACCCCTCATCGCCATGATCCACGGCTACTGCCTCGGCGGCGGCATGGGCATGGCGCTGAACGCCGATCTCCGCTTCGCCTCGTCGGACTCGCAGTTCTCCGTCCCCGCCGCCCTGCGCGGCGTCGCCTACGCCCCCTCCGGCCTCCAGCAACTCGTCGACCTGGTCGGCCCCTCCCGCGCCAAGGACATCATGTTCTCCGGCCGCCGCCTCAAGGCCGAGGAAGCCCTGCGCATCGGCCTCATCAACCAGGTCCACGAACCCGACGCCCTCGAAGCCGCCACGGTCGAATACGCCGAAACCCTGGCCCGCAACGCCCCCCTGTCCATCCGCGCCAGCAAATACTTCATCAACCAGCTCGGCCTGCCCGAAGACCAGCGCAACGAAACCCGCATCGCCGCCATGATCGACGAAGCCGAAAACTCCGAGGATTTCAAGGAAGCCACCCGCTCGTTCATGGAAAAGCGCAAGCCCGTCTTTCAGGGCAGATAGAACCGCGCACCCGTCGCCGGAACCCCACCCTGCCTCCCCCTCCCCGTTGTGGGGAGGGCCGGGGTGGGGGTCGTCAACACCGCCCCGCGCGACAAGATCGCCCGCAACACCATCACCCGCGCGACCGCCGCCGAACCCCCATCAGCCCCAGCATCCCGCCCGCCAGCAGCGCCATCGTCCCCGGCTCCGCCACCGCCTCCACCTCCGCCCGGGCCTCCTGCTCCACCGCCCCCTCGAACGTCACCTCGCTGATGAACACCCAGGCCGACCGCCGCACCAGCTGCACCGTCACATCCCCACGCAGCGCCAACCCCCCGATCTCGATCGCGAACGGCGCCCCGCTCCGCTCCTCCGCCAGCTCGACCGGATACCACGTCCCGTTCACCACCACCGCCGACGGCGGCGTCACCCCGCCCTGGCCCAGCGAATCGTCGGTATGCACCCGCACCTTCTCGATCAGCGGATCACCCTCGAAATGGAACACCATCGTCGGGTTGATGTTGATCCACCCCACATAAGGCCCCGTCCCCGCGTGGTTCTCCACGTCGTCCCAGATCTGCCAGGGCACCACCCCATCCACCAGGTCCCCCAGCCCCCCGGTCAGCGGCGCCCCATCCGTCTCCACGTTCCCGCTGCCGCTGTAGCTCTTGTCCCAGTAGTTGTACCAACCCCCCAGCGCATGCCCATGCCCGTTCGGCATGTCATACGAAACCGGAACGACCGGCCCCGCCCAAGCTGGCCCCGCCCAAACCGGCCCCGCCAAAGCCACCAAGCACGCCACCACGCCGAAAAACCGCTGGAACACCGCTGCACCTTTCTGGTCGGGTGAAGAACCACCTCGCGCAGCACCCCTTCTATGTGACCGAAAGTAACTGTCCGGTTTCAGCCCGGCGCCCCCCACCCCTGGCCCCACCCCCGGCAACCATGCATCCTCCCGCCCCACCCCAGCCAAGGCACCCCGCATGACCCAATGGACCAACCAGGTCGCCCTCATCACCGGCGGCGCCCGCGGCATCGGCGCCGCCACCACCCGCGCGCTGGCCGCCCAAGGCACCGCCGTGGCCATCAACTACGCCACCCGCGCCGACGCCGCCGAAGCGCTGGCCGCCGAAATCCGCGCCCAAGGCGGCCGCGCCATCACCCTCCAGGCCGACGTCGCCGACGAACAGGCCGTCCACGCCATGGCCGCGAGAACCGAAGCCGAGCTCGGCCCCATCACCATCCTCGTCAACAACGCCGGCATCGCCTGGGCCGCCACCATCGACACCTGGAACGCCGAAGGCTTCGCCCGCCTGCGCGCCGTCAACGTTGACGGAACCATCCACGCCATCCGCGCCGTGGTGGGCGGCATGCGAACCCGCCGCTACGGCCGCATCGTCAACGTCTCCAGCATCGCCTCCTTCGGCACCTGCGGCTTCGCCGGCAACCACTTCTACGCATCCACCAAGGCCGAGGTGAACATCCTCACCAAGCGCTTCGCCCTCGAACTCGGCGAACACAACATCACGGTCAACGCCGTCGCCCCCGGCCTCATCCGCTCCGACATGACCCAAGGCAACAAATCCGACGCCGAATGGACCGAAATGCGCGACAGCTTCGCCCGCAACGCCATCACCGGCCGCGTCGGCGAACCCGAGGAAATCGCCCGAGCCATCACCTTCCTCGCCGCCCCCGACGCCGGCTTCATCACCGCCCAGGTGCTGGCTGTGGATGGTGGGCGCAAAGACTACATCGGCCACGGCGCCTAAGGCGAAGACAAGGAAGGCGAGGGCTCTGCCCTCGACCCGCTGGGGCCGGCGGCCCCAGACCCCATCTTACTTGGCCGACGTCCGAGCTATGCCTGTGTGTATACAGTCGATCAACCGCTGAGCATCGCACATAGCCCGGCGACTCAAACTATCTATAGGAATATATTTACCTTCAACATACAAGCAACAATATTTGATCAATTGGGAGCTTATCAGCAATAAATTTTCTATATCGAGATAAATTGCTTCTTGAATGATCGGCCGAGTATTGAAATGAGCGACTTTTTGTTGTCTAAATTTGCGGATTTTCTTAAGGCTATCTCGATATTTGTCATTTTTTATTCTATTTATAAAGCGCTGTAATTTTAATTTCCGCGCCATCCATTCAGCTTGCACTGTCCCTTTTTCAAGAGAATTGAGCAACAATATGTCCGAGTATTCGCAGGAAATAACAACTTCTGCTGCACGTCGAATGTGTGTCGACCGACAATCATCATCAAACAATCTAGACACAGAAACTATTAGATCACGCGTCAATGAGCTGTTCAGCGTCGTCATAATTCTTGGAAGATGAGATTCATTGATTATTGTTACGAAATTTCCTTTTTGCATTCTCAAAACATGCAATATCGCAACAGATCTTTCGATTTCTAAGCATGCAATCTCTATAGCCCGGTACGCATCGACCAATTTTTTGGGTGCGCCACTCGGTAGAACGCGAATGTCGGCTCCCCAAACGGGCAACCCTTCAACCTTCCCTCTAGGGACGTCGTTGTTCAAATACGTTCTCTCCGCATCGTCTTAGCTCATTTTTGTTTCAATAATGATACCGACACCCCGCCACCTCCACCCGCTGGTCCCGCCCAGCCACGCCCGCCACGCGATACACCAGCCGATGCTCCCCCGTGATACGCCGCGACCACCACCCCGCCAGCGCCCCCTTCAACGGCTCCGGCTTCCCGAGCCCCGCGAACGGCGACCGCCGCACATCCTTGATCAACTCGTTCACCCGCCCCAGCACCGCCCGGTCGGCTTCCACCCAGTGCAGGTAATCCTGCCAGCCGCGCGAGGTGAAATGTACGTTCACGGCTCGATCAGGTCACGCGCCTCCGTCGTCCCCGCATCGGCCTCCGCGATAGACGCCAGCAGATGCGCCGCATTCGCCGGGCTGCGCAGCAGATGCACCGTCTCCTCCCACCCCGCGAACTCAGCCTCCGACATCACCACCACATTCTTGTGCCCCTGCCGCGTCACCAACAGCGGCGCCCCGCTCGCCACCACATCATCCATGTAGTCCGCCAGCTTCTGCCGAAACTCGGTATAGGTCGCCTGTGCCATCACCAACCTCCATGCCGTACAGATACATGTACTGATCCCCCCACCGCTTCAAGCACCACCTGCGCCGTATCAAATTTGCGACAGTCGGCATATCATTTTTGAGACATTCCCGCTAACCCCCGCCAGAGACTCTCACCTTCCCCCCCCACCAAATTCCACCCAAATCCCCGCCCGCCTCGCGCGCGCCCCCAACCGGCCCCCAAGCCAAACGGCGCGAGGCACCAGCCTCACGCCGCCCAGATCGCGTCTGCGACACCCGCAAACCCGTTCAGAGCCGCCCGAGCAGCACCAGAATGAGCACAACGATCAGCACCGTGCCCAGCACGCCGATGCCCCGATGGCCGAACCCATACCCGTAGCCGCGTCCCATGCCGGAAAACCCTCCGAGCAGCGCAACAATAAGAATGATAAGCAGAATTGTTCCAAGCGACATCGTGAATTTCCCTGTTGATATCCGGCCAAACCTCACCAGACGAACGCTTCGCCCGGCGGCAAAAACCGAAACATCACCCTAGATTTTCATCATCCATCAAACTATCCGGAAAACACGAAACTGCCGTCATTGTGATTGATACCTGAAATAATACCGACCGACGCCGTGCGCCTGTCTCATGTCCTGTCCGCGCCTCTCGCGGAACGGCCCTGACCTGCACCCGTCCCGGGACGGCGCGCCGAACCTGGCGCGTCCCGGCAAAGCCCAACCTACCTGCCCTCGAAATCCGCCATCTCATGCAGCGGCCGGATCTCGATCTCGCTCGGCCCCGGCATCGGGTTCCGGCAGCGCTTCACCCCCGCCACCGCCTCGTCCATGTCCCGCATCTCACCGCCGCCCCACCACCCGCGCCACGACAATCAGCCCCAGCCCCGCCGCGATCAGCCCATATGTCAGCGGGTCCCACCGGATCGCCTCCACGAACGCCCTGGCGGCATCCATGAACACCTCCGGCAGCCACAGCACCCAGCCCCACCCGAAGGTATGCGCCGCCAGCCCGAGCACCAGCAGCGCCACCCCCAGCCCCTGCAACCGTCGCGCCAGCATCCACTGCCCTCCATGCCGCGAGCGACAACCCCCGTCCGCCCCCGAAGGCTCCCGCCCACACCCACTCGTGCACCGATAAAAGAAAAAAATCCTTGAACCGATCCATCGGATGGGCTAAGAACAAGGAATGAAAACCCAGCCGGCCCCACCCCAGGCCTGCCCCAACGCCGAAACGGCGGTCGATCTCGCGCGCGCCCTCGATGGCATCCTCGCCGCCCTGCAGGACCTCGTCGCCAGCCTGCTCGGCCCGCTCGCCGCCCCCCTCACCACCCGCCTCGGCACCACCCGCGCCGCCTTCGCCCGCATCTTCGCGGACCTCGCCGCCGGCCGAACCTTCCCCCAACCCCGCCGCTCAACCCCCCAGCCGAACCACCCGCCCGGCGACCTTCCCGGCCAGCCCGCCGTCATGCGTCACCAGCAGCAGCGCCATCTCGCGTTCCTGCACCACCTCGCGCAGCAATTCCATCACCTCCGCCTGCGTCACCGGATCGAGGCGGGAGGTCGGTTCGTCCGCGAACAGCAGCGCCGGGTCCAGCAGCAGCGCCCGCAACAGCGCGAAGCGCTGCAACTCCCCGCCCGAAACCTGGTCCGGCCGCCGACCCAGCAGCCCGACCCCCAGCCGCAGCCGCTCGCGCAGCCTGGTGGCCGCCACGGGGTCGAGCCCATGCCGGCGGATCACCGCGGCGATCGCCTCGCCCAGCGTCATGCGCGGCGCGAAGGCGGCCAGCGGGTCCTGGTAGAGCTTCTGCAACCCCAGCGCCGGCAACCCCGCGCGCCGCTGCACGCGCCCGGAATCCGGCCGCACCAGCCCCAGCAGCATCCCGCCCAGCGTGGACTTGCCGCACCCGCTCGGCCCGAACAGCGCCACCGTCTCGCCGGCGCCCAGGGCGATGTCCATGCCCTCGAACACGCGCTGCGCGCCATAGCGCTTGGCCAGCCCCCGCCCCTCCACCACCATCGCGCCCGGAGTCCGCCTCGGCCACGCCGCCCAGGAAGAAGGCTCCGCATCGAGCAGCCGCCGCGTGTAGTCATGAAGCGGCGCCGACAGCACCTGCTCCGCTGTCCCCTGCTCGACCACCGCGCCCTCAAGCATCACCGCCACCTCGCCGCCCAACAGGCGCGCGAGCGCGATGTCGTGCGTGATCACCAGAACCACCACCCCGCGCGCCACTTCCGCCAGCAGCAGCGCCGCCACCTCGTCGCGCAGCGCCGCATCCAGCCCCTTGGTCGGCTCGTCCGCCAGCAGCACCCGCGCCCCCGCGATCCGCGTCGCCGCCAGCGCCACCCGCTGGCACATGCCGCCGGAAAGCTGGAACGGAAACCGCCGCTCCCCGCGCGCCAGCCCCACCGCCGCCAGCGCCTCCGCCGCCTGCGCACGCCCCTCGCGCCAGCTCGTGCCATGCAGGAACCGCGGCACCTCGGCCACCTGCGCCCCTGCCCGCATCGTCGGGTCCAGCGCCACCCAGGGCTCCTGCGGCAGCATCGCCACCACCCGCCCCCACAGCCCCCGCCACGCCGAACTCCCCTGCGCCGGCAGCTCCACCCCATCCAGCCGGATCGCCCCGCGCGCCGAAAGCTCCTCCGGCAAGGTCCCCATCACCGCCTGCGCCAGCAACGACTTGCCCGACCCCGTCTCCCCCAGGATCGCAAGCGGCACCCCCGGCCGCACCGCCAGGCTCGCCGGCGCCACGATCCGCCCCTGCGGCCCGTGCACCGAAACCTCGTCCAACTCCAGCCCGCTCACGCTCGCCCGCCCCCGGCCAGCAGCTGCAACCCCAGAACGCTCGCCGCCAGCAGCACGCCCGGCATCAGCAGGTGCAGCGGCGCCTCCTCGTAATAGGGCAGCAGCTCGGTCATCATGCTGCCCCACTCCGCCGTCGGCGGCCGCAGCCCGATGCCCACGAAGGCCAGCGCCGACAGCGCCGTTACCGCCGCCGCCGCGCTGAACCCCAGCAGCGTCAACAGCATCGGCCCCAGCTCCGGCAACAGGTGATGCCGCAGCAGGTGCCAGGGCCCCAGCCCGAGCAGCAACGCCGCCTCCGCCTGCGGCCGCGCGAACACGCTGCCGGCCACGCCGCGCACCAGCCGGAAGTATTCCACCCAGAACGCCAGCGACAGCCCGAGATACAGCGGCAGGAACTTCCCCGGCGCGAACGCCGCGAACAGCAGCACCAGCAGCAGCCCCGGCAACGCCATCACCCCATCCGCCAGCCCGACCAGAACCCGCTCCAACCATCCGCCCCGCCACGCCGCCAGCAACCCGAGCAACAGCCCCGGCACCGCCGCGCACAAAGCCGTCACCGCCGCCAGCCCCAGCGACAGCCGCGTCGCGTGCGCCAGCCGTGCCAGCATGTCCCGCCCGAGATGGTCGGTGCCCAGCAGGTGCCCCGCCGCCCCCGGCCCCAGCAGCGTCGCCGAAAGGTCCTGCCGCATCGGATCGCCCGCCAGCAACGGCCCCACCGCCCCGAACGCCACCACCAGGCCGAGCAGCCCCAGCCCCACCCCCCGCGCGCTCATGCCTGCCGCCGCCGCGGATCGAGGGCCAGGCACGCGAGGTCCACCGCCGCGTTGAGCCCGACGAACATCAACCCCATCGCCAGCGCCGTGCCCTGCACCATCGGCACATCGCGGGCCACCACCGCATGGACCAGCGCATGCCCGATCCCCGGCCAGGCGAACAGCGTCTCGACGATCACCACGCCCTCGACCAGCGTCACCAGCTGCACCCCCAGATACGCCGCCACCGGCACCGCCGCGTTGCGCAGCGCATGCCGCCGGATCACCGCGCCTTCCGGCAGCCCCTTGGTCCGCGCGAACGCCAGGTACGGCGCCCGCCCGATCGCCACCACCGCATCGCGCGCCACCCGGCTCGACACGGCCGCCAGCCCCACCGCCAACGTCGCCGCCGGCAGCACCACCTCCCGCCACCCGCCGACACCGGCCGCCGGCAGCCAGCCGAGCCCGACCGCGAACACCAGCATCAGCACCAGCCCGACCACGAACCCCGGCACCGCCCGCAGCACCGCCCCGACCGCCATCCCCGCCCGATCCGCCACCGACCCCGCCCGCAATCCCAGCAGCACCCCGATCGGCGGCCCCACCAGCGCCGACAGCACCAGCGCCGCCACCGACAGCAGCAGCGTGTGGCCCAGGTATGTCGACAGCTCGTCCACCACCCGCTCGCCCGACACCAGCGACACGCCGAGATCGAACCGCGCGAGATCGCCCAGCCAACCGCCGAGCAACTGCCACCACGGCCGGTCGAGCCCCAGCTCCGCCCGCACCGCATCGGCGGCGGCAGTGTTCACGTGGTCCATGCCGTAGCGCCCGGCGGCGATGCGGTACGCCATGTCGCCGGGCAGCATCCGCACCATCAGGAAACACGCCAGCCCCACGGCGAACCCGACCAGCCCGGCCTGGAGCAGCCGGGCGGCCAGCGCGCGGATCAGTCCGCCCATCGCATGCCCGCGATCCGGTAGGAGAGCTCCAACGGATCAACGCTGCCGCCCGCGATGCGCCGGCTGAAGGCGACCGGGTAGTCGTACCAGGCCACCGGCACGACCGGCATCTCGTCGTGCATAATGCGAGCGATCCGCTGCGCCAATGCGCGACGCGCCGCCGGATCGGCCTCCTCGCCCATGCGCGTCGCAGCGGCGACCAGCTCGGGGCTGGACCATCCCATGGCGCCCCAGTCGCCGCCCTGCGGGCCGTAATCCTGCAGCACGGTGCCGAGCGGATCGGGCACCAGGGCCAGGTTGCGGGCGAACAGGGCGGCTTCCAGCGTGCCGTCCTTGTGGCCGGCGGGGATCTCGCCGCTGTTCATGATGGCGACCTGGAGATCGATGCCGACCTCCCGCAGCTGCGCCTGCATGGCGGTGGCCAGCACCGGCAGCTCCGGCCGGTCGGTGAAGGTGCGCAGCGTGGCGCGGAAGGGCCGCCCGTCGCGCACGCGGATGCCGTCCGGCCCCGGGCGCCAGCCGGCTTCGTCCAGCAGGCGGGCGGCGGCGGCGATGTCGCGGCGCGGCGGCGGCAGGTCGGCGAGGTGCCAGTCGGGCAGGGCGGGGGGGAAGAACTGGTTGGCGGCCGTCTCGGGGCTGCGCAGCAGGGCGCGGGCCATGCCGTCGCGGTCCAGCGCCAGGGCGAAGGCGCGGCGGGTCCGGGCATCGGCGAACAGCGGCGAGGCGCAGTTGAGCTTGATCGCCCGGGTGCGCGGAACCGGCACGGTGATCACCTGGAGGCGGGCGTTGCGGCGCAGGCGGTCGACGGTTTCCGGGGCCAGGGTTGCCACGATCTCCGCCTGCCCGCTCTCGGCCATCGCCGCCCGGGTCTCGCCGCGGCCGACGGCGAGGTAGGCGACGCGCTCGATCGCCGGCCTGGGGCCCCACCAGTCGTCGAACCGCGCGGCCTCCAGCTTCTGCGGGGCGAGCAGCTCGGTGATGCGGTAGGGGCCGGTGCCGATGATGGCGCGGACCGCGCCGTCGGCGAAGGACGCGGGGGCCAGGACGATGGTGCCGGAATGGGCGAGGAAGGCGGGCAGCGACAGGAACGGCCGCGCGGTGCGCACGACGACCTCGCCGGCTTCGGCGGTGATGGTGGCCACCGGGGCCTGGGCCAGGGGGCCGGGCTGGGTGCGGGCGCGGGCGAGGGCGTCGGCGACCGCCTCGGCGGTGACGGGCGTGCCGTCGTGGAAGCTGGCGCCGGCGCGCAGCGCGAAGCGCCAGGCGAGGCGGTCGGGGTCGATGCGCCAAGCGCTTGCGAGCGAGGGGACCAGGGCGCCGGATTCGTCGGTGCCGACGAGGGTTTCGGCGATCTGCATGCGCTGGAAGATGTAGCCGGAGCGGGCGGGGTCCAGGCCGCCGATCTCCCAGGGGGTGACGATGCGCAGGGTCCGCGGCGCCTGGGCCTGGGCGGCGGGTGCGAGGGGGGCGGCCGCGATTGCGGCGAGGAGGTGTCGGCGTTTCATGGGGATTCGGTAGCGTACATTATAACGTTGCGCTACTCCCTGGGGCGCAGATTTGCGCGGGGCAGGCGGGCACCCCATCTGGGGGTGTGCTAGTATGTTCCCTCCGTTTCCCGGAGCGCTCCATGTCGCAGGTTCTTGCCCCTCCGCGCGAAGCCGTGCTGTTCCAGCCGCGGCGGCAGCCGCCGAAGCCGGCCGGCACGCCGTTGCGCGTGGTCTCGGAGTTCGAACCGAACGGCGACCAGCCGACGGCGATCCGCGAGCTTGTCGCGGGCGTGCAGGGGGGCGAGCGCGACCAGGTGCTGCTCGGCGTCACCGGCTCGGGCAAGACGTTCACCATGGCCAAGGTGATCGAGGCGGTGCAGAAGCCGACGCTGATCCTGGCGCCGAACAAGACGCTGGCCGCCCAGCTCTATGGCGAGATGAAGGCGTTCTTCCCGGACAACGCGGTGGAATACTTCGTCAGCTACTACGACTACTACCAGCCGGAGGCGTATGTTCCGCGCACCGACACGTATATCGAGAAAGACAGCCAGATCAACGAGCAGATCGACCGGATGCGCCATGCGGCCACCCAGTCCCTGCTCGAGCGCAACGACGTGGTGATCGTGGCGTCCGTGTCGTGCATCTACGGCATCGGGTCGGTCGAGACCTATTCCAAGATGGTGGTGAAGCTGGAGGCCGGCGGGCAGATCGACCGCGACCGGCTGGCTAAGGCGCTGGTGGAGCTGCAGTACCGCCGCAACGACGTGGCGTTCCAGCGCGGCACCTTCCGGCTGCGCGGCGAGGTGGTGGACGTCTATCCCGCGCATTACGAGGACCGCGCCTGGCGGGTGACGCTGTTCGGCGACGAGATCGAGGGCATCGCGGAGTTCGACCCGCTGACCGGCGAGGTGACGGCCAAGCTCGACGCCATCACGGTGTATGCCAACAGCCACTACGTGACGCCGCGGCCGACGCTGCAGCAGGCGGTGCAGGACATCAAGAAGGAGCTGAAGGAGCGGCTGGACTTCTTCACCGCGAACGGCAAGCTGCTGGAAGCCGAGCGGTTGCAGCAGAAGACCACCTTCGACATGGAGATGATCGAGACCACCGGCGCCTGCAAAAGCATCGAGAACTATTCAAGATATCTCTCCGGCCGCAACCCCGGCGAACCGCCGCCCACCCTGTTCGAATACCTCCCCGAGAACGCGCTGCTGATCGTGGACGAGAGCCATGTGACGGTGCCGCAGATCGGCGGCATGGAACGCGGCGACTACGCCCGCAAATCCATCCTGTCCGAGTACGGCTTCCGCCTGCCGTCCTGCATCGACAACCGGCCGCTGAAGTTCGCGGAATGGGAGAGCTTCCGGCCGCAGACGCTGTTCGTCTCGGCCACGCCCGGGCCGTGGGAGATGGAGCGGACCGGCGGCACCTTCGCCGAGCAGGTGATCCGGCCGACCGGGCTGATCGACCCGGTGACCGAGATCCGCCCGGTGGAGCGCCAGGTGGACGACCTGCTGGCCGAGGTGCGGACGGTGGCGCAGAACGGCGGGCGCACGCTGGTGACGGTGCTGACCAAGCGGATGGCCGAGGACCTGACCGAATACCTCAACGAGAACGGCGTGCGCGTTCGCTACCTGCATTCCGACGTGGACACGCTGGAGCGCATCGAGATCATCCGCGACCTGCGCATGGGGGTGTTCGACGTGTTGGTGGGGATCAACCTGCTGCGCGAGGGGCTGGATATCCCGGAGTGCCAGCTCGTCGCGATCCTGGATGCGGACAAGGAGGGGTTCCTGCGCAGCCGGACCTCGCTGATCCAGACGATCGGGCGGGCGGCGCGCAACATCGACGGGCGGGTGATCCTGTATGCCGACCGGATGACCGACAGCCTGCGCTTCGCCATCGAGGAGACCGAACGGCGGCGCAACCGGCAGCGGGCCTGGAACGAGGCGCATGGCATCACGCCGCAGGGCATCCGCAAGCAGATCGGCAAGGTGCTCGAGAGCGTATTCGAGCAGGACTACGTGACCGTGGCGCCGATGGAGGGCGGCGGGGCGACGGAGTTCGTCGGCAAGGATCTGAAGGCGTCGATCGCCGAGCTGGAGAAGCGGATGCGGGCGGCGGCGGCGGACCTGGAGTTCGAGGAGGCGGCGCGGCTGCGCGACGAGATCAAGCGGCTGGAAGCGCTCGACCTCGGGCTGGAGCCGCCGCCGGTGACCAGCGCCAGCCTGCGGCCGCGCAAGGACCATACGCCGCGGCCGATGGGGCCGGGGGGCGGGGGATATGATCCGGCGAAGCGGCGAGGGCGGGGGCGGAAGTGAGGGACGGCCGGGCAGGCTGGTGATTGTCGGTGGGGGGCGGCCTCATTCCAGCTTCGCGGAGGCTGGCTTGCCGTCCGGGGCGGTCAGCTGGATGACGCCTTTCAGCGGTTGCCCGGCCGCGAGCCCGGCGCCGCCCGACAGGCGATCGGGCTGGCGTGCCTCCAGCGGGATGCGCAGCGGCTTGCCGCCGGACACGATCACCGCGATGCCCTTGAAGCCCGTGGCGGGCAGCGGGCGATCCTGTGCGTCGCTGACGAAGACGTCGAGCGCGCCGGCGGTGACGACCACCTCCACATGGTAGGGCCCGGCATCCACCAGCATGCCGCCGCGTGGGCCGGTGCGGGGCTCGTGGGCGTGCGCGGCCAGCGGCGCCAGCAGGAGGATGGCGAACAGGGCTCGGCGGAACATGGTCGGCTCCTTCGGTTCAGAAACTCGGGGCGGCGGCGGGCATGTCCGGCGCCTGGGATGCGCGTTGTTCCGCGAGGCGCCGCAGCGCGGGCGCGCCGAAGCGCAGGAACAGCGCGGGGGTGAGCACGGCATCGAGCAGCGTGGCGCTGACCAGCCCGCCGAAGATCGTCACCGCCACCGGGTGAAGGATCTCCTTGCCCGGCGCGCCGGCATCGATCATCAGCGGCACCAGCGCCACGCCCGCGGACAGGGCCGTCATCAGCACCGGTGTCATGCGCTCCAGGCTGCCGCGCATCACCAGGTCCGGGCCGAACGCCATGCCTTCGTGCAGGGCGAGGTTCAGGTAGTGGCTGATCTTGAGGATGCCGTTACGCGCGGCGATGCCGGTGAGCGTGATGAAGCCGATCATCGAGGCGACCGAGAGCGGCTGGCCGGCGATCCACAGCGCGGCCACGCTGCCGATCAGCGCGAGCGGGACGCTGCCCATCACGATGAGCGCCAGCACCGCGGAGCGGTAGCGGCTGTAGAGGATTGCGAACACCATCAGCAGCGAGATCAGCGACAGCAGCCCAATGGTGCGGCTCGCCTCTTCCTGGGCCTGGAACGTGCCTTCCAGCGTGGCGAACACGCCCTGCGGCAATGACGTGGCGGCAAGCTCCGCGCGGATGGCGGCCACCACCGCGGCCATGTCGCTGCCGCCGGCGGTGTTGGCGAACACCACCAGGCGGCGGCGGCCGCCCTCGCGCAGGATCTGGTTCGGGCCGTCGGTTTCGCGCACCTCGGCCAGCGCGCGCACCGGCACCCAGCCCTGCGGCGTTTCGATCAGCAGGCCGGCCAGGCCCTCGGTGGTGCGCAGCGCATCGGGCAGGCGCACCACCACGTCGAACCGGCGGTTGCCGTCCACGAGGCGGGAGACCACGCGGCCGTTCGACAGGCGCTCGAGCTGCTCGGTGATGGCGGCGGGCGGGATGCCGTGGAGCATGGCGGCGACGGCATCGACGCGGATCTCCACCTGCGGGATGCGCACCTGCTTCTCCACCTGAAGGTCCACCAGGCCCGGGATGGCGGACAGGCGCTGGCGCAGCGCCTCGGCCGTGATGCGCAGCGTGTCGAGGTCCTCGCCGAACAGCTTCACCGCGATCTGCGCGCGCACGCCGGAGAGCATGTGGTCCAGCCGGTGGGAGATGGGCTGGCCGATGTTCACCGCCATCGGCAGCACGGCGAGGCGGTCGCGGATATCGGCGGTCACGGCGTCCTTACCGCGACCCTCGCGCCGCAGGTCCACCTCGATCTCGGAGGAGTGGACGCCCTCGGCGTGCTCGTCCAGTTCGGCGCGGCCGGTGCGGCGGCCGACGGCGCGCACCTCGGGCACCTGCAGCAGGAGCTGTTCGGCGATCAGCCCGACGCGGTGGGATTCGGCGAGCGAGATGCCGGGGGTGAACACGGTATTGATGGTCAGCGTGCCCTCGTTGAAGGGCGGCAGGAAGGCGCGCGGCAGCAGGGTGGCGCCCATCGCCGCCGCCACCACGGCCGCCGCCGCGACACCCAGCAGCAGGTGCGGCCGGGGCATGGCCCAGCGCAGCAGGGCGGCGTTGCCGCGCTTCAGCACGCGCACCAGCGCGCCCTCATGCGCCTCCAGCCGCTTCATGCGCGGCAGGAGGTAATAGGCCATCACCGGGGTGAGGGTGATCGACACCAGCAGGCTGGCCAGGATCGAGACGATGTAGGCCTGCCCAAGCGGCGCGAACAGCTGGCCCTCGATGCCGGTCAGCGCGAACAGCGGCACGAACACCAGGATGATGATCATGGTGGCGTAGACGATGCCGGAGCGCACCTCCTGGCTCGCCGCCACCACCACCTCGAACACCGGACGCGGCGCGGCGAGCGCGCGGTTCTCGCGCAGGCGGCGGAAGATGTTCTCCACATCGACCACCGCGTCGTCGACCAGCTCGCCGATGGCGATGGCCAGCCCACCCAGGGTCATGGTGTTGATCGACAGCCCGGCGAAGTGGAACACGATGGCGGCTGCCAGGATCGAGACCGGGATGGCGGTGAGCGAGATGAGCGTGGTGCGGACATTGAGCAGGAAGGCGAACAGCACGATCGCGACCACGACCGTCGCCTCCACCAGCACCGTCGTGACGTTGCCGATCGAGGTTTCGATGAAGTCGGCCTGGCGGAACAGGATGCTGTCGGCGCGGATGCCGGACGGCAGCGAGGCCGAGAGGTCGGCCAGTGCTGCCTCCACCTGGCGCGTGAGGCGCACCGTGTCGACGTCCGGCTGCTTTTCCACCGAGACGATGACGGCCGGGCGGCCCATGTAGCCGGCCTCGCCGCGCTTGGCGCGCGCGGCGAAGGACACCTCGGCGACCTGGCGCAGCAGCACCGGCTGGCCCTGCTGGCTGCCGACCACGGTGCGGCCCAGCGCCTCCAGGCTCATCGTCTGGCCGAGGTTGCGGATGAGGTATTCGCGCCCGTGCTGGTCGGCATAGCCGCCGCCGCTGTTGGTGCCGAACTGCGCCAGCGCGCGCTCCAGTTGCTCCAGCGGAATGCCCAGCGCGCGCATCGCCGCCGGGTTGGGGGCGACGCGGAACTGCCGCACCTCGCCGCCGATCGGGATCACCTGCGCCACGCCGGGGATCGCCAGCAGGCGCGGGCGGATGATGAAGTCCGCCGCCTCGCGCACCTCCATGGGCGACACGCCCTCGGGCGCGGTGACGGCGGCCAGCACGACCTGCCCCATGATGGACGAGACCGGCCCCATCTGCGGCACCGTTCCCGGCGGCAGCTGCCCGCTGACCAGGCCGAGCCGTTCGGCGACCAGCTGGCGGTTGCGGTAGATCTCCGTCCCCCAGTCGAACTCCACATAGACGATCGACAGCCCGACGCCGGAGACGGAGCGCACCCGGGTGACGCCGGGCAGGCCGTTCATCTGCGTCTCGATCGGCCAGGTGACCAGGTGCTCCACCTCCGGGGGGGCGAGGCCCTCGGCCTCCGTCATCACGGTGACGGTGGGGCGGTTGAGGTCGGGGAACACGTCCACCGGCAGGCGGGTCGCCAGCAGCCCGCCCCAGGCGACGAGCACCACGGCGAGGGCGAGCACCAGCAGGCGGTTGCGCAGCGAATGGGTGACGAGGAAGGTGAACACGGCTCAGCGCACCTGGTTCAGCAGTTCGGCGCCCTGGGTCACGATGCGCTGGCCGGGCCGCAGGCCCGCCACCACCAGCACCCGCGTGGCGTCCAGCGCTTCGGTGCGCACCTCGTGCGGGCGGAACTGTTCGGCGGCGCTGTGCTCGTAGACGATCGCCACCCCGCCCGCGCCGCGCAGCACGGCGGCGCGCGGCAGGGCGAGGCCCTCCTGCACCGCCGCGACGCGCGCGAGCACCGTGACCAGCTGGCCCACGCGCAACCCCGCGGCATCGTCCTCGATGGCGAACTGGACCGGCACGGCCTGGGCTGCGCCGGTGAGCCCCGCGCCGCGCCAGGCGAGCGTCAGTGCGCGCCCGCCGGCCAGCAGCGCCGTGGCGTCCCGCGCGACGTCGAGGGGTTCGACCTGGAGCGCCTCCACCCAGAGGTGCCGGGGGTCGATCACCTGGAACACCACGGCGTTGGTCTCGGCGATGCGGCCGGCGGCGGCGCTGCTCGCGGCGATGACGCCGTCGATCGGCGCCACCAGCGCCTCCGGCTCGCGGCGCACCTGGTCCAGGCTGGCGCGCCGGGTGCGCAGGCCGCGCAACTCCAGCTCCGCCTCCTCCAGCTGGCTGCGCGCCGCCACGTCGCCCAGGGCGCGCAGGCGGGCCGCGCGGCGTTCGGCGATGGCGATCTGCTGGTCCAGTTCGCCGGCCTGCTGGCGGATGGTGGAGGTGTCGATGGCCTGGAATGGCGGGGTGACATAGGCCAGCACCTCGCCGGCGCGCACCGGAGCACCCAGACGCGGGAAACCGCCCGGCGGCGCGGAGAGCCGGCCGCTGACCGCGGCCTGCACGTAGCCGCTGGCGTTCGGGTCGGGGATGATGCGGCCGGGGAGCTCGACCGTGCGGGTCTGCGCCGCGGATGTGGCCACCTGGGTGCGCAGGCCGAGGATGCGCTGGCTGGCCTTGGGCACGAAGACCATGCCGTCGGGCAGGCGCTGCGCCTGGTCGCGGACGACCAGGGACGGTTGGGCCAAGGCCGGGGCGGACGCAAGCGGCAGCAGGAGGGCCAGCGCCGCAGCGCCCCTGCGGCGGCGCCCCAGCAGGCGCATCGCGACCATGCCGCCGAGGAAGGCGGCGCCCAGGGCGAGCCAGCCGCGCGCGTCCGGCGCCGGGAGACCGGGTGCCAGCGCGGCATGGGCGGTGGAGATCAGCCCCGCCGGAGCGGGCGTGGTCGTCGGTTCCGGGATGGTCAGGCCGAGGGACATGACCTCCAGCAGGTCGCCGGCCGCCACCGTCACGATCAGGTCGTGCCGCCCGGGCCTGGCGATCCACGGGGCGGCGAGGCGGTAGGGCTGGCCGATGGTGGCGGTGGCCGGCATGGGCCCTTCCGGCGTCTCGACCTCCACGCTGGCGCCTTCGATCGGGGCGTTGGTGCGGAAATCGTCCAGGTAGATCTCGATCACGCCGCCGCGGGCGACCGCGACCAGTTCGACGGCATCGGAGGCCGCCTCGCCGCGCGGCGCGGAGACCACGGTGGCGGGAGGGGGCGGGGCATCGTGGTCGTGCCCCTCATGCGCGCCGGCGGAGTGGATCGCGGCAGCGAGGGTGATGGCGGCGGCCAGGGCCGTCGCGCGCAGGCGGGTCATGCGGGACCTCTTCCATCTGTCCAGGCAAAGCAGCCGCGCCGGGGCCCGGCGCGGCGGATGGATCAGCGGAAGGGTCTGGGTGGCTCCGGCACTGTGGATCCGGACACGCCCGGCGGCAGGCCGGCAAGCACCATCCCCAGCCGCGAGCCGCGCGGCCGGGCGGGGGCGGCGGGCTCCGCGACCGGGATCGCGGCACAGCAGCCATGGCCGGCGGTGCAGCAGGCCGAACCGCCGCACGGCAGGGAGGTCGCGTCGTCGGGCAGGGAGACGGTGGCGGGCGTGACGTCGGGCTCGGCCTGGATCGCCTCGATCGCGGTGGATGCGGGCGATGCTGCAGGGCGCGCGGACTCTGCCGCATGCCCGGCCGTGCGCCCGGCGTGCGCCCCATGCCCGGCATGGGCCGACGCCGCGTCAGGCACGATTACGCCCAGCGCCATCACGAGGACGGCAGCGAGCCAGATCAGAAGCGAGGGCGCGCGGGGTGGGGCCATGGCAGGGTTCATCGCATATCCCACCCCGCCCCGGGCGGTAAAGGGGCGGAGCGAATGGTCACAGCCGCACCGCGCGCAGCCGCAGGGCGTTGGCGATCACCGAGACCGAGCTGAGCGCCATGGCGGCGGCGGCCACGATCGGGCTGAGCAGCAGGCCGAAGGCGGGGTAGAGCACGCCGGCGGCGAGCGGCACGCCGGCGGCGTTGTAGACGAAGGCGAAGAACAGGTTCTGGCGGATGTTGCGCATCGTCGCGCGGCTGAGGGTGCGGGCGCGGGCGATGCCCATCAGGTCGCCCTTCACCAAAGTCACGCCCGCGCTGTGCATCGCGACCTCGGTGCCGGTGCCCATGGCGATGCCGACATCGGCCTCGGCCAGGGCCGGCGCGTCGTTCACACCGTCGCCGGCCATGGCCACCACCTCGCCCTTCGCGCGCAGCTCGCGCACGATGCGGTGCTTGTCCTGCGGCATCACCTCGGCCTGGACGTCGGCGATGCCCAGGCGGCGGGCGATGGCCTGCGCCGTGGTGGCGTTGTCGCCGGTGAGCATCAGGATGCGGATGCCCTCGGCCCGCAGCGCCTCCAGTGCGGCCGGCGTGCTTTCCTTGATCGGGTCGGCCACCGCGATGGCGCCGCCGGGCTGACCGTCGATCCCGATGAACAGCACCGTGGCGCCGTCGGCGCGCATTGCCTCGGCGCGGGCTTCCAGGGTGGCGATGTCGATGCCCTGGGCCTGCATCATCCGCGCGTTGCCCAGCGCCACGCGCCGATCGCTCACCGTTCCGCTCACGCCCTGGCCGGTGACGGAGGCGAAGCCTTGCGGCTCCTCCACCTCCAGCCCGCGCTCGCGCGCCGCGGCCACGATGGCGGCGGCCAGCGGGTGCTCGCTCGACCGTTCCAGGCCCGCGGCCAGGGCCAGCAGCACCGCCTCGTCCTGGCCGGGGGCCGGCGCCACCTCGACCACGCGCGGCTTGCCTTCGGTCAGCGTGCCGGTCTTGTCGACCACCAGGGTGGTCACCTTCTCCATCCGCTCCAGCGCCTCGGCGGACTTGATCAGCACGCCGGCGCTGGCGCCCTTGCCCACCCCGGTCATGATCGACATCGGGGTGGCCAGGCCGAGCGCACAGGGGCAGGCGATGATCAGCACGGAGACAGCCGCCACCAGCCCGTAGGACAACGCCGGAGACGGGCCCCAGATCGCCCAGGCGGCGAAGGCCAGCACCGCCACGCCGATCACCGCCGGCACGAAATACCCGCTGACGGTGTCGGCCATGCGCTGGATCGGCGCCCGGCTGCGCTGGGCCTCGGCCACCATGGCGACGATCCGGGCCAGCATGGTTTCGGCGCCCACCTTGTCGGCGCGGATGACCAGGGCGCCGGTGCCGTTCATCGTGCCGCCGATCACCCGCTCGCCCGGCTGCTTCGCCACGGGCATCGACTCGCCGGTGACCATGGACTCGTCGACCGCCCCGCCGCCCTCCAGCACCATGCCGTCCACCGGCACCGCCTCGCCCGGGCGCACGCGCAGCCGGTCGCCCAGATGCACGTGCGACAGCGGGATTTCCTCGTCCTCGCCGGATGCGGCGATGCGCCGGGCGGTCTTGGGGGCCAGGTTCAACAGGGCGCGGATCGCCCCGCCGGTCTGCTCGCGCGCCCGCAGCTCCAGCACCTGGCCCAGCAGGACCAGCACGGTGATCACCGCGGCGGCCTCGAAGTAGACGGCCACGCTGCCGTCGGCGGCGCGGAAGCCGGGCGGGAACATGCCGGGCGCGAGCGTTGCCACCACGCTGTAGAGCCATGCCGCGCCGGTGCCGATGGCGATCAGCGTGAACATGTTGAGGTGGCGGCTGACCAGCGAGGCCCAGCCGCGCGCGAAGAACGGCCAGCCGGCCCAGAGCACCACCGGGGTCGCGAGCACGGCCTGCAGCCAGGTGGACAGCGTCGCGCCGAGCAGGCGGTGCAGGCCGAGGAAATGCCCGCCCATCTCCAGCACCACCACCGGCACGGCCAAGGCCAGCCCGATCCGGAAGCGGCGGGTCATGTCCGCCAGCTCGTGGTTCGGGGCGGCCTCGGCGGTCATTTCCACCGGCTCCAGCGCCATGCCGCAGATCGGGCAGCTGCCGGGGCCGACCTGCCGGACCTCCGGGTGCATCGGGCAGGTGTAGATCGCGCCCGGCGGTGCCTCCGGGGCGGGCGCATCGGCGAGATAGTGCGCGGGATCGGCCACGAACTTCGTTCGGCAGCCGGCGGAGCAGAAATGGAACGCGCGCCCGCCATGTTCGGCGTGGTGCGGCGTTGTCGCGGGATCCACCGCCATGCCGCACACGGGGTCGGTCTCCGTCCCTGGGGCGCGATGATGGTCATGCGCGTGATGAGTGGGTGAGGCCGGGGCGGGCGGATGCGCGTGGCTCATGGGGGACCTCTTGCGTGGCGCGCCCTGGGCCGGCGGCAGCGCGCTTGACACCTATACCCCGTATTGGTATATTTCAAGCATGAAGCACGACACGAAAACGTCGGTCCAGACCCGGCTCAAGCGCATCGAGGGCCAGGTCGCCGGCCTGCACCGCATGGTGGAGGACGACCGCTACTGCATCGACATCCTGACGCAGATCAGTGCGGTGCGTGCCGCCTTGCACAAGGTGGAGGCCGAGATCCTGCGCAGCCACGTGGCGCATTGCGTGTCCGACGCCTTCGCCTCCGGCGACGCCGACGGCCAGAAGCGCAAGGTGGAGGAACTGGTGGACACGATCAGCCGAATGACGAGGTAGGATGAAGCAGCGCGGCGGAACTGGTGCGGCCGGCAATCTCGTGGCGTTCCTGGCCGCCCTGCTCCTGTTCGTACTCGCGCATGCCGCCCTGAGCCCGGCGCAGGCGCATGGCGCGGCACACGGCCGGCATTCCGCGCAGGTGGAATCCGCGGCCGCCATCGGCGTACCGGCCGACTGCCTGCCTCACCACCCCGTCGGACAGGCCGCCCAGCATGCGGCTTGCTGCGCGATGGCGGGATGCGGTGCCTCGGTTGCAGCCCTGCCCCGGGATCACTGCCTGCCCGAGCGCGCCAGCGGCAAGGCGGCGTTCGCCCCGGCTGTGGCGACCGCCCCGAAGGGCACCGGCGCGCCGCCGCTGACGCCGCCGCCAAGACACGCGGCCTGACCGGAGCTCCCTGGCCGCGCTGCGGAAGGGAGGCCGGGCCGACGTGTCCGCGCCTTGGAGCCACAGCTTGGCGTTCGTAGCCGGCATCGATGCCGACGATCGCTGCGGCTCTGCCACAACCCGTTCCGCATGGCGGCCGGCACGATGACCGGACCCGCCTACGACACCGCGATCCGAGGCGGCCTCCCTGCGCAGTGCGCCGAAGTCCGCCTGGACCGCGCCGTCCCTCCCACCCACAGGAGCAACGTCATGATCCGCACCACCCCCCGCTTCGTGCCTGCCCTGCTGCTCGCCGCCACCGTCGCGCTGGCGCCGGGCGTGCTGCGTGCCCAGGCGTCACCGCCTGCCGCCGCCGACGACGACCACAAGGCTCACCACCCCGCGGACGCAGCAGCCGCAGCGGCCCCTGCCGCCCCGGCGCCGGGAATGGGCATGGGAATGATGGGCGGCGACATGGGGCCCATGATGCAGCAGATGATGCCGATGATGCGGGCCATGATGGCGCGGCACGGCGCCGCCCGGATGGAAGGCCCCATGGCGATGATGGCGCCGCACCGTGTCGAGGGCCGGATCGCCTTCCTGCGCACCGAGCTCGCCATCACGGATGCCCAGCTCCCGGCCTGGAACAGCTTCGCGGACGCGCTGCGCGCCCAGGCGCGGTCCATGGCGGAGACGCGCAACCGGATGCCGCGAGGCGGCCCCGGCACGCCGATGGCCCCGATGGGGTCGGGCCCCATGGGCATGGCGGCCGCCCATCCCTTCCCCGACGAGGCTGACCGCATCGTACAAGGCCTGTCGGCCCGGCTGGAAGCGGCCCGCGGCATTGCCACCGCCGGGCGTGCGCTCTACGGCGCGCTGTCCGACGAGCAGAAGAAAACCGCGGACGAGCTTCTCGCCATGCCCATGCACGGCATGTGATCGGACGCGGCCCCGCGCACCCCGGCCCGGGGCCGCCGTTCACTGGCCAGAGGCGCACCAGGAAGGGTTCGCCTTGACTGTCCTTACCAGACGAAGCGCGGCATCGCGGCCACCGGGCTGAGGCCGGCGGCGTTGGCGGCGGCCTTGATGCGGGCGGGGTCGTTGCCGAGCTCGGCTTCGTGGATGCCGCCGAGGACCCAGCAGGAGGGGATGTCTCGGCTCTTGGCGCCGGCGATGTCGGTGCGCAGGGCGTCGCCGACAGCCAGGGTTTCGCCGGGGGCGGTGCCGAGCGTGGCCAGGACCGGGGTGTAGATGGCGGGATCCGGCTTGCCGAGCCAGCGGGCGTCGCCGCCGAGTTCCTCGTAGCGCGCGGTCAGCGCGCCGGCGCAGATGACGCGGGTGCCGCCGCGGATGACCTCGAGGTCGGGGTTGGCGCAGATCATCGGCAGGTTGGCGCGGCGGAAGGATTGCAGGAGGGGTTCCCAGTCCGACACTTCGGTGGGGCCGCCGAGGTCGTCGGGGCCGGTGTTGAGGACGAAGTCGGCGTCCTCGGGGCGGTCGACGACGGTGAGGTCGAGGGTTTCGAAGACGTTGCGGTCGCGGTCGGGGCCGAGGTGGTACATGCGGCGGCCCAGGCCAGCGAACCACGGGTCGGTGCGGTCGCGCAGCGCGATGTGGGTGGCTTCGCCGGAGGTGAGGATGCCGGCATAGAGGTCGTCGGGCAGGCCCATGGCGCGCATGGCGGCCTGGGCGGCGTGGGCGCGGCGGGGGGCGTTGGAAAGCAGGATGGCGGGCTTGCCGAGGTCGCGGATGCGCGCGAGGCAGTCGGCGGCGCCGGGGTAGGGCTTCACGCCGTCGTGGATGACGCCCCAGAGGTCGAGGATGAAGCCGCTGTAGCGGCGGGCGAGGGATTCGAAGCCGGTCAGGTGGTCCATTGTGGCCCTCAGAGATCCGCGCCGATGGCGTCGGCGATGGTGGCGAAGCCCTGGCGGTCGAGGGCGGCGAGGAGTTCGCGCTTCATGCGGCCGATCAGCGCCGGGCCGGCGTAGGAGAATTCGGAGTAGACCTGGACCAGGCTGGCGCCGGCGCGGATGCGGGCGAGGACGTCCTCGCCGGTGGCGATGCCGCCGACGCCGATGAGCAGGAGGCGGCCGGCGGCGCCGTGGGAGGCGAGGTGGCGGGCCACGGTGAGCAGCGCCTGGTGGGCCAGCGGCTTGAGCGGCCGACCGGAGAGGCCGCCGGGCTGGGTGGCGTTCGGCGAGCGCAGGCCGGGTGGGCGGCGGATGGTGGTGTTGCTGACGATCAGGCCGTCGAGCCCTTCCTCCAGCGCGGTGTCGACCACGCTGCGCAGGCCGTCCTCGGAGAGGTCGGGGGCAACCTTGACCAGCAGCTTCGGGCGGGTGGGGACGCCAGCGGCGACGGCGCGCAGGATGGCGCGCAGGCGTTCCTCGCCCTGGAGGTCGCGCAGGCCGGGGGTGTTGGGGGAGGAGACGTTGATGACGGCGTAGTCGCAGTGCGGGGCGACGGCTTCGATGAGTTCGGGGTAGTCGCGCTCGGGGTCCGCGCCGTCCTTGTTGATGCCGACATTGGCGCCGACGGGGACGCCGGTGATGGTCAGCGTGCGGTGGGCGGCGGCGAGGCGGGGGAGGTAGGCCTCGAGGCCGTCGTTGTTGAAGCCCATGCGGTTGATGACGGCGCGGTCTTCCGCCAGGCGGAAGAGGCGCGGGCGCATGTTGCCCTCCTGCGGGCGGGGGGTGACGGTCCCGGCCTCAACGAAGCCGAAGCCGAGGCGGGCGAGGGCGGGCAGGGCGCGGGCGTTCTTGTCGAAGCCGGCGGCGAGGCCGATCGGGCTGGGGAAGCGCAGGCCGATGGCGTCGACGGCGAGGCGGGAGGAAGGGGGCGTGCGGTCACGGCCGGCAAGGCCCATCGCCAGGGCGG
>CAMDGX010000017.1 GCA_945897825.1 Asaia bogorensis | reverse complement strand
CCGCTCCATCACCACCCCGTCGATCGGGCTGACCAGCGCCCGCTGCCGCAGCAGCGCCTCGGCCTGCGCCACCTCCAGCTGCGCGATCTCGCGGTTCAGCACCGCCAGGCGGAGCTGGTTCTCCGCCACCTTCATCTCCGACTCGGCTTCCTCGCTGGTGTTGCGCGACACCAGGTTCCCGGTCACCAGCTGGCTCGCCCGCCCATACCGCCGCTGCAGATAGGCCAGCCGCGCCTGACCCGCCGCGATGTCATGGTCGTTGGAGGCCCGCGCCCGCGCCAGCGCCAGGTTCGCCCGCTCCACCTCATCCGACAGCGTCCCCAGCACCTGCCCGCGCCGCACCCGATCGCCGCGGTCCACGTCCAGCCGGGTGATCAGCCCGGTCGCCTGGCTGGCCAGCTTCACCACCTGCTCCGGCTCGATCACGCAATCGAACCGCCGCTCGGCCAAGGGCTGCGCGAACGCGGGCACGGCAAGTCCCAACGCCACCGCCAGGCCAAACACCCGCACCACGCCCATCCCGCCTCCAACCGCTGCATGCAAACTGCGCCGGACGGCCCGGCACCGGCAAGTCCGGTTTCCGCTTTATGCAACCGTCGCGCTGGTCCAATATCCTGCCCAGCCACCCAGCTCGTGATGGCCGATCACTTCCAAGGGTCCGCGATGGCGGAAACCACGCCGACCTCCCGCGACGCCGCTCGCCCCCCTCCGCGCCCCGCCGCCCCGCCCCCGGCGGACCGCGCGGCGGAACGGCGGGCGACGCTGTGGGCCGTGCTGCACGACGATGCCGCCGCTCAGGCCGACTATTTCGCCGCCTGGCTCGCCCTGCAATGCGAGTCCCTGCCCGGCGCCACCGGCGGCCTGCTGCTGCTGCGCACCGCCGCCGGCGGCAGCCACGCCCAGGCGCTGTGGCCATCGCACTACGACCCCACCGACCTCACCCGCCTCGCCGAGCGCGCCCTGTCCGAAACCCGCCTCGTCGTCGCCTGGGGCCGCGCCGCCAACCAGGGCAGCGTCGCCCTGTTCGTCGCCCAGCCCCTCGGCCCCGACGGCGCACCCCACGCCGCGGTCGCCATCGCCATGGTCGTGCCCGGCGGCATCGATCGCGCCGATCCCGAGGCAATCGGCCGCCAACTCCGCGCCGCCGCCGGCTGGCTCGACGCCTGGCGCTGGCGCCAGCCGCTGGAAGCCGCGCGCACCCGCATCGCCATCGCCGCCGCCGGGCTCGACATCCTCGCCGCCACCGGCGAACACCGCGGCCTCACCGCCAGCGCCATGGCCCTGGTGAACACCGTCGCCGCCCGCCTCGGCTGCGACCGCGCCAGCCTCGGCCTCGCCCGGCGCAGCGGCGTCGTGCTGCGCGCCGTCTCCCACGCCGCCGAGTTCCAGGAAGGCGGCCGCATCGCCGACGCCATCGAGGACGCGATGGACGAGGCGCTCACCCAGAACACGATGCTCGCCCTGCCCGAGCCCGAGGGCGGCCCGCGCCGCGTCACGATCTCCCACCGCGTCCTGCGCGCAGCGACAGGCACTGGCACCGGCAACACCGGCGGCCTCGCCTCCATCGTCCTGCCCGGCCCCGGCGGCCGCCCCGCCGCGGTGCTCACGCTGGAGCGCCACGCCAGCCCCTTCACCGCCGACGACCTCCACCTCGCTGAAACCATCGCCGCCCTCACCGGCCCGGTGATCGGCCTGCACGCCGCCGAACGCCGCTGGATCAGCGGCCGCGCCCGCGACATGCTCGAGGATGGCCTGCGCACCCTGTTCGGCGCCGGCCGCCCGCTGGTCAAGCTGCTCGCCCTCCTCGCCCTCGCCCTCGTCGCCACCCTGGCCGTCGTCCAGGGCGAATACCGCGTCACCGCCCGCGCCGTGGTCGAAGGCGAGATCCAGCGCAGCGCCGTCGCCCCCTTCGACGGCTACATCCGCACCGCCCCGGTCCGCGCCGGCGACACCGTGCGCGCGGGCGCCGTCCTCGCCACGCTGGACGACCGCGACCTCGTGCTCGACCGCCTGAAATGGACCGCCGAGCGCGAGAAGCTCGTCCAGAAGCACCGCGAGGCCCTGGCCAAGAGCGAGCGCGCCACCATGGCCGTCGCCGCCGCCCAGCTCGCCCAGGCCGAGGCCGAACTGGCGCTGGCCGAGGAAAAGCTCGCCCGCAGCCGCATCACCGCCCCGTTCGACGCCGTCGTGGTCAGCGGCGATTTACGCCAGATGCTCGGCTCGCCGATCGAGCGCGGCAAAGTGCTGTTCGAACTCGCCCCGCTCGACGCCTGGCGCCTCGTCATCCAGGCCGACGAGCGCGAGATCCGCTGGCTCGCCGAGGGCCAGCGCGGCCTCCTGGCCCTCGCCAGCCAGCCCACCGTCCGCCTGCCCGTGCTGGTCGAGCGCATCACCCCGGTCGCCGTCGCCGAGGACGGCCGCAACTTCTTCCGCGTCGAGGCCCGCATCGAATCCGACGCCGCCGCCGCGCTGCGCCCGGGCATGGAAGGCATCGCCAAGATCGAGACCGGCCCGCGCCGCCTGCTCTGGATCTGGACCCACTCCCTGCTCGACTGGCTGCGCCTGTTCGCCTGGCACTGGCTGCCCTAGCCCGCCATGGCGGAAGCCGAACCCTTCCTCTCCGCCTCCTGGTACCGCGTCGGCCCGATGCGCCCGACCCTGCGCGACCACGCCCAGGTCCGCCTGCACCGCTACCGTGGCGCCCCCTGGTACGTCATCACCGACCCGCTCTCCGGCAAGGTCCACCGCCTCGCCCCCGCCGCCTGGGCGCTGGTCGCGGCGCTGGACGGCACCCGCACCGTGGACGACGTCTGGACCGAGATCTCCGCCGCCCAAGGCGAGGACGCGCTCGGCCAGGACCAGGTGATCGCCCTGCTCGGCCAGCTCCACGCCGCCGACCTGCTGCAAGGCGACGCCCCGCCCGACACGCTGGAGCTGTTCGAGCGCCACACCAAGATGGCCCGCCGCAAGCTGGTGCAGAACCTCCTGAACCCGATGGCCATGCGCATCCGGCTGTGGAACCCGGACCGCTTCCTCACCCGCCTGCTCCCCTGGATCGGCCCGCTGTTCGGCCGTTGGGGCCTCGTCCTGTGGCTGGCCCTGATGGCCCCCGCCCTGGTCCTGGTCGTCCAGCACTGGCCGGAACTGACCGCCAACCTCGCCGACCGCGTGCTGGCCGAAGGCAACCTCGTCCTGCTCGTCCTGGTGCTGCCGGCGATCAAGCTGCTGCACGAACTCGGCCACGCCTTCGCCGTCCGCCGCCACGGCGGCGCGGTGCACGACATGGGCATCATGTTCCTCGTGCTGCTGCCCCTGCCCTATGTCGACGCCTCCACCGCCTCCGGCTTCCGCTCGCGCTGGCACCGCATCGTGGTCGGCGCCGCGGGCATGATAGTCGAACTCGCCATCGCCGCCATCGCCACCTTCGTCTGGGTCGCCGTCGAACCCGGCCTCGCCCGCGCGCTCGCCTTCAACATCATGCTCGCCGCCGGCATCACCACCCTGCTGTTCAACGCCAACCCGCTGCTGCGCTACGACGGCTACTACATCCTCTCCGACCTCATCGAAATCCCGAACCTCGCCCGCCGCGCCACGCAATACTGGGGCGAGATCGTGCAAACCCACCTCTTCTCCACCCCCCCGCCGCAGGCCCACCGCCACACCCCCGGCGAACGCGCCTGGTTCCTGTTCTACGCACCGGCCGCCTTCGCCTACCGCATGGTGGTGATGCTGGCGATCGCGCTGTTCCTGGCCCAGGAATACTTCGTCATCGGCATGGCGCTCGCCATCTGGGCGCTGGCCACCGGCCTCGTCATGCCGATCTTCAAGGCGCTGAAGCACGTGGTCGCCAACCCCCGCCTGCGCCGCCACCGCCCCCGCGCGCTCGCCATCACCTTCGGCGCCATCGCCGCCCTGGCCGGCCTGGTCATGCTGGTCCCCGCCCCGCTGCACACCGCGGCCCAAGGCGTGATCTGGCTGCCCGAAGCCGCCATCATCCGCGCCGGCAGCGACGGCACCCTCACCCGCCTCCTCGCCACCCCCGGCACCCACCTCGCCCCCGGCGATCCCGTCAGCCAGAGCGAGGACCCCTTCCTCGCCGCCCGCCTCGCCCGCCTGCGCGGCCGCGTCGCCGAGCTCGAAGCCCGCCTGCCCTCCGAACGCTTCACCAACCGCGTCGAGGCCGCGATCACCGAGACCGAACTCGCCCAGGCCCGCGCCGAACTCGCCCACGAACAGCGACGGAAGGCCGGCCTCGTCGCCCGCACGCGCGAAGGCGGCATCCTCGCCGTCACCCGCCCCGCCGACCTGCCCGGCCGCTACCTGCGCGAAGGCGAGATCATCGGCTACGCCCTGCCCGCCGATCCCACCACCCCCCGCATCATCCGCGCCGCCATCGCCCAGGACGACATCGACCTCGTCCGCAGCCGCCTGCGCGGCGTCCAGGTGAAACTCGCCGGCCACCTCGACACCGCCCTGCCCGCCACCCTGGTGCGCGAGGTCCCCGGCGGGCGCGACGAACTGCCCAGCCGCGCGCTCGCCACCAGCGGCGGCGGCCCCTTCGCCACCCTCCCCAGCGACCCCGACGGCCTGCGCACCCTCACCCGCGTGTTCCAGGTCGACATCGCCCTGCCGCCCGACGCCCCTGCCGGGAGCTACGGCGCCCGCGCCCATGTCCGCTTCGAGCACAACTGGGAACCGCTCGGCACCCAGCTCTGGCGCCGCCTGCGCCAGCTCCTGCTCTCCCGGCTGGAAGCCTGATGGCCACCTTCGCCCGGCGAAGGGAGCCCGAATTCGCCGCCGGCACCCCCTACCCCGAACGCCCGGACCCCACCTGGCGCCGCGTCGACGCCGCCCTCACCCACGCCTGGTCCGGCATCGAGCGCCCCCTGCTCGCCCCGGTCCACCGCGCCCGCCTCGCCCGCATCGCCACCCTCGCCGAAACCCACGCCGCCGCCCTGGCGAACCTCTCCGACCCCGCCCTGCGCGACCGCGCCGACGCCCTGCGCCCAAGCCTGGTCCGCCACGGCCTGCGCCCCCCCCTTGCCGCCGAGGCCTTCGCGCTCGCACGCGAAGCCAGCCGCCGCGTCCTCGGCCTGCGCCACCACCGCGTCCAGCTGATGGGCGGCGCCGCCATGATGAACGGCGCGCTCGCCGAGATGGACACCGGCGAGGGCAAGACCATCACCGCCCTGCTCCCCTCCGTCGCCTTCGCGCTCGCCGGCAAGCCGGTCCACGTCGTCACCGTCAACGACTACCTCGCCGCCCGCGACGCCGAACAGCTCCGCCCGGTCCTCGCCGCGCTGGGCATCACCACCGGCCTCGTCGTGCTCGACGACCCGCCCGAGCTGCACCGCGCCGCCTACGCCGCCGACGTCACCTACTGCACCAACAAGGACCTGGTGTTCGACTACCTGCGCGACCGCATGGCCCTCGGCCCCCGCCGCGGCCGCGCCCGCCTCGCCGTCGACCAGCTCGCCGGCGGCCGCCCCGCCCCCCTCCTCCTGCGCGGCCTGCACGTCGCCATCGTCGACGAAGCCGATTCCGTGCTGATCGACGAGGCCCGCACCCCCCTGATCCTCTCCGGCGGCGACGGCGCGCCCGAAACCGCCTCATTCTACGCCGAAGCCCTCGCCCTGGCCGACCAGCTCGAGCCCGGCGCCGACTACCGCCTCATCCCCGCCGAACGCTCGCTCCACCTCACCGAGCGCGGCCGCGCCCGCCTCGCCACCCTCGCCGCCGGCCGCCCCGGCCTCTGGTCCGTCCGCCGCGCCCGCGAGGAACTGGCCGAACAGGCGCTGCAAGCGCGCCACTGGTACCGCCTCGGCCAGCAATACGTCGTCGCCGAGGGCAAGGTGCAGATCGTCGACGAATTCACCGGCCGCATCATGCCCGACCGCTCCTGGGAACGCGGCCTGCACCAGATGGTCGAGGCCAAGGAGGGCGTCGAGATCACCGGCCGCCGCCGCACCCTCTCGCGCATCACCTACCAGCGCTTCTTCCGCCGCTACTTCCACCTCTGCGGCATGACCGGCACCGCCGCCGAAGTGGCCGGCGAACTGCGCGCCGTCTATGACCTGCGCGTCTGGCGCATCCCAACCCACCACCCCTCCGGCCGCCGCAACCTCGGCATCCGCGTCTTCGCCACCGAAGCCGCCAAATGGGACGCGGTGGTGCGCGAAGCGGGCGCCATGGCCCGCCAGGGACGCGCCGTGCTGATCGGCACCCGCAGCGTCGCCGCCTCGCGCCTGCTCGCCGAAAAACTCGCCGAAGCCGGCCTCGCCGCCGCCGTCCTGAACGCCGAACACCACGCCGAGGAAGCCGCCATCATCGCCGAGGCCGGCACCCCCGGCCGCATCACCGTCGCCACCAACATGGCCGGCCGCGGCACCGACATCAAACCGTCCCCCGAGGTCAAGCAGGCCGGCGGCCTGCACGTCATCCTCACCGAGTTCCACGAAAGTGCGCGCATCGACCGCCAGCTCTACGGCCGCGGCGGCCGCCAGGGCGACCCCGGCAGCCATGTCAGCCTCGTCTCCCTCGACGACGAGATTTTTTCCCGATTTGTCCCGGCGGCCTGGCGCGCCTTCCTGCGCAGTGCCGCCACCGCGAATGCCGGCGTGCTGCCCGCCCACCTCGCCCGGCCGCTCCGCCGGTGGTCCCAATCGGCCGCCGAACGCCTCAACGCCTCGACCCGGCGCAACACGCTGGCCAATGACCAGCACCAGGAGCGGATGCTGGCATTCTCCGGCAGGGGAGAATGATATCTTCTGTTCAAGTCTAAATCAATTTGAATGTATCAAAAAACTTTTCATCCTATTCCACCATGAATTTCTTCAACCCCCATCCCACTTGGCCACCAACCACTGCACCCATTGGCGAATGGATAAAGTTTTTTTGCTTCTTTTTGTTCACAAAAAGAAGGCCTTCCCTTCCTGAAAAAACCCTTTGCACCGCACGTTTCAGTTAGATATAACACCCATATGTTAGAACCCACCCCCCTCCCCCTGACCCACCAGGTCGCCGGCCTTCTTGCCGCCGCGCGCCGGGAGTCCGACCGCGCGCGGGAGGCGGGGCTGGTGGCGGCGTTGCAGGCGCTCATCTTCGCCTGCCTGGTTCGTTTGCTGTCCCGTCTCGAGGCCATGGTGACGCTGTGGCAGGCCGGCCAACTGCCTCTCCCCTTGGTCTCGCTCCCTCACCGGCAGCGCCGCGCCCGTGCGGCCGAGGGCCCGCGCAGTGCGCGCGCGTCCTCGCGCCCGAGGACCGTCCGCGCCGTTGCCGCTGTCCAACCGCCCTCGTCGAACGCCATGTGCAAGCCCGTGTGGCGCCCTATGCCCACGGCGCATCCGCCGTGCCCGGCCGGACCGGCGCCCAGCCGCGTCCCGCCGTCCCGTGCCCGACGAAGAATCGGGCTCCGGGAACCGGCATCGACGCACGCCTTTTTTGTTACGTTTTCGTAACTAAATAGTGCCAGTCAGATCAGCTTGGCATCCAGCGTGATGGCCGCCTTCAGCAGCTTGCTCACCGGGCATCCAGCCTTGGCCTTCTCCGCCAGCTCCTGGAACTTCGCCGCATCGCAGCCCGGCACCCGCCCCTCCAGCGTCAGGTGCGCCGCGGTGATCTCGAACCCGCCGGCCCCCTGCTCCAGCGTCACCCGCGCCTTGGTGTCCAGCCGCTCGGCGGTCAGCCCCGCCTGGCCGAGGATGTTCGACAGCGCCATGCTGAAGCACCCCGCATGCGCCGCCCCGATCAGCTCCTCCGGGTTGGTCCCCTTCTGCCCCTCGAAGCGCATCGCGAAGCCATAGGCCTGCCCCGACAGCGCCCCGCTCTCCGTCGAGACCGTCCCGTGCCCGTCCTTCAGCCCGCCCTGCCAGATCGCCGAGCCCGTACGATTGATCGCCATCGTATCCTCCTGTGCTGCCGCGCCAGGATAACGCACCTGCCACCCCTTTGACCGATGACAATGCCGTGGCAAGGTCGCCGTCCTCGACACCAGGGACGGAAACCCAAGATGCCACGCATGACCGGCGGCGACGCCATCGTCGATTCCCTGCTGCGCCATGGCGTGGACACCATCTTCGGCCTGCCCGGCGTGCAGGTGTATGGGTTGTTCGACGCCTTCGCCCGCAACGCCAACCGCCTCAACCTCATCAACGCCCGCCACGAGCAGACCACCGCCTACATGGCCCTCGGCTATGCCGCCTCCACCGGCAAGCCCGGCGTGTTCTCGGTCGTCCCCGGCCCCGGCGTGCTGAACACCACGGCGGCCATGGCCACCGGCTGGGGCATCAACGCGCCGATGCTCTGCATCACCGGCCAGGTCCCCAGCGCCATGATCGGCCGCGGCCGCGGCCAGCTGCACGAACTGCCCGACCAGCTCGCCACCCTGCGCACCATGCTCAAGTTCGCCGAGCGCATCGAACACCCCACCGACGCCCCGAACGTCATGGCCCGCGCCTTCCAGGCCATGACCTCCGGCCGCCCCGGCCCGGTCGCCGTCGAAGTGCCGTGGGACATGTTCCCGCTCGCCACCGAAGTCACGCCGCAGGACCCGCTCGGCCGCCTCGCCAACCCCACCCCGGACCCGGAGAAGATCGCCGCCCTCGCGAAATTGGTTGATGGCGCGAAAATGCCGATGATCTGGGTCGGCGGCGGCGCCGCCCACGCCAGCGCCGAGATCCTGGCCCTGGCCGAGCGCCTCCAGGCCCCGGTGGTCTCCTTCCGCACCGGGCGCGGCATCGTCGATTCCCGCCACCCGCTCTCCCTGAACGTCAACGAAGCCACCCGCCTCTGGCCCGAGGTCGACCTGCTGATCGGCATCGGCACCCGCCTCGATGCCCCCACCTCCCGCTGGCCGCGCAACCCCGGCCTGAAATTCGCCCGCATCGACATCGACGCCGCCGAGCACCGCCGCCAGGCGGTCGACATCCCGATCGTCGCCGACAGCGCCGACGGTGCCCGCGCCCTCGCCGCCGCCACTACCCGCCACACCGACGCCGCCCGCCCCGCCGCCATCGCCAAGGCCAAGGCGGAATCGACCGAGTTCCTCACCCGCGTCCAGCCGCAGATGGGCCTGCTCGGCGCGATCCGTTCGGCCATGCCGGAGGACGGCATCCTCGTCGACGAGATGACCCAGGTCGGCTACGTCTCCTGGATCGGCTACCCGGTCTACCAGCCGCGCGGCCTGGTCACCTCCGGCTTCTCGGGCACCCTGGGCTACGGCTTCCCCACGGCTCTCGGCGTCAAGGTCGCCAACCCCGACCGCGCCGTGGTTTCGATCACCGGCGATGGCGGCTTCCTGTTCGGCGGCACCGACCTCGCCACCGCCACGCGCTACGGCATCAACCTGGTCACCGTGCTGTTCAACAACGAGGCCTACGGCAACGTGCTGCGCGACCAGAAGCGCCTGTTTGACGGGCGGGATTCCGGCTCGCTGCTGACCAACCCGGATTTCCAGACCTTCGCCAAGTCCTTCGGCGTCGCCGCCTGGAAGGTCGCCGATGCCGCCGGCCTGCATGCCGCGCTGAAGGAGGCGCTCGCCGCCAATGCGCCCGCCCTCATCGAGGTCACCAGCGACATCACGAAGGACTACCCGCCCTTCGAGCTGTTCACCCCGCAGAAGGCCTGATCCATGAGCGACTCCGACATCATCAAGTTCGAGGTCGACCGCCACATCGCGCTGGTCACCCTCAACCGCCCGCCCGTCAACGCGCTCGACCGCGCGATGCGCGACCGGCTGATCGAGATTTTCGACGAGATCTCCGAGCGCGAGGACATCCGCGTCGCCGTGCTCACCGGCGCGGGCAAGGCGTTCTGCGCCGGGGCCGACCTGCGCGCGCGGCCGGACCTGACAAAAAAGGGCGCCTATCACGCCCACAACCGCATCACCCGCGAAACCGGCAATGCGATCCACGAGTGCCAGAAGCCGGTGATCGCCGCGATCAACGGCGTGGCGCTTGGCGCAGGACTCGGCCTGATGGCAGCATCGGACATCTTCTTCGCCAGCGAGGAAGCGGTGTTCGGCATGCCGGAGATCGACGTGGGCCTGGCCGGCGGGGCGGCGATGCTCTCGCGCCTGTTCGGCAAGTCCACCGTGCGGCGCATGATGTACACCGGCATGCGCCTGACCGCCGCGGACCTCTACCGCAAGGACATCATCGAGGAGGTCACGACGCGGGAGAACCTGGTTCCCACCGCGCTGAAGGTGGCCGAGGAGATCGCCGGCAAATCCCCGCTCGGCATCCGCTACGCCAAGACGAGCTGCAACATGGTCGAGCTGATGCCGCAGCGCGACGGCTACCGCTTCGAGCAGAACTTCACCATGCAGCTCGCCCACACCGAGGACGCCAAGGAAGCCCGTGCGGCGATGCTGGAGAAGCGCAAGCCCGTATTCAAGGGGCGTTGACATGGCAAGCGCCTTCGCCGGCCGCGCGATCCTGATCACCGGCGCCGGCAACGGCATCGGCAAGGCAACGGCGCTGCATCTCGCCTCGCTGGGTGCGACCGTCGGCGTGGTCGACCTGCGCGAGAATTTCGTGGCCGCAACGGTGGCGGCGATCGAGGCAGCGGGCGGCGCCGCCATCGGCATCACCCGCGACCTCTCCGTGCGCGAAGCGATGCTGGATGCCGTCGCGGGCTTCGCCGCCCAGGCCGGGCGGCTCGACGGGCTGGTGAACAACGCGGCCTGGGTGCGCTACCAGCCGCTCGCGGAGATCGCGCCGGAGACCGTGGAGCGGATGCTCAACATCGGCTTCAAGGCGATCATCTGGGGCATGCAGGCCGCCGCCGAGGCCATGCGCGGCCCGGGGGCGATCGTGAACATCGCCTCGGCCGCCGGGCTGCGCTCCACGCCGGGCTCGGTGGTCTACAGCGGCATTAAGGCAGGCGTCATGGGCATGACCAGGGCGGCCGCCGTCGACCTCGGCGCGCGGGGCATCCGCGTGAACGCCATCGCCCCCTCTGCGGTGCCGACCGAAGGCACCCAGCGCAACCGCAACGCCGAACGGGATGCCAAGCGCATCGCGCAAACGCCGCTGGGCCGGCTGGGCACCGTGGACGACATGGCCCGGGCGATCACCTTCCTGCTGTCGGACGAGAGCGTCTATGTCACCGGGCAGGTGCTCTCGGTGGATGGGGGGATCGGGACGAGTTTCCTCTGAAGGAAGGAAGAACGTTCTTTTTTGAAAAAAAGAACCAAAAAACTTCTAACCCTTTGCACCGCAGCTGAACGACCAGCCAGGGTGCGAATGGTAAAAGTCTTTTTGCTTCTTTTTCTTCAGAAAAAGAAGAGTCTTCCTTACTTCGCCACCCGCGCCACATTCCAGAACACCGGGTATTGCGTGCGCGGCATGCCCTGGATGTCGGCGCGCCGGGCGATCGGGCGGCGGATGATGCCGGTCGCGACGTAGGGGAAGGTTTCATAGAACCGGGCCTGGATCGCCTCGACCACCTTCATCTGCGCCTCGGGCGTGGCGGCATCGAGGAAGTCCTCTGTCATCAGCTTGTGCAGCGCCGCGTCGCAGGGCCAGCCGTAGAGATTGCGCCCGTCGCAGCGCGAGACCAGCGGGGCGTTGCTGAGCGGGCTGGACAGCGACAGCCCGCCCCAGAAGGTGAAGGCGATGTGCCAGCCATTCGGGTTCTGTGCCGGCGGGTCCTTCACGTTGCGGCGGGTGAGGATGGTCGACCAGTCCATCGTCTGCACCTGGACGTTCACGCCGGCGCGGCGCAACTGGTCGGCGGTGATGAGCGCCAGCATGTGGATGTCGGCCTGGTCGGCGGGATCGAGCAGGATGAGGGGCTCGCCCTTGTAGCCGGCCTCGTCCAGCAATTGCTTGGCGCGGGCAAGGTTCGCCTGCTTCCACGGCCCGGCCGCGACATCGGTGGCGTAGGGGGTGCCGCAGACGAACAGGGCGTAGCATTCCTGGGCGTAGGCGGGCTCGCTGGCGATCGCCTCGTTGTAGAGCTTCTGGTCCATCAGCAGTTGCAGCGCCTGGCGGGCCTTCGGATTGTTGAAGGGCGGCACGACGGAGTTCGGGCGGATGGTGCCGATGACGCCGGCGGTGTTCAGCACCTCCACCACGACATCCTTGTGCCCGCGCAGCAGCGGCAGCAGGTCGGCGGGCGGCGGGTCGATCAGGTCGATCTCGCCCTTCATCAGCGCCTGGGTGAGGGTGGAGGGGTCCGGCAGGTAGCGCCATTCCACGATGTCGAACTTCGCGACCTTTCCGCCAGCGTAGCCATCGGCCGGCTCGCTGCGCGCCACATAGGCGGGGTTGCGGCGATAGGTGGCGCGGTGACCGGGCTGGTAGCCGGCGGGGTCCCAGGTGAAGGGGCCGGAGCCGACCACCGTTTTCACCTGCTCGAAGGCGTCCACGCTCGCTTCCTGCTCGCGCATCACAAAGGGGGCGAGCACAGGGGTGCCGAGCACCTCCATCACCGGGCCGAACGGGCGGGAGAGGCGCAGGCGCATGGTGCGGTCGTCCACCGCCTCGATGGCCGCGACGCGGGGCATCATTGCCTGGCCGGTGGTGACGCGCCGGGCCCAACGGCGGATGGAGGCGGCAACGTCGGCGGCGCGGACGGGGGAGCCATCGTGGAACACCAGGCCGGGGCGCAGGGTGAAGGTCCAGGTGAGGCCGTCGGGCGAGGTCTCGACGCGCTCGGCCATCTGGAGCTGCGGCTTGAGGTTCGAATCCATCGTGACCAGCACATCGTAGACCAGCTGGGCGTGGGTGACGGTGATGGCGGCACTGGTCCAGACCGGGTCGAGCACGCGCAGGTCGCCGTTCGGGGCGTAGCGGATGATGGAGGGGGCCTGGGCGGCGGCCGGAGCCGGGAGGGCCATTGCGGCGAAGAGAGCGAGGGCAGCTGCAGCAAGTCGACGCATCGTCACCTCCTGTTTGGGCAACTATGCGGGGGCGGTGCGGCGGCGTCCACCGGGCTTGAGGTGTTGTGAGCGCGGCCGCACACTCGCGACGATTCGGGAGGAACGGCGGTGAAGCAGGTTCAGCTGGCGGCCTATGGCGTGCCGGAGCAGGTGGTGCGGTGCAACGAGGTGCCTGACGTGGGTTCGCCGGGGCCGGACGAGGTGGTGTTCGACGTGCTGGCCTTTCCGATCAACCCGGCGGACATTTCCTTCTGCACCGGGCATTACCGCCTCAAGCCGCCGCTGCCGGCAACGCCCGGGGCCGAGTGCGTCGGGCGCGTGGCGGCGGTGGGCGCCGGCGTGTCGCACGTGGCGGCTGGGGATCATGTGATCAACCTGCAGCGCGAGAACTGGACGCAACGGCGGCGCGTGCGCGGCGAGGACGTCATCGCGATTCCGAAGGCGATCCCGATCCGCCAGGCAGCAATGCTGCGGATCAACCCGCCGACGGCGCAGCTGCTGCTGAGCGACGTGACCAAGCTCGCGCCAGGGGACTGGGTGATCCAGAACGTCGCCAATTCGGCGGTCGGGCGGCTGGTGATCCGCCTGGGCCGGGCGCGGGGGCTGCGCACGGTGAACGTGGTGCGGCGCGAGAGCCTGTTCGCGGAGCTTCAGGGAATGGGGGCCGATGTCTGCGTGGTCGATGGGCCGGATCTGGCCGCGCGGGTGGAAGCGGCGGTCGACGGCGCGCCGGTGAAGCTCGGGATCGACGCGGTGTGCGGCGAGGCGTTGCAGCGCATCGCCACCTGCGTGGCCGACGATGGCGCGGTGGTGACCTATGGCGCGATGAGCGGTGGGCAGCCGGTGATCGACCGGTCGGACCTGATGTTCCGCGGGCTGACGCTGTCCGGCTTCATGCTGGGGCGGTTCCTCGGGCGGCGGCCCTTGGCGGAGATCCGGGGCATCTTCGCCGCGCTGGGGCAGCAGATGCTCGATGGCAAGCTGGATGCGCCGGTGGCGGAGGTCTACCCAATCGAGCACATCGCCGACGCCGTGGCGCATGCGCAGCGCGATGCCAAGGGCGGCAAGATCCTCGTGGCACCGAACGGGATGGTGTGAAGCCGGAAGGCGCCGGGGCGGGCGCCGCGCGAAGCTTGGCCTGCCGCTGCTCTAGACTTCCAGCCATTCCTTGCGGACATTCTCGTTCGCCGCCAGCGAGGCCGGATCGCCTTCGAACACGATGTGGCCGTGGCCCATCACGTAGAGGCGCTTGCTGATCTTCAGCGCGATGGTCAGCTTCTGTTCGACCAGCAGGATCGCGACGCCGCGGCGGGCGATCTCGTCCAGCAGGTCGCCGACCTGTTCGACCAGCTTGGGGGCAAGGCCTTCAGTCGGTTCGTCGATGATGACCAGGTCGGGGTCGCCCATCAGGGTGCGGCACATGGTCAGCATCTGCTGTTCACCGCCCGACAGCACGCCGGCGGGATTGTCGCGGCGCTGGGAGAGGTTGGGGAACAGGCGGTAGACGTCCTCGAAGCTCCAGCGGCCGGTGACGCCGGCGCGCTTGAGGCCGAGTTCGAGGTTCTGGTGCACGGTCAGCGCCGGGAACACCTGGCGGTCCTCCGGCACGTAGCCGATACCGAGATGGGCAATCTGGTCCGGGCGCATGCCGGCGATCGGCTGGCCCTTGAAGCGGATGTCGCCGTGCGGGGCGACGAGGCCCATGATCGCCTTGCAGGTGGTGGAGCGGCCGACGCCGTTGCGGCCGAGCAGGCTCACGATCTCGCCCTCGCCAATGGCGAGATCGACGCCCTGGAGGATGTGGCTCTTGCCGTAGAAGGCGTGGAGGTCGCGGACTTCGAGCATCGGGGGGGCTTTCAAAGGGAGAAAGGAAGAGTCTTCTTTTTGTGAACAAAAAGAACATGCTTCCTTCCTATGCTGCTTCCTCGCCAAGATACGCCTGCTGCACGGCGCGGTTGGAGCGGATGTTCGCGGGCGCGTCGCTGGCGATGACTTCGCCGTAGACCAGCACGGTGATGACGTCGGCGAGGCCGAAGACGACGCTCATGTCGTGCTCGACCATGACCAGGGTCTTGCCTTCGCTGACGGTGCGGATCATCTGCTGGGCATAGTCGGTTTCACTGTGGCTCATGCCGGCGGTGGGTTCGTCGAGCAGGATGACATCGGCGCCGCCGGCGATGGTGATGCCGATTTCGAGCGCGCGCTGTTCGGCGTAGCTGAGCAGGCCGGCGGGGATGTTGCGGCGGTTGTGCAGGTTCAGGCGCTCGAGGAGTTGCTCGGATTCCTCGTTCAACGCGCGCTGCAGGCCGAGCATGCGCCAGAACGAGTATTTGTAGCCGCGCGACCAGAGCAGGCCGCAGCGGATGTTCTCGAACACCGTCATGCGCGGGAAGATCGAGGTGATCTGGAAGCTGCGTGACAGGCCCAGGTGGTTGATCTGCTGCGGGGCGAGGCCGACGGTGTCGTGGCCGTTGACCGTGATGCTGCCCGACGTGATGGGGAAGCGGCCGGAGATCAGGTTGAACAGCGTGGTCTTGCCCGCGCCGTTCGGGCCGATGATGGCGTGGCGCTGGCCTTTCGGGATGGTGAGGTTGACGCCGCGGATGATCTCGGTGCGGCCGAAGCTCTTGCGGACGTCGGTCAGCTGGATGGCCGGGCCGGAGGTGGTGCTCACGACATGATCCCCCGCGCCTTGGCGTCTTCGATGAGGGCGTTCCAGCGGGACATGAAGAACCTGCTTTCGTGCCGCACCCACAGCGCGCCGGCGACCATGGCGACAACGGCGATGATCCAGACCAGCGCGGAGTCGGCGCTCATCGGTTGGCCGATCATGGCGAACTTCTTGCCCTGGGAGGCGCCGATGGTCTGGTGGGTCACGAGTTCGACGAACAGAACGAAGCCGCCGGCGGCGATCGCTGTGGGGGCGAGGATGCGGGCGTAGGGCACCACAAGCTCGCCGAGCCGGCCCATGCGGGCGATCGGGATGTGGTTGGCGACCAGGCCGAGCAGGCCGCCGGGGGCGAACATGACCATCGCGATGAAGATCACGCCGAGATAGAGCAGCCAGGCGGAGGTGTGCAGGCTGATGCCGCTTTGCATACCGACGACCAGCACGGCACCCATGACCGGGCCGAAGAAGCCGACGGCGCCGCCGATATAGGTGGCGAGCAGCGCGTTGGCGGATTTCACGGCGGCCAGCGTGTCGAAGGTGACGATCTCGTAGACCAGGCAATACATGCCGCCGGCAATGCCCGCGAAGAAGCCGGCCAGGATGAACTGCCAGTAGCGGATGACGCGCGGGTCGTATCCGACGAACTGGGTGCGCTCGTAGTTGTCGCGGGTGGCGTTGGCCATGCGGCCGAGCGGGGTTTGGGTTTGCAGGTACATCAGCAGGGCCGCGATCATCGCCCAGGCGACGAGCAGGTAATACACCTCGATCGGCCGGGTGTAGAGGATACCGAAGATCGAGGTTTCGGTGACGCGGTCGGTGGTGATGCCGCCTTCGCCGCCGAAGAAGGTCATGAACATCAGCGCGGAGGCGGTCAGCAGCTCGCCGATGCCCATGGTGATCATGGCGAAGGCGGTGGCCCGCTGCTTGGTGGCGACGTAGCCGGCGAGGACGCCGCAGACCAGGCCGCCCATGCCGCCGACCAGGGGCATGAGTTCGACGGGGATCGGGATGCCGGTCGCCTTGATCCAGTTCAACGTGTGCGCGACCGTGTAGGCGCCGATGCCGAACAGGATGGCATGGCCGAAGGAGAGCAGGCCGGCCTGGCCCATCAGCATGTTGTAGGACAGGGCGAAGACGGCCATCAGCGCCATTTCCGACATCAGGGTGATGGCGAAGCCGGAGTGGCGGCCGCGGGCGTGGTCGTAGAACAGCCAGGGCAGCACCAGCATGATCGCCAGCATGGCGAGCCACGCCCAGTGGCGGCGCAGGAAGGTGGAGGCGGGCATCGCGGGTGCAGCCACGGGGGTAGGGGTGGGGGTGTTCACGTGCGTGCTCATGTGTCGCGGGTCCCCATCAGGCCGCGTGGTCTGAGCACCAGGATCAGGACCAGCAGGATGAAGGGCAGGAGGGCGGCGATGCGCGGCAGGGTGACCATGAGGAACTCGCTGCCTGGGGTGGCCTTGGTGACGACGAAGCCGACCATGCCGAGGAGGTCGGCCAGCGAGTAGTCCAGCACCACGGCAAAGGTTTGGATCAAGCCCATCAGGATCGAGGCGATGAAGCAGCCGGTCAGCGAGCCGAGGCCGCCGAAGACGACGACGACGAAGACGATCGGGCCCATGGAGAAGGCCATGCCGGGCTCGGTGACGCGGTAGTTGCCGCCGATGACGCCGGCCAGGCCCGCCAGCGCGGTGCCGGCGGCGAAGACCAGGGTGAAGACGCGCGGGACGTTGTGGCCGAGGGCGCCGACCATGTCGGGGTGGGTCAGCGCGGCCTGGATGACGAGGCCGATGCGCGTGCGGGTGAGGCCGAGCCAGATGGAGAGGAACATCAGCGCGGAAATCAGCAGCATGAAGGCGCGATAGGCCGGGAACTGGGTGCCCCATAGGTCGAACAGCGGGAAGTCGAGCCCGGTGGGGATGCGGTAGGGCACGGCGATCAGGCCCCAGGTCATCTGGACGACCTTCTCGATGATCAACGCCAGGCCGAAGGTGAACAGCAACTCGGCGATGTGGCCGTTCTTGTGGACGCGGCGCAGGCCCCACATCTCGATGGCGGCGCCGAGCAGGCCGCAGAGGATGGGCGCCACGATGAGGGCCACCCAGAAGCCGAGGTAGAGGCTGATGGTGTAGGCGAAGTAGGCGCCGAGCATGTAGGCGCTGGCGTGGGCGAAGTTCAGCACGCCCATCATGCTGAAGATCAGCGTGAGGCCGCTGGCCAGCATGAACAGCAGCATGCCGTAGACAAGGCCGTTGAGCAGCGAGACGACAAAGACTTCCATGGGGGGCCCGATCTGGACGGCGTGCGCCGTGTGGCAAGCGGCAGGGGCGCGGGTCCCGCCCCGCGCGCGGCCCTTGGCGGGCCGGCGCGGGGCGGGTTCGGGCGGTCAGATGCGCGGACGGCGCATCTTGCAGGTGGTGGGCTGCTGAACCTCGTCCATCTTGATGGTGGCCGCGGTGGACCAGCCGAGGCCGGTCTTCTCAGCGTCGTACTTCACGCCCTTCTTGAAGACGCCCACGTAGTAGGCGCTCATGAGCTGGTGATCGTCCTTGCGCATGAGGGTCTCGTAGCCGAGGAAGTCCTTCATCGCCTGGCCTTCCATCGCGAAGGCGATCTTGGTCGGGTCGACCGAGTTGGCCTTGATGATGCCGGCCTGGACATGCTCGAAGATCGTGCGGAACACGGCCGCCGAGAAGTCGAAGTTGTGCTTGGCGCGGAACCCGTTCGTCCAGTCCTCGGCTTCCTTGTTGCCGATCTCCGGGGCGATGTTCTCGCCGAAGCTCATCACCGCGAACACCTTGTTCTCGCCGCCCGGGCCGATGGCGGTGGGGCCGCCGGCGAGGTGGGCGTAGAAGGTGTAGTAGTTGAGGTCGATGCCCGCATCGATGCCTGCCTTGATGAGCAGGTTCATGTCGGGGCCCCAGTTGCCGGTCAGCAGGGCCTGGGCGCCGGAGGCCTTGATCTTGGTGATGTACGGCGAGAAATCCTGGATCTTGCCGAGCGGGATCAGCTCGTCGCCGACCACCTGGACGTCCGGGCGGTTCTTGGCCAGGAAGGCCTTCACGTCGCGCTGCACGGACTGGCCGAACAGGTAGTCCTGGTTGAGCAGGTAGACCTTGGTGGTGGTCTTGGGCAGCGCCTTGACCATGACCTCGGCCTTCTGGGCCACGTTCAGGTCGAAGCGGAAGTGCCAGAAGCTGCACTGCTCGTTGGTCAGCTCGGTCGCGACCGCGCCGCAGTTGAGGTAGATGATACGGTTGTCGGGATTGCGGTCGTTGTGCTTGTTCACCCCGTCGATCAGCGCCGCGGCGATGTTGGAGCCGCTGCACTGCATGATGAAGGGCATGTTCTGGTCGGTGGCGTTCTTCAGCGCGATCAGCGCGTCGGACGGCTGCGACTTGTTGTCGAACGGCACCAGCTCGAACTTGCGGCCGAGCGCGCCACCCTTCGAGTTGATGTGGTCGATGATGTACTGCATCTGCTTGAGGTTCGCGTCGCCAACCTGGGCGAACGGGCCTGAAAGCGGATCGGTGTACGCGATCTTGATGGTGCCCTGCGCCGCGGCGGGCTGCACGGCGGCGGGCGCGGCAAGTGCCACGAAGCCTGCGGCGATGGCCGAAAGTATCGTCCTTCCGAGACGCATCTGAACCTCCCTTGAGGCCCGGGCGATTGCTGCCCGTGGCTGGTTTGACCGACGCATCATTGCCGCGTGCCGCGCGCGCCGGCAATGCCTGATTCGGGATCATTCCGAGAATTCCTGCCTATCGATGCGGCAACGGTTGCTTGACGCCGAGGCGGGCGCGTGGAAGTGACCAAGCGCGCGCGCTCGTTGCGGTATCGGGAGGCTTCACCCATGGACGTGATCATCGCTGGCGCCGGCATCGCGGGGCTGACCCTGGCGCTGAGCCTGCACCAGGCGGGCATCGGGTGCCGCGTGTACGAATCGGTCGAGGCCCTTGCGCCGGTTGGGGTGGGCATCAACATCCTGCCGCACGCGGTGCGGGAGCTGACCGAGCTGGGCCTGCAGCCGCAACTGGCGGCGACGGCGATTCCGACCGCGGCGCTGGCCTATCATTCGCGGCACGGGCAGCTGATCTGGCGCGAGGCGCGGGGGCTGGCGGCGGGGTATCGCTGGCCGCAATTCTCGATCCATCGCGGCGAACTGCAGATGATCCTGCTGGCAGCGGTGCGCGCGCGGCTGGGCGAGGGGGCGGTGCGGATGGGGCATCACCTGGCCGGGATGGAGCAGGACGGCGATGGCGTGGTCGCGACCTTCACCGCCCGCGCGGAGGGCGCGGTGCGCGAGCGGGTGCGCGGGGCGGTACTGTTGGGGGCCGACGGGATCCACTCGGCGCTGCGGGCGCTGTTCGTGCCGGACGAGGGGCCGCCAATCTGGAACGGCGCGATCCTGTGGCGCGGCACGACCGAGGCGGCCCCCTTCCTGGGCGGGCGCACGATGATCATGGCCGGGCACGAGTTCCAGAAATTCGTCGCCTACCCGATCTCGGCCGAGGCCGACGCGAGGGGCCGGTCGCTGGTGAACTGGATTGCCGAGAAGAAATTCGCCCCGGACCACGCCTGGCGCCGGGAAGACTGGAACCGGGCGGCGAAGCTCGAGGAGTTCGCGCCCGTCTTCGCCTCCTGGCGGTTCGACTGGCTGGATATTCCCGCGCTGATCGCCGGGGCCGGGCGGGTGTACGAATACCCGATGGTCGATCGCGATCCCCTGCCGCGCTGGACGCACGGGCGCGCGACGCTGCTCGGCGATGCGGCGCATCCGATGTACCCAATCGGGAGCAACGGCGCCTCGCAGGGGATTCTCGACGCGCGGGTGCTGACGCGCGAACTTCTGCGCCACGGCGTGGGTCCGGCGGCGCTGGACGCCTACGAGGCGGAACGGCGGCCGGCAACGGCGAAGATCGTGCTGGCCAATCGGGGCAATGGGCCGGAGCAGGTGATGCAGATGGTGCAGGAGCGGGCGCCCGGCGGGTTCGAGCGGATCGAGGATGTGCTGTCCGCCACGGAATTGGAGGGGGCGGCGGCGGGGTACAAGCGGCTGGCGGGGTTTGATGTGGGAGAGCTGAACGGGCGGGAGTCGATCGTTCAGGTATAAGAAAGAATCTTCTTTTTCTGAAGAAAAAGAAGCAAAAAGACTTTCCATCATTTAGGCGCGGAGGTTGCACCGCCGGGCGCCATGGATGAAAGTTTTTTGGTTCTTTTTTTTCAAAAAAGAACATTCTTGCCTTCAATACTCCAGGAACATCCGCTCGATCTCGCCCGGGTCGCTGGTACGGGTCAGAGCCAGCGCCAGCAGGATGCGCGCCTTCTGCGGCGTGAGGTTGTCGGCGATCAGGAATCCGGCCTCGCGCATGCGCCGCCCCTTGAACAACCGGCCGGAGCCGACGCGGGTGGATTGCATCACCACCACGCCCTGCTGTGCGGCCTCGACCAGCGCCGCGCGCTCGCCTTCGGTGGGCGAGCCCGGGGCGAAGCCGGCCGAGACGATGCCCTTCGCCCCGGCCGCCACGAAGGCGCGCACGGCGGTGGCGTCCGCCCCCACATAGGAGAGCACGATGTCCACGCGCGGCAGCGCGTCGAGCGCGCGGATGTCGAACTCGGTGCCGGGGTAGGTGCGGCGAAGCGGGCGGCGGTAGTAGGCGATGGCGTCGCCGTCGGCGTGGCCGAGGACGCCGAAATCGGGGGTGCGGAAGGTTTGCAGGCGCGTGGTGGAGGTTTTCGTCACCTCGCGCGCGGCGCTGATCTCGTCGTTGAGCACGACCAGCACGCCCAGGCCGCGCGATTGCGGGCAGGCGGCGACGCGGATGGCGTTGACCAGGTTCAGGCCGGTGTCGGCGGAGAGCGCGCTGGCCGGGCGCTGGCTGCCGACCAGGACGACGGGGATGGCGATCTGCAGCGTGAGGCTGAGGAAATAGGCGGTCTCCTCCATCGTCGCGGTGCCATGGCCGATGACGATGCCGGCGAGATCAGGGTGCTCGGCCACCAGGCGGTCGCATTCCAGCACCAGCGCCTTCCACTCGGCGAAGGTGATGTGATGGCTGGCGACCGCCTTGAAGTCGACCGGAACGATGGTGGCCACCTCGTGCGCCTCGGGGAAGCGGGCGAGGATCGCGCTGGCCTGCATGATCTTGCCGGGGCCGCCATAGTCCATGAGGGTCAGCGGCGAGTCGCCCAGCGACGCCATGGTGCCGCCGGTGCCGATGAAGGCGACTTTCGGCTTCACGACACGACCTTGGGGCGGCGGCTGTGCCAGTCGGTATCGCGCTGGTAGGCGTCGGCGACGCGGAACAGGCGGGCTTCGGAGAATGGGCGCGCGGCGAGTTGCAGGCCGATCGGCAAGCCGTTGGGGTCGAAGCCGCAGGGCTGGCTGGTGCTGGGCAAGCCCAGGTAGTTGAACGGGCGGGTATTCACCGAGACGGCCATGAATTTCTGCTCGGTGCCGGGCGGGCCGTGGTCGATGTCGGTCTCGGCCAGAGTGGGCAAGCAGGTGGGAATGGTGGGCGTGGCCAGCACGTCAACCTGGGAGAACACCTCCTTGCAGAACTGCTTGAGCACTGGGCCGCGCTGGGCCTGCGCCTCGACGTAGTAGGCGCCGGGGATCGCGTAGCCGGCGTAGATGCGCGCCGAGAGGTGCACGGCGTAGGACTGCGACTGCTCGCGCATCCAGTTGGCGTGGATGGTGGCGGATTCGACGCGGGAGAGCACGCCGACATAGGCGCTGACGGCGTCCATCAGCGGCAGTTCGATCGGCACGATGGTGGCGCCGCGGGCGCGCAGCACCTCCATCGCCGCGTCGATGGCAGCGCGGACCGGGGCGTCGGCGGTGTCGAAGAAATAGTTGGTCGGGACGCCGATCCGCTGGCCGCGCAAATCGCCGTCGCAGGCGCCCTCGTAGTCCGGCACGCGTTCGCGGGCGCTGGTGGGGTCGCGGGCGTCATGGCCGGCGATGATGCCAAGAATACGGGCGCAGTCCACGGCGGAGCGGGCGAGCGGACCCACGTTGTCGGCCGAGAACGACAGCGGCATGACGCCGTAGCGCGAGACGCGGGTTTGCGTCGGCTTGATGCCGGTGACGCCGCAGGCCGAGGCGGGCAGGCGAATCGAGCCGCCGGTGTCCGACCCCAGCGATGCCGGCGTGATGCCCGACGCCACCGCCGCACCGGAGCCGGAGGAGGAGCCGCCGGTTATGTAGGGTGGGTTCCACGGATTGTGGCAGTCGCCGAACGCCCGGTTGTGCCCGGTGGGGTTCTGCGCGAACTCGGCCATGTTCAATCCGGCGAAGCTGAACGCGCCCTCGTCGGCCAGGCGCTCCACCACCGTGCAGGTATAGTCCGGCACGAAATCCCGCCGGATCGCGGAGCCGCAGGTGCTGGGCCGGCCGGCCTGGTAGTACATGTCCTTGTGGGCGAGCGGGACGCCGAACAGCTTGCCCTTCGCCTTGCCGGCGGCCATGGCCGAATCGGCACCGAACGCATCGCCTCGGGCACGGTCACGATCGATCCAGATGGTGGCGTTCAGCACCGGGTTCACGGCGTCGAGCCGCTTGAGGTAAGCCTCCAGCAGCTCGGTTGAGCTGATCTCGCGCGCCATGATGGCGTCGGCGGCCTGGACGAGGCCCCAATCGGCAGGCCCCCCACTTGCTGAAGTGCTCATTCCTTGCACTCCCGCAGTGCCGCTTCGAAGGAGGCCGGCTCGTCCTCGAAGCGCATGCGGCCGCGCACCGCCTCGAAGGCGGTGACAACGGAAGTAAGGTCGGCGGCCATGCGGCGGGCGGGGTCGTTGGGCGGCACCACGCCGTGCCAGGCCTGGATCATGGCCTCGGTGATCTCGGGAAAGGTCATTGCCTGCACTCCTGCACGGAACCATGCGAGGATTGCCGATCAGCGGGCGGGGCGCCAGTCTTCAGGGCAGTGAAGGAAGAGTCTTCTTTTTCTGAAGAAAAAGAAGCAAAAAGACTTTTTCCCATTGCTCAGATGACCTCTGTGTTATTATAATTTATTTCCGATACGGCGCCATCGTACAAGTCATGAAAGTTTTTTGGTTCTTTTTTTCAAAAAAGAACATTCTTTCTTGCCCTTCGCTCCCCTCCGACGCACCCTCCGCGCACGGAACGGAGACCGACGGATGGACGAATTCGACTACGTGATCGTGGGCGCCGGCGCGGCCGGATCGGTGCTGGCCACGCGCCTGTCGGAGGACCCGGCGGTGACGGTGTGCGTGCTGGAGGCCGGGCCGCCGGACAGCAATCCGTGGATCCACGTGCCGGCGGGATTCATCAAGACGATGAACAACCCTGCTGTCACCTGGCAGTTCCGCACCGAGCCGACCGAGAACACCGGCGGGCGGCCGATCGCCACCGTCCAGGGCCGGGTGCTGGGCGGGTCCAGCTCGATCAACGGCATGATCTACAACCGCGGCCAGCCGGCCGACCTCGACTCCTGGGCGCAGCGCGGCAACCGCGGCTGGGGCTACGAGGACATGCTGCCCTACTACCGCCGCACCGAGCGGCGCATCGGGGCGGACCCGTCGGACCGGCACGGCCGGCAGGGCGGGATCCCGGTGACCGACCAGGACTGGTTCCACCCGGTCAGCGAGGCGTTCATCAAGGGCGCCGTGGGCGCGGGCATCCCGCGCAACCCGGACTACAACAGCGGCGAACAGGCCGGCGTCGGCTATTTCCAGCGCGCCATCGAGCGCGGCCGGCGGGTGAGTGCGGCGCGCGGGTTCCTGAAGCCGGCGATGGCGCGGCCGAACCTGGAAGTGCGGACCAACGCCCGCGCCAGCCAGGTGGTGCTGGAGGGCAAGCGGGCCGTCGCCATCCGCTACCAGGCGCAGCGCGGCGGGCCGGCGCGGGAGGTGCGGGCGCGGCGCGAGGTGATCCTGTCCGGTGGCACGGTGAACACCGCGCGCCTGCTGCAGGTCTCGGGCATCGGGCCGGCGGGGCTGCTGCAATCGCTGGGCGTGGAGGTGCGCCACGAACTGCGTGGCGTCGGCGAGAACTTCCGCGACCACTACGCGGTGCGGCTGATGGCCCGCGCGACCAAGGGCACCGTCACGCTAAACGAGCTGGCGAAGGGGCCTCGGCTGGTCGGCCAGGTGGCGCGCTGGGCGGCCGGTCGGCCCTCGATCCTGTCGGTGGTGCCGAGCCAGGTGTTCGTGTTCTGGAAAAGCTTCGCCGGGCTCGACGCGCCGGACCTGCAATGCGTCTTCACCCCGGGCAGCTACGCCGAGGGCAAGAACTACGTGCTCGACGACTACCCCGGCATGACCGCCGGCGCCTGGCAGCATCGCCCCGAAAGCCACGGCCATGTGCGCGCGCGCAGCACCGACGTGTGGGAGGACCCGGTGATCCAGCCCAACTACCTCTCCGCCCCCGGCGACTGGCCGGTGCTGCTGGGCGGGCTGCGGCTGATGCGCCGGCTGCTGTCCACGCCCGAACTCGCGCACTTCGTGGAGGCCGAAACCCTGCCGGGCCCGCAGGTGCAGACCGACGACGAATGGCTGGACTTCGCCCGCCGCAACGGCTCCACCACCTACCACCTGATCGGCACCTGCAAGATGGGCCCGGAGACCGACCCCGGCGCCGTCGTGAACGACCGTCTGCGCGTGCACGGGCTGGAGCGGCTGCGCGTGGTCGATGCCTCCATCATGCCGGCGATGATCTCGGCCAACACCTATGCCACGACCATGGCGATCGCCGAGAAGGCGGCGGATATGATCAAGGAAGGAAGGTAAGACTCTTCTTTTTCTGAAGAAAAAGAAGCAAAAAGACTTTTTTCCATTTGCGCCGTGGCCGGTTGTCATGCAGGGGGTCAATGGATGAAAGTTTTTTGGTTCTTTTTTTCAAAAAAGAACATTCTTCCTTCTCCCCGCTTGGGTTCTCCCCCGGTTCGCGCCATGATCGCCCCTTGCGGAACCTGGGGCGGAGCGATTGCGTGGTTGAACAGAAGATCTACCGGGATGCCATGGCGCGCCTCGGCGCCGCCGTGAACATCATCACCACCGACGGCCCCGGCGGAAAGCGCGGCTTCACGGCGAGCGCCGTTTGTTCGGTAACGGACACGCCGCCGACGTTGCTCGTCTGCCTGAACCGCAGCAGCGATTCGAACCAGGCGCTGAAGGACAACCGCGTCGCCTGCGTCAACGTGCTGTGCGCCGACCAGCAGCATCTCTCCCCGGTCTTCGCGGGCATGGGCGAGGGCGACTACGACGCGCGATTCGCCACCGCGGACTGGACCCGCCTGCCGAGCGGCACGCTGGCGCTGAAGGGCGCGCTGGTCTCGTTCGAATGCCGCGTGGTGCAGGTGAGCGAGGTCGGCACCCACAGCGTGTTCTTCTGCGAGGTGGACGCGGTGCATGCCGGCGAGCCGGGCCAGGCCCTGGTCTATTTCAGCCGCAAATACCATGCGCTCCAGCCCGCCTGACCGGCACCGCCGCACCCCACCCCAGCCCGCGCCCCACTTGCCGCATCCGGGCACGGCTTATAAGACCCCCCCTCGCGCAGGAGAGGTTGCATGGCATCGATCGCCGAGGTGAACGCCGACAATCCGGCCCTGGCGGCCCAGGCCGAGATCCTGGGCCGGCCGATGACGCCCGAGCGGCGGATGGCCGACGCCATCCGGGCGCTGGCGATCGACGCGGTGGAGGCGGCGAAATCCGGCCATCCCGGCATGCCGATGGGCATGGCCGATGTGGCCACCGTGCTCTGGACCCGCTTCCTGAAATACGACGCCGCCGACCCGCGCTGGCCCGACCGCGACCGCTTCATCCTCTCGGCCGGCCACGGCTCCATGCTGCTCTACGCGCTGCTGCACCTCACCGGGCAGGAGGGCATGGAGATCGAGCACCTGAAACGCTTCCGCCAGCTGCACTCCCCCGCCGCCGGCCATCCGGAATTCGGCGAGCACCCGGGCATCGAGACCACCACCGGCCCGCTCGGCCAGGGCCTGGGCAACGCCGTCGGCTTCGCGCTGGCCGAGCGCATGCTGGCCGCCCGCTTCGGCAAGTCCCTGGTCGACCACCGCACCTGGGTGATCGCCGGCGACGGCTGCCTGATGGAGGGCATCAGCCAGGAGGCGATCAGCCTCGCCGGGCACCTGAAGCTGGAGAAGCTGTGCGTGCTGTGGGACGACAATTCCATCAGCATCGACGGCGGCACCGATCTTTCCACGTCCGACGACCAGATGAAGCGCTTCGCCGCCTCCGGCTGGGCCGTGAAGCGGCTCGACGGGCATGACCCGGCGCAGATCGCCGCCGCGATGGCCTGGGCGATGCGCTCCAGGAAGCCGACGCTGCTCGCCTGCAAAACCATCATCGGCTTCGGCGCGCCAAGCAAGGCGGGCACCGCCGGCAGCCACGGGTCGCCGCTGGGTGGCGCCGAGGCAACAGCCGCCAAGGCGGCGCTGGGCTGGACCGCCGGTCCCTTCGAAGTACCGGACGAAATCGCCGCCCCCTGGCGCACCGCCGGCGCCCGCGGCGCCACCGCCCGTCGCGGCTGGCTGAAGCGGCTGGCGCGCCACAACCAGGGCCGCGAGTTCGAGCGCGCCATCGCCGGCAAGCTGCCGGAAAGCTTCCACGAGGCCGTGGCCACCCTCAAGGCCGACCTCGCCGAGACCCGACCGAAGATCGCCAGCCGCCAAGCCAGCCAGAAGGCGCTAGACGCGCTGGTGCCGGCGGTGCCGGAAATGGCCGGCGGCTCGGCCGACCTCACCGGCTCCAACCTCACCCTGGTCAAGGGCATGGGCTTCGTCACCCCCGGCAACTATGGCGGGCGCTACATCCACTGGGGCATCCGCGAGCACGCCATGGCCTCGGCGATGAACGGCATGGCACTGCACGGCGGCCTCATCCCCTATGGCGGCACCTTCCTGGTGTTCAGCGACTACATGCGCCCGGCCATCCGCCTCGCCGCCCTGATGCGCCAGCGCGTGATCCATGTGCTGACCCATGACAGCATCGGCCTCGGCGAGGACGGCCCGACCCACCAGCCCGTCGAGCATCTCGCCGCCCTGCGCGCGATCCCGAACGTGCATGTCTTCCGCCCGGCCGACGCGATGGAAACCGCCGAATGCTGGGAGCTCGCGGTGCGCCGCAGCGACGGGCCGAGCCTGCTGGCGCTGTCCCGCCAGGGCCTGCCCGCCCTGCGCGCCGATGCCGCCGAGAACCGCAGCGCTCGCGGCGGCTATGTGCTGGCCGAGGCGAACGGCCCGCGCCAGGCCACCCTGATCGCCACCGGCAGCGAGGTCGCCATCGCCATGGAGGCGCGCAACCTGCTGGCCGGCGACAACATCCAGGCCGCGGTGGTCTCCCTGCCGTGCTGGGAGCTGTTCGCCGCCCAGGACGCCTCCTATCGCGACACGGTGCTGGGCGACGCGCCCCGCGTCGGGATCGAGGCCGGGGTGTCGATGGGCTGGGATCGCTGGCTGGGCGCCGACGGCGTGTTCATCGGCATGCCCGGCTTCGGCGCCTCCGCCCCGGAGGGCGAGCTGTATCGCCATTTCGGCATCACCGCCGACGCCGCCGCCGCCGCCGTACGTAAACGGATCGGGAACTGAAATCGCCGCCCGACGGGCGAATTGACCGAACCTTAATCCCCGCCGACTACCTCTCGAGGGGCAATAGCTCCCCCTCGGAAGGTTTCGTGCATGTTCGGATTCGGCAAGAACGACACCGACCTCGCCAGCAAGGTCGAATGGCTGGACACCCTGTCCACCCATTGCGGCGTCGGCCTGTGGGACGCGGTGTTCCACGACGGCGACGCCCTGCACCCCAAGGCGCGCTGGACCTGGTCGGCCGAGTTCCGCCGCCTGCTCGGCTTCACCTCCGCGGCCGACTTCCCCGACGTGGTGCAGTCCTGGGCCGACCGCCTGCACCCCGACGACGCGCCCGGCACGTTCGAGGCCTTCGGCAACACCTGCAAGACCGGCGTGGGCTACGACGTCACCTACCGTCTCAAGATGCGCGACGGCGCCTGGCGCTGGTTCCGCGCCACCGGCGGCGTGGTGCTGGATAGCGCCGGCAAGCCGCGCCGCGCCTGCGGCTCCCTGGTCGACATCGAGGAGACGCGCCAGGCCGAGGCGCTGCGCCGCCAGGGGCTGGACCGCGTGGCCGCCGGCTTCGAAAGTCGCATCGGCGCCCATGTCGGTGCGATCGGCGAGGCCTCGCGCACCCTGGAAATGACGGCCCGCGCCATGACCGACACCACCGGCAGCATGGCCAGCCAGACCGGCATGGTCGAGACCGCGGCCGAGGCGGTGAACGGCAGCGTGCAGACCGTGGCCGCCGCCGCCGAGCAGCTCTCCGCCTCCATCCGCGAGATCAGCCAGCAGATCGGCGAATCCACCACCATCACCGGCCGCGCCGTCACCGACGTGCAGCGCACCGACAGCATCGTGCGCGCCCTGGCCGAAAGTGCCGAGCGGATCGGCCGGGTGGTCGGCCTGATCTCCAACATCGCCAGCCAGACCAACCTGCTGGCCCTGAACGCCACCATCGAGGCAGCCCGCGCCGGCGATGCCGGCAAGGGCTTCGCGGTCGTGGCCAGCGAGGTCAAGAGCCTGGCGACCCAGACCAGCAAGGCCACCGAGGAGATCAGCCTGCAGATCGGCCAGATCCAGTCCGCCACCACCGAGGCGGTCACCGCCATCCGCGGCATCACCGGCACCATCGAGCAGGTCAGCATCATCTCCGGCAGCATCGCCGAGGGCATGCGCCAGCAGGCCGACGCCACCGCCGAGATCGCCCGCACCATCGCTAGCGCCGCCGCGGCGGCCCATGACGTCAGCGGCAACATCGGCCTGGTGACCCGCGCCGGCACCGAGGCGAGCGAGGCGGCGGAGCGTGTGTTCGGCGCCGCCTCCGACCTGTCCGGCCGCTCCGACCAGCTGGCCCGCGAGGTCGCCACCTTCGTCCACGACGTCCGCGCGGCCTGATTCGACACCCTGGGGCGGTCAATTCACCGCCGATCGCGCCCGGGGCCATTTCCAAGGCCATAAAACTGCCGCTATACGCCCCCATCGAGACGTCATGTCACGCTGATAGGGGAGTAGAGCCATGGCCGTGAAGGTCGCGATCAACGGATTCGGGCGCATTGGCCGCCTTGTGCTGCGCGCCATGGTCGAGAGCGGCCGCAAGGACGTGGAAGTCATCGCCATCAACGACCTCGCCAGCGTCGAGACCAGCGCCCACCTGTTCCGCTACGACAGCGTGCACGGCCGCTTCCCCGGCGAGGTCGAGGTCAACGGCGACAGCATCACCATCAAGTACCAGGGCCGCACCTGGGGCCCGATCAAGGTCTCGGCCGAGCGCGACCCGACCAAGGTGCCCTACCAGGGCGTCGACGTGGCCATGGAATGCACCGGCATCTTCGCCAGCAAGGAGAAGGCCTCCGCCCTCATCCAGGCCGGCGCGCGCAAGGTGCTCATCTCCGCCCCCGGCGACAACGTCGATGCCACCATCGTCTACGGCGTCAACCACCAGACGCTGACCAAGGACATGACGGTCATCTCCAACGCCTCCTGCACCACCAACTGCCTCACGCCGGTGGCCAAGGTGCTGCACGACACCTGGGGGATCGAGCGCGGCTACATGCTGACGATCCATGCCTACACCAGCGACCAGATGCTGCAGGACGGCCTGCACAAGGACCTGCACCGCGCCCGCGCCGCCAACCTCTCGATGATCCCCACCTCCACCGGCGCCGCCCGCGCCGTCGGTCTGGTGATGCCCGACCTGAAGGGCAAGCTCGACGGCTCCTCGATGCGCGTGCCGACGCCCAACGTCTCGGTCGTCTCGCTCGACGTGGTGCTGAAGAAGACCCCCACCAAGGACGAGATCAACGCGGCGATGAAGGCCGCCAGCGAGTCCGGCCCGCTCAAGGGCATCCTCGGCTACAACACCGCGCCCCTGGTCAGCAGCGACTTCAACCACGTCGCCTACAGCTCGGTGTTCGACGCCACCCAGACCGCGGTGATCGATGGCGGGCTGGTGCGCGTGCTGTCGTGGTACGACAACGAGTGGGGCTTCTCCAACCGCATGTCGGACACGGCGGCGCTGTTCGGCTCGATGTAAGAAGCAAGAGCCTTCTTTTTGTGAACAAAAAGAAGCAAAAAAACTTCATCCGTTTGCACCCGCCTCTCCACGGAGAGTGCGGTGCAAACGGATAAAAGTTTTTTGGTTCTTTTTTCCAAAAAAGAACCGCTTCCTTTGACGAGGCACCCATGACCTTCAAAACCCTCGACGGCCTCGATGTCGCCGGCAAGCGCGTCCTGCTGCGCGCCGACCTGAACGTGCCGGTGCGCGACGGCAAGATCTCCGACCTCACCCGCATCGAGCGCCTCTGCCCCACCATCCGCGAGCTGTCCGCCAAGGGCGCCCGCGTCGTGGTGTGCAGCCATTTCGACCGGCCGAAGGGCAAGCGGGTCCCCGAGATGTCCCTCGCCCCGATGGCCGCCGCCCTGGCCGAGGTGCTGGGCCGCCCGGTCGCCTTCGCCGAGGACTGCATCGGCGCCCCGGCCGAACAGGTCATCGCGTCCCTCGCCCCCGGCGACGTCGCCGTGCTCGAAAACACCCGCTACCACGCCGCCGAGGAGAAAAACGACCCCGCCTTCGCCGCCGAACTGGCGAAGCTGTGCGACCTCTTCGTCAACGACGCCTTCTCCGCCGCCCACCGCGCCCATGCCAGCACCGAGGGCGTCGCCCATCTGCGCCCCGCCTATGCCGGAAGGCTGATGCAGGCCGAGCTGGAGGCCCTGGGCGCCGCCCTGCTGCACCCCGACCGCCCGGTGATGGCCATCGTCGGCGGCGCCAAGGTCTCCACCAAGCTCGACCTGCTGGGCAACCTGGTCGGCCGCGTCGACGTGCTGGTGATCGGCGGCGCCATGGCCAACACCTTCCTCGCCGCCCAAGGCACCGGCGTCGGCAAGTCGCTGCAGGAAGCCGAGATGCACGCAACGGCGTTGGAGATCCTCGCCAAGGCCAAGGCCGCCGGCTGTGAGATCGTGCTCCCCGTCGACGCCGTCGTCGCCACCGAGTTCAAGCCGAATCCCGCCACGCAAACCGTCGCGGTGGCGAACGTGCCGGCCGACACCATGATCCTCGATGTCGGCCCCGCCTCGGTCGCCGCCCTCGTCGCCCGGCTGGCATCGGTCAAGACCGTGGTCTGGAACGGCCCGCTCGGCGCCTTCGAGACGCCGCCCTTCGATACCGCCACCGTCGCCCTGGCCCGTGCGGTCGCCGCCGCCACCCAGTCCGGCGCCCTGCGCAGCGTGGCCGGCGGCGGCGACACCGTCTCCGCCCTGCGCCATGCCGGCGTCGGCGAGCAGATGACTTACGTCTCCAGCGCCGGCGGCGCCTTCCTGGAGTGGATGGAAGGCAAGACCCTGCCCGGCGTCGCCGCTTTGGGCTGAAAAACTTTGGCCGCGTTTACCAAGGATTCATCGCCCGCGCGGTAGCTTCACCGCATGATCTCGAACACATCCCTCTCCGCCTTCTCGGCCACCGAGCTGCGCCCCATGCGCACCCCGCCGCCGTCGGAACGCCCGCCGGTGGACGCCACCGCCCAGGTGGAACGGGTGCGTTCGCAAAGCGAAACGCGGCCCACCCAGCAACTCCTGAGCCCCGGCGCCACGCCACCGGCGCCAACACCCGGCCGCCCGATGCCCCGCGGATCGCTGCTCGACCTGTCGGTCTAGCCCGCATGACCCGGCATTGAGGCGCCGCACCGCATCCGGGGATTGAATTCGCCGCCCCGGAAGGGCACCTTGCTCCCATGCCCGACTTCGAGCGCCGCATCCCCGAAGGCGACAACCGCGAGCGCAACGTCTGCCGCGACTGCGGCCACGTGGCCTACGAAAACCCCAAGATCGTCGTTGGCTCGGTGGTCGCCCACCAGGGCCGCGTCCTGCTGTGCCGCCGCGCCATCGAGCCGCGAAGGGACTACTGGACGCTGCCGGCCGGCTACATGGAGCTCGGCGAAACCATCCAGGCCGGCGCCATCCGCGAGGCGCAGGAGGAAGCCGAGGCCGACATCGCGCTCGATGGCGTGCTGGCGGTCTATTCCATCAGCCGCATCGGCCAGGTGCAGATCATCTTCCGCGCCCGCTTCGCCGACCCCGCCCAGCCGCGCTTCGCCGCCGGCCCGGAAAGCCTGGAGGTCGGCCTGTTCGACTGGAACGACATCCCGTGGGACCGCATTGCCTTCCCCACCGTGCGATGGGCGCTCGATGCCTGGCGCACCAACACCGCCGGCCCGCTCGGCGCCCCCTTCGGCAACCCGCCCGAGGATCCCGCCGGCACCGCCCGTCCGGCGGGGGTGTGATGCCCCGCCCCCTGCCCCTGCTGCGCGCACTCCTGCCCGTCCTCGTGCTCGCCGCCCCTGCCTGGGCCGACACCACGCCCACGATGCTGCCCGGCGCCATGCCCTCGCTGAACCAGGGCCGCGGCAGCCCGCAGCGCTTCGCCCCCGCCCCGGTGCCCAACGCGAACCTCATCGCCCCGCGCGACGCGCGCGACCCCAACGCCATGCAGGTCTCGCCCAGCCTCACCCGCACCAACACCGGCCGCGCCCTGGCCGGGGACGGCTTTGCCCCCGGCTCCGCCTACAGTGGCGAACTCGAGCGCCGCGGCCGCAGCGGCGGCGTCGGCTCCACCCTCGCCCCCAGCCTCAACCTGCGCATGCCGGTCCAGGTCGACGTCGGCTCCAGCCGGCCCTGAAGCCCGCCCCGCTACTTCCCAGCGACGAAGCGTTCCAGCCAATGGATCGTGTAGTCGCCCGACTGGAAGGTCTTGTCCTCCAGGATGCGCGCATGCAGCGGAAGCGTCGTCTTGACGCCCACCACCACGAACTCCGCCAGGCTGCGCCGCATCCGCGCGATCGCCTCCTCCCGCGTCGGCGCATGCACGATCAGCTTGGCGATCATACTGTCGTAAAACGGCGGCACCGAATACCCGGCATACAGCGCCGAATCGACGCGCACCCCCAGCCCCCCCGGCGCGTGATACGCCGTCACCTTGCCCGGGCTCGCCGCGAACGTGTCCGGGTCCTCGGCGGTGATGCGGCACTCGATCGCATGCCCGCTGAACGTCACATCCGCCTGCCCGTAGCCCAGCGGCTGCCCCGCCGCGATTCGGATCTGCTCGCGCACCAGGTCCACGCCGCAGACCATCTCGGTCACCGGATGCTCCACCTGCAGCCGCGTGTTCATCTCGATGAACGCAAAATGCCCGTCCTGGTAGAGGAACTCCAGCGTGCCCGCATTGCGGTAGCCCAACTTCGAAAGCCCCGCCCGGATCGTCTCGCCCAGCTCGTCGCGCTGTGCGGGCGTGATCGCGGGCGAACCCGCCTCCTCCAGCAGCTTCTGGTGGCGCCGCTGCAGCGAGCAGTCGCGCTCGCCGAAATGCACCACGTTGCCGTGGCTGTCGGCCAGCACCTGCATCTCGATGTGGCGCGGCCGGTCGAGATACTTCTCCATGTAGACGGCATCGTTGCCGAACGCCGCCTTGGCCTCGGCCCGCGCCACCCGCCACGCCTCCTCCAGCCCCTCGGCCGAGGTCGCCACCTTCATGCCCCGCCCACCGCCGCCCGCCGCCGCCTTGATCAGCACCGGGTAGCCGATGCGCTCTGCCACCGCCATCGCCTCGTCGAGGTCCACCACCTCCCCCGCGCTGCCCGGCACCAGCGGCACGCCGAGCGAGGCCATCGCCGTCTTGGCGGCGATCTTGTCGCCCATCATCCGGATATGCGCCGGCGACGGCCCGATGAACGTCAGCCCGTGCGCCTCCACCATCTCGGCGAAATCGGCATTCTCGGAAAGAAACCCATAGCCGGGATGGATCGCATCCGCCCCGGTGATCGTCGCCGCCGATAGGATCGCCGGCACCTTCAGGTAGCTGTCCCGCGCCGGCGGCGGCCCGATGCACACGCTCTCGTCGGCCAGGCGCACATGCATCGCCTCGGCATCCGCCGTCGAATGCACCGCGACCGTCGGAATGCCCAGCTCGCGGCAGGCGCGCTGGATGCGCAGCGCGATCTCGCCGCGGTTGGCGATCAGGATCTTGTTGAACAAGGCCCTACTCCACAACCAGCAGCGGCTGCCCGTATTCCACCGGCTGCCCGGTCTCGACCAGCACGCGCATCACCGTGCCGGCCTTCTGGGCGCGGATCTGGTTGTATGTCTTCATCGCCTCGATCAGCAGCAGCGTCTGCCCAACCGCCACGCTCTGCCCGACCGTCACATACGGCGCCGCCCCCGGCTCGGCCGACAGATAGGCCACCCCCACCATCGGGCTCAGCACCGCGCCCGGATGCTTGGCGTCATCGGACACGGCCGCCGCCGCCGGGGCGATCGAAGCGGCCGGAACCGCCGCCGCCACCGGGGCCATCGCCGCCGCCTGCATCGGCGCCATCACCGCCGCCGGCGTGCGCGCCAGCCGGATGCGCCCCTCCTTGGTCTCCACCTCGATCTCGGTGAGCCCGGTCTCGGCCAGGATCTCGGCAAGCGCCCGCACCGTCTTGGGGTCGAAGCTGTTGTGGCTCATGGAAGCTGCTCCAGGATGTCCGCCATGGCCTGCAGGGCCAGCGCATAGCCGCCCACGCCCAGGCCGCAGATCACGCCGACCGCCGCCTTCGAGACGTAGGAGTGCTGGCGAAACTCCTCGCGGCGATGGATGTTGGTGATGTGAACCTCGATCACCGGCAACTCGGTTGCCAGCAGCGCGTCCATCAGCGCGATCGAGGTGGTGGTGTAGCCGGCCGGATTGATCACGATCCCCGCCGCCCGGCCGCGGCACTGGTGCACCCAGGTGATCAGCTCGCCCTCGCCGTTGGTCTGGCGGAAATCGATCGCCAGCCCCAGCCCCTCCGCCGCCTCCGCGCACAGCGCCTCCACGTCGTCGAGCGTGGCGCTGCCGTACAGGTGCGGCTGGCGCAGGCCGAGCATGTTCATGTTCGGGCCGTTGAGCACAGCGATCAGCGGGAGGGATGGCATGGCGCGGACGCGTAGCACGCGGCGGCGTATGGCTTCAATGCGCGCGCCGGTAAGGTGGCGCACCCGGGGCTTTCTTGTCGATGCACCGGCGCATGCCCATACTTCCCGCATGACCGACGCGCGCCAGGCCACCCTGCCGACCTTCACCGTCAACGGCGAGCAGCGCCCGCTGTCCGCCGCCATGACGGTGGCCGACCTGCTCGCCACGCTGGGCCTGGACGGGCGCAAGGTCGCCGTCGAGCGCAACGAGGCCATCGTGCCGCGCTCGGCCTACGCCACCACCCGGCTCGAGCCCGGCGACAGCCTCGAGATCGTCCACTTCATCGGAGGGGGCTGACCCATGGACCATGCCATCGCGACCGACGCCGACGACCTCTGGACCGTCGCCGGCCGCAGCTTCCGCTCCCGCCTCGTCGTCGGCACCGGCCGCTACAAGGACCTCGAGGAAACCGCCGCCGCCATCGAGGCCTCAGGTGCGGATATGGTCACCGTCGCCGTCCGCCGCGTGAACCTGTCCGACCCCAAGGCGCCGATGCTGCAGGACTACGTGGACCCCAAGAAATACACCTACCTGCCCAACACCGCCGGCTGCCACACCGCCAACGAAGCGGTCCGCACCCTGCGCCTGGCCCGCGAGGCCGGCGGCTGGAACCTGGTCAAGCTCGAAGTCCTCGGCCCCCCGCCCCACCTCTACCCCGACATGCCCGGCACCTTCGAAGCCGCCGAAGCCCTCATCAAGGATGGCTTCGAGGTCATGGTCTATTGCGCCGACGACCCGCTGGCCGCCCACCGCCTGGAACAGATGGGCTGCGTCGCCATCATGCCGCTCGGCGCCCCGATCGGCTCCGGCCTCGGCATCCAAAACCCCGCCATGCTCTCCCTCATCATCGAACAGGCCAAGGTCCCCGTCCTCGTCGACGCCGGCGTCGGCACCGCGTCGGACGCCGCCATCGGCATGGAACTCGGCTGCACCGCGGTCCTGCTCAACTCCGCCATCGCCCACGCGCAAAACCCGATCCTCATGGCCAAAGCCATGAAAGCCGCTGTCGAAGCCGGCCGCCTCGCCCACCGCGCCGGCCGCATGCCCCGCCGCATGGGCGCCGACCCGTCGAGCCCGCTTGGTGGACTGATCAGGTAGGGCCGCGCGGAGCCGCCGCCCCCCGCAACCCCGCCACTTCCCGCTTCAGCGCCCGAACCTCCTCGAACCGAGCCGTCACGTCGCGCATCACCGCGCACACCCCCTCCATCCGCCCATCCGCGTCCTTGAACGGCACGATGGTGAACTCCACCGAAATCCGCCCCCCATCCTTGCGAAGCGCCGGCACCGACAGCAGGTCGCCGGCCCCATAGCGCGACTCCCCCGTCGCCATGGTCGAGCGATACCCCTCCCAGTGCCGCCCCCGCAGCCCCTCGGGGATGATGACGTCGAGCGACTGCCCAACCGCCTCGGCCGCGCTGAACCCGAAGATCCGCTCCGCCCCGCCGGCCCACACCACGATGCGCCCCTGCGCATCCGCATGAACCACCGCATCGGACATCCCGGCCAGAAGCCGCGCGGCAAACTCGGACGGCATCGTCATGGCCAACCTCCCGGGCATCACCCGGAAAACGCCGCCCCCCGCCCACCGCCCCATCACAACCCCGCGCCCGTGGCGGATGGGGGCCCGCGGCGCAAAGCCCCGGCGGGCGCCCCGCCCTCGCGGCCTAGACCAGCTCGGAAGGCGCCACGCCCAGCTCCGCCAGGAACGGCGCCGCATGGTCGATCCGCCCCGTCATTGCCTTCGGGTCCCGCGTCACGATCTGGTACACCGCCTCGGCGATGTTCTCGATCGGCGACACCCGATGCTTCGTCGCCTCGTTGATCAGCCCATGCACCGCCACCCCCGGCGTCGCCACCAGCCCCGGCGAGATCGCGTTCACCGAGATGTTGTCGGCATAGACCTCCGCCGCCAGCCCGGTCGAGAACCGCTCCAGCGCCGCCTTGCACATCCCGTACACCGTCCCCCCCGGCCGCGCCCCCTCATAGGGCTTCACCGGATGGATCGCCGCCCCGGACGACAGCGTCACGATCGCCCCGGCCTTCTTCGCCCGCATCGCCGGCAACACCAGCTGCGACAGGTGCAGCGCCGCCCACACCTGAACCTCCATCATCAGGTCGAACCGCTTGGTGGGGAACGTCTCGATCGGAATGAAGAACGTCACCGCCGCGTTGTTCACCAGGATATCCACCGGCCCATAGGCGCCCACCGCCTCCTCCACCAGCCGCTCCCGGTCCCGCTCCTGCGCCAGGTCGGCCTTCACCGCCATCGCCACCCCGCCCGCGCGCTTGATCCGTTCCACGGTGTCGTTGACCGTCCCCGGCAGGCGGCTCTCCGCCTGGTCCGTCGTGCGCGCGGTGCACACCACCCGCGCCCCCTCCATCGCGAGGCGCACCGCCACCGCCTCGCCGATCCCGCGGCTCGCGCCTGTCACCAGCGCGACCTTGCCCTTGAGGGTTCCGTTGGGGTTCACCACAGCCGCCATGGAGCGCATCCTTCCCGTCGTTTCCTGCACGATTCCTAGAGGCTACCAGCCGCCCTGGCAAACCCCTCTCAGCCCGACTCCTGCGCCGCCGCCTCCTCCACCATCGTCTTCTCCAGCGCCGAGTTCAGCTCCGCCCCCAGCAGCACCACATAGGCCGACACCCAGAACCACAGCATCACCGCCGCCACCGCCGCCAGCGGCCCATACACCGCATCGAAGCTCGCCAGCTCCGTCGCATAGATCGTGAACAGCCAGCTCGACACCAGCCACAGCAGCGTCGCCAGCATCACCCCCGGCAACACCCGCCGCCGATGCCCCCGCACCCGCGACGGCCCCGCCGCATACAGGAACGCCAGCGAGGCGAACACGAACAGCACCAGCACCAGCAGGCTCACCCAGCGCACCAGCACCGCCGTGCCGCTCGGCAGCCCCAGCACGTCAACCAGCCGCGGCAGCGCCACCAGCACCCCCACCGTCACGATCGCCGCCACGATCGAGGCGGCCGTCATCGCGATCCCGATCAGCTGGAACCCCAGGATGCTGCGCCGGTCCTCCTCGTCATACGCGATGTTGACCGCCGCGATCATCGACTTCGTCCCCGTCGAGGCCGACCACAGCGCCACCGCCCCCGAAACCGCCAGGCTCCACCCCAGCGTCGCCCGCGGCCGCCCCACCAGGTCCTGCACCTGCCGCGCGATCAGCGTATAGGCATCCGGCGGCAGCAGCCCCTCCAGCAGCTCCAGCTGCGTCGCCACGCTGTACGGATCGAACGCCAGCCCATACAGCGAAACCAGCATCGACAGCGCCGGAAACAGCGCCAGCGTCGCGAAGAACGCGCACCCCGCCGCCACCAGCCCCGTCCGGTGCGACTGGATCCGCCAGAAGGTCCGCACCACCGCCGCCCACCAGCCGCGGCCATACAGCGTGCCATCCTCGTCCATCGCGCGAACACCGTCGGTCAACCCATGGGCCCCACCTGCTGCCTGCCATCCACCCACCACATGCGGCGCCCCGGCGCCAGGGGTGCGGGCGCCGCGCCGCGATCAAAAAAACCACTTGCGCCGGGGGGGAGGGGGTCCTATTTGCCCCCTCACGCAGCAACGCACGTGCCTCTGGCCCGCCTTGTTCAACGCTACCGCCCGGCCCCGCCGGCCGGCCCGTGCTGAACTCCCTAGGGTTACGTAACGACGTCAAGCGTTCTGGCACTCCGGGTCCCGACGCAGGGGTTTCTGCGCACGGGCCAATCCGTCTGGTCGCTGGTTCGTTCGACCGTTTCGCAACTTTCGTCCGTCGCCTGAACAGGCGGACGACAATGGGGGGTACCGCGCGATGAATGCAAAAATCGCCCGATTCCTTGCTGACCATCAGCCGGCAACGCCGTGCCTGGTGTTGGATATCGACCGCGTGGAAGCAAACTTCCGCGCCATCCGCGATGCCCTGCCGCTCGCGCAGATCTACTACGCGGTGAAGGCAAACCCCGCGCCGCAGATCCTCGACCGCCTGGTCGGCCTCGGCTCCCGATTCGACGCCGCCGGCATCGAGGAAGTCGACGCCTGCCTCGCCGCCGGCGCCACGCCCGACGCGATCAGCTTCGGCAACACCGTCAAGAAGGTCAGCGCCATCCAGCGCGCCCACAAGGCCGGCGTCACCATGTTCGCCTTCGATTCCGACGAGGAACTCGAAAAGCTCGCCATCCACGCCCCCGGCAGCCAGGTCTATTGCCGGATCCTCGTCGAGAACGCCGGCGCCGATTGGCCGCTCTCGCGCAAGTTCGGCACCACCGTCGAGCATGCCCGCGCCCTCATGCTCCGCGCCGCCGACCTCGGCCTCGACCCCTGCGGCCTGTCCTTCCACGTCGGCAGCCAGCAAACCACCACCGGCAGCTACGAAGTCGCTATTGCCAAGGTCGCCATGCTCTTCACCGACCTGAAGGCAGCCGGCGTCAACCTGCGCATGGTCAACCTCGGCGGCGGCTTCCCGATCCGCTACCGCGACGAGGTCCCCGGCATCGACGCCTTCGCCCAGGCGATCATGGGCGCCATGGTCGAGCATTTCGGCAACGCCCTCCCCGACATCCTGATCGAGCCCGGCCGCTCCGTCGTCGGCGACGCCGGCGTGGTCGCCGCCGAAGTCGTCCTCGTCGCCCGCAAGGGCGACGACCCCACCCGCTGGGTCTATCTCGACATCGGCCGCTTCGGGGGCCTCGCCGAAACCGAGGGCGAAGCCATCAAGTACCGCATCGCCACCCCGCACGACGGCACCGAAACCGGCCCCGTGGCCATCGCCGGCCCCACCTGCGACGGCGCGGATATCCTCTACGAGAAGTCCAACTACCGCCTCCCCCTAGCCCTGCGCAGCGGCGACCGCGTCGAACTCCTCAGCACCGGCGCCTACGTCACCACCTACGCCAGCCAGCGCTTCAACGGCTTCGCCCCGCTGGCGGAGCACTACATCTGAAGTAAGCAAGCGGTTCTTTTTTGAAAAAAAAGAACCAAAAAACTTTCCTCCATTCACGAATTTACCGCCCCGCCTTCCTCCCCGGGAAGGCGGGGCGTCTACACTTGAAATGGATGAAAGTCTTTTTGCTTCTTTTTCTTCAGAAAAAGAAGACCTTTCCTTCCCTGTCTTCCCTGCCCTACCTTCGAGACGTCACGGCCGACCGGCGCAGCGGCCCTAGGTCCCCTGGCCAGCCCCAGGGCCGTGTCCGAGGGCGATTCGCCTTCTCCTGCCGCAGGGCATCTTGGCCCCCGGCGCCATCGTGCCTTCCCGCGGCCCTGCGCGGTGCCCTCCGGGGCCATCGCCCGCCAAGGGAATGCGGCGCCGGGGTGCTTCCCCCTGCCTTGAAGCCCCCGTGCCGATGCGCAAGAATTGCGCCATGGAACAGACCGAGCCCTTCCTCGCCCCAGGGCTCCTCGTCCCTGCCATTGCCGCCCTCGTCGCCGTCGCCTTCCTGATCCTGCGCGCGATCTGGCGCGCCCAGCATCGCCTGGTCATCCAGCCCTGGGAGCACGGCCTGCTCTACGACGGCGGCCGCTTCCAGCGCGAATTGCCCCCCGGGCGCTACCGCGTGCCAGCCGGCCGGCTCTGGCGCGTCCAGACCATCATCCCGCAGACCTTCCCCATTCAGCCCCAGGAAGCCCTCAGCGCCGACCGCTTCGCCGTCCGCCTCTCCGCCCTCGTCACCTGGCGCCTCCCCCCCGAAAACCTGAAACAGGTGCTCGACGCCAACGCCACCTCCCCCGAGGAACGCATCCGCCTCGCCGCCACCCAGGCCCTGCGCCTCGTCATCAACGCCCACACGCTCGACGACCTCCTCGGCCCCCGCCCCGCGCTCGACACCGAGTTCGCCCAGGCTGTCCGCGCCTCCCCCCTCGTCGACGGCCTGGACATCCACGCCGCCGAAACCCGCGACCTCATCCTCGCGTCCGACGTCCGGCGCATGCTCACCGATACCGAACGCATCCGCCGCGAAGCCCAGGCCGCCCTCGAACGCGCCCGCGGCGAACAGGCCGTCCTGCGCAGCCTCGCCAATTCGGCCCGCATGCTGAAGGGCAACCCCGCCCTGATGAACCTGCGCCTGCTGCACGCCCTGCAACCCGCCCAGGGCAAGTCCCGCCCGACCATTGTCCTCGGCGGCGCCACCGGCCTCGTTCCCATCCCACCCGACGAATCCGCAGACGCCCCGCCCGAGACGGAGGCCGCCACCTAGAGCAATATCCGACCGGACGGAATCGTCCGGTCGGAAGATTTGCGTTCTTGATCAGCACGCTAGAGCGAGGGCCGACCTCTATCAGGTCGGCTTTCGCTCTAGAGCAATATCCGACCGGATGGAATCATCCGGTCGGAAGATTTGCGTTCCTTATCAGAAACCTAGGGTAGAAGCCGACCGTCTATCAGGTCGGCCTCCAGGCCAGCCGAACGCCCGACCTGCGTGTACGTACGGAGTGCAATTCCCTTGCACCACGACTAACTGTTAGTTATTATGCCGCCGATGACACATATCCCAGCAACCCGGCCCCGCCTGCCGCCCACCGCGCCAGCGGGCGGGACAGGTGCGCCCATCGCCCTGGTGCTGGAATCCCTGCTGCTGCATCTGCTCGCGGTCCTGTGCGGCCGCCTGCCCCGCGCCTGGCGCACCCGCCATGCCCATCCGTCGCAGCCGAGCCCGTATGCGCTCGCCCTCCTCGCCACCTCCCCCCACTCGGATACCAGCCACCCCACGCCCGACCTGCGCCCCCGCCTGGCCACCGACGGCACCCACCTCGTCTGCGAGCACCCGCTCCTCTGGGTCATCGGCCCCGGCCCCAACCGCGGCATGCGCCGGCGCCCGCGCAGGCTCCGCCTCATCCCCGCCGAAGCCGCCCGCGCGCCACCCGCCGCATTTTTTGATGCCCGGTTTCCGGTCCGCGTCCCCATGCCCTAATTGTTACGATATCGAATTAAATAGCCCACCCCCGCAATTCCCCCCTCGCCACCGCCACGCTACACTCGCCGTCCCTGCGACGAGGACCCACGCCATGAACGACGCCACCACCCCCGTACACCCGAAGGGCAAGGGCCTCGCCGCCTCCCCCGGCGCCCTCGCCGGCCTGCGGGTCATCGACCTCACCCGCGTCCTCGGCGGCCCCTACTGCACCATGATCCTCTCGGACCACGGCGCCGATGTCATCAAGATCGAGCCCCCCCAGGGCGACGAGGTCCGCGACTGGGGCCCCCCGTTCCTGGGCGACGACGCCAGCTACTTCATCGGCGTCAACCGCAACAAGCGCTCCATCGCGCTGGACATCAGCAAGCCCGCCGGCAAGGCCATCCTGCTGAAAATGCTGGAAACCGCCGACATCCTCGTCGAGAACTTCAAGCCCGGCGGCATGGAGAAATGGGGCCTTGGCTACGAGAAGGACCTCGAGCCCAAGTTCCCCCGCCTCATCCATTGCAGGGTCTCGGGCTTCGGCGGCCACGGCCCCCTCGGCGGCCTGCCCGGCTACGACGCCATCCTCCAGGCCATGACCGGCCTGATGTCCATCAACGGCGACCCCACCACCGGCCCCATGCGCATGGGCACCCCCATCGTCGACCTCGCCACCGGTCTCTACTCGGTGATCGCGATCAGCATGGCCCTCTACGAACGCACCGTCTCCGGCCGCGGCCAGTATCTCGACATGACGCTGCACGATTGCGGCATGTCCCTGCTCCACCCCCAGGCCGCCAACTTCTTCCTCAACAACAAGCGCCCCTTCCCCCTTGGCAACCCCCACCCCAACCTGGCCCCGTACGAGAAGTACAAGACCAAAACATGCGAGATCTTCATCGCCTCAGGCAATGACGGCCAATTTCGAAAAATGTGCGAAGCCCTCGGCCGGCCCGAAATGGCCACCGACCCACGCTTCATCAAGAACGCCGACCGCCTCGCCAATCGCCCCGCCATGATCGAGCAGTTCCAGCAGGCCCTCGCCGACCAGGACGGCCAGGAGCTCTGCCTGCGCCTGCTCAACATGGGCCTCCCCGCCGGCCCGGTGATGCATGTCGACGAATCGATGGCCGCCCCCCACACCGCGGCGCGCCAGATGGTCACCGAGCTCGACGGCTACACCGGCCTCGGCACCCCCATCAAGATGAGCCGAACCCCCGGCGGCACCCGCGCCAAACCGCCCACCTTCGGCCAACACGGCGAGGAAGTCCTCGCCCAGTTCGGCTACTCGGAACAGGAGATCGAACAGCTCAAGTCCGACGGCATCCTGCATACGATAAGAAAGAAGTAAGCAAGCGGTTCTTTTTTGAAAAAAAGAACCAAAAAACTTTCATCCCTTTGCCCCGACCTTTCCATGGAGAGCCGGGCGCAAAGGGATAAAGTCTTTTTGCTTCTTTTTCTTCAGAAAAAGAAGAGTCCTTACTTCAGCGCCGCACACGCCGCAGCCAGCCAGGCCCGCTCCGCCCCCTCCAGCCCCGGCCCGACGATCGCCTCCACCTGGGCATGGTAGGCATCGATCCACTCGACCTCCGCCTTCGTCAGCAGCGAGGCATCGATCAGCCGCCGATCCCACGGCGCCCAGGTCAGCGTCTCGAACCGCAGGAACGGCTTGCTCGCCTGCGGAAACTCCGCCTCCACCGCGAGAATGAGGTTCTCCAGCCGGATGCCATACCCCCCCGGCAGGTAGAACCCCGGCTCGTTCGAGAGGATCATCCCCGCCTCGATCGGGATCGGCTTCGCCGCGCGCGAGATGCTCACCGGCCCCTCGTGGACCGAGAGATAGCTCCCGACCCCATGCCCCGTGCCATGGTCGTAGTCGAGCCCCGCCTGCCACAGCGCCGCCCGCGCGAAGGCATCGACATGCGGCCCGCACACCCCCTTGGGAAACACCAGCGTCGCCAGCGCGATGTGCCCCTTCAGCACCCGCGTCCACCGCGCCTTCACCTCCGCCGGCGGCTCACCCGGACCGGTCCACACCGTTCGCGTGATGTCCGTCGTCCCGTCCGAATACTGCGCCCCGCTGTCGATCAGATACAGCTCGTCCGGCTGGATCGCCCGGTCCGTCTCCTCGGATACGCGGTAATGGATGATCGCCCCGTTCGGCCCGGAGCCCGAGATCGCCGGAAAGCTCTCGCCGCGGAACATCGCCACCTGCTCGCGGAACGCGATCAACTGCGCCGCCGCCGACATCTCCGTCTCCCGCCCGGCGGCACTCTCCATCCACCGCAGGAACCGGCACACCGCCACCGCATCGCGGTGATGCGCGTTGCGGCTCCCCTGCCGCTCCACCTCGTTCTTGCGCGCCTTCGGCAACATGCAGGGATCCATCCCCGCCACCACCTCCGCCCCAGCCGCCCGCAGCGACTGCGCGAACCAGGCCGGCGAGCCGCCGGCATCCACCCGCACCCGCTTACCCTTCAACCGCGCCAACGCCCCCGGCAGCGCCGAGCGGTGCTGGACCGACACCGCATTGCCGATCCATGCCCGCGTCTCCTCTGGGACCTTTTCCGGCGCCATGAACAGCTCGCAGCCGGCATCGGCATGGATCAGCAGGAAGCCGAGCGCGAAGGGCGTGAACGGCACGTCGTCGCCGCGGATATTCAGCAGCCAGGCGATCGAAGCCGGATCGGTCACCACCGCCGCATCCTGCTTCTCCGCCACCAACGCCGCCGCCACCTGCTCGCGCTTCTTCGCGGAGTCCACGCCCGCGAACGCGATCGGATGCGGCAATGCCGGGGCCATGGGTGCTGCCGGCTGGTCAGCCCACACTGCGTCGATCGGATTGGCCTCGACAGCCACCAGCGTCGCCTTCTCCGCGAAGCGCGCCACCGCCTCCTCGCTGAACAGCAACGGGTCGTAGCCGATGCGCGCACCGGCCGCCGCGTTCTGCGCCAGCCACTCGGCCGGCGGCTCGTCGGTGATGTGACGGCGTTCCCACAGCGCCGGATCGGTCTGCTCGGCCAGCTGGAGCACGTAGCGCCCGTCAGTGAACGCGGCCGCCTTGCCGGCCAGAACGATCGCCAAGCCCGCGCTGCCGGAGAAGCCGGTCAGCCAAAGCAGCCGGTCGGCGCGGGCCGGAACATACTCGCCCAGGTGCTCGTCGGCGCGCGGCACCAGGAAGCCGTCGAGACGCTGGCGGGCAAGTTCGGCACGCAGGGCCGCGAGACGATCGGCGGAAGTGGTGTCGGACATCGGAGGAGACCTCACGGCTGGATTACATTTCTTGCATAGCTTGTTAACTCATCATGCGTCCGGCGCAATGCTGCACCTGCGAAGAAGATAATTCTCCTAACGCAGCGACGGCGCTATATCGCCGGCACACGATGATCGCGTGGCCGATGACGAGAGTGCCAAAGGCCCGCCACGATCACCATCCCCCAAGGACTATCCCCATGACCGCCCATGTCAGCAAGGAACAGCTGGGCCTGATGCTGCCCGGCACGATGTCGCACTATTTCCAGGATGAGCCGGAATACCTGGAAACCGCCCGCCCCGGCCTGTTCGCCCGGATCGTCGGCGCCGTCTCGGCCTGGGTCGGGCGCCAGGGCCGGATCGACGAGGTCGCCGCCCTGTCCGACGCGCAGCTCGCCGATATCGGCATCACGCGCGCCGAGGTGCCGATGATCTTCGCCGGCGGGTTCGCCGCCCAGCGCGACCAGGATCGCACCGTGTCGTTGCTGCAGGCCGGGCGCATCGCCGGCGTCTGATACCCCCTTCGCGGCGCGCCTCCCCCCCGAGGCGCCGCGGACGGCCGGCTCGCCCCTCCCCCCCGGGGCGAGCCGGTCACCTTCTTTTGCGCAGGATGAGCGTGGCCCAGCCCCGGCTCGGCGCATCGCCCATCCCGCCGCGCTCCACAAGCACCCGCTCCAGCACCAGGCCTTGCGCCCGATGGGCCTGCAATACCCAGCGTGCCTGGGTGGTCAGCAGCCCGGCCAGGATCGCCGTGCCGCCGGGCGCCAGGGCGTGGGCGAGATGGCGGGCCATCTGGGTCAGCGGGCGCGCCAGGATATTGGCGAACACCAGGTCATACGGCGCATGGCGGGTCAGGACCGGCGAGGTCCAGCCATCCGCCCGCAGCGCGCGCAGCCGGCCGGCCAGCTGGTTGCGTGCTGCGTTCTCGCGCGTCACCCGCACCGACCACGGGTCGATGTCGGTCGCCAGCACGCGCCGGTGCAGCAGCTTGGCCGCCGCCATCGCCAGGATGCCCGAGCCGGTGCCGAGATCGAGAATGCGCGCCGGCCGCCGGTGCGCCACCAGTTCCAGCGCCCGCAGGCAGCCCCGCGTCGAACCGTGCTCGCCGGAGCCGAAGGCGATGCCGGCATCGAGCACCACCGGGATGCGGCCCGGCGTCGACGCATCGGACAGATGCGTGCCGCGCACGGCGAAACGCTTGCCCACCAGCTGTTCCGGGAAGGCCTCCATGGTGCGGGCCAGCCAGCCATCGGATTCGGTGCGCGCGCGCGTGGCTTCCGCGAAGGTGCCGGTCAGCGCCGCGGCCAGGGTCAGCGCGGCGGTGAGCTCGGCCTCGCCGGCGCCGCGATCCTTGACGCCCTCCAGCGTCCATAGCCCGGTTTCCTCGTCGAGGAAGAATCCGACCGTGCCGCAGGCAACGCCCAGGGCGGCCTCGTAGGCCTCCAGCGCGTCCTCGGGGACGGTGACGCTGACGGTTTCCAGTTGGGTGGCGTGGCGGGGGGGCATGACTTGATCCAAGGAGAAAAGGAAGAATCTTCTTTTTCTGAAGAAAAAGAAGCAAAAAGACTTTCATCCTTTAGCCAATGTCGGCCGCCGCGCAAAGTGATGAAAGTTTTTTGGTTCTTTTTTTCAAAAAAGAACGTGCTTGCTTCAGGCCTTCTCGACGAACCGATCCAGCACCCGCTTATCCCCTGCATTGTCGAACGCGATGTCGAGCTTGTCGTCCTCGGCGCGGGTCACGGTGCCCATGCCGAACTTCTGGTGGAACACGCGGGTGCCGACGGCGATGCGGTCCGCCCGCTGCGGCCGTGCCGGCTGTTCCCACACTTCGGTGATACGCGGGCGCCGGGCGGTGACGGGGAAGGCGGAGGAGAACACCGGGGTCGCGGTCAGCCGCCGCTCGCGCTCCATGGCCGCCGAGCCGGTGCGCTTGACGTGTTCCTCCGGCAGTTCGTCGAGGAAGCGGCTGGGGATGGAGCTTTGCCAGTTGGCATAGAGCCGGCGGTTGGCGGCGTGGCTGACGATGGCGCGGCGGCGGGCGCGGGTGAGGCCGACATAGGCCAGGCGGCGCTCCTCCTCCAGGCCCTTGGCGCCGGATTCGTCCATGGTGCGCTGGCTGGGGAACAGGCCTTCCTCCCAGCCGGGCAGGAAGACGGTGTCGAATTCCAGGCCCTTGGCGGCGTGCAGCGTCATGAGGCTGACGCGGTCGGATTCGGTGTTCTGCTCGTTCTCCATGACCAGCGAGACATGGTCGAGGAAGCCGGCCAGGGTCTCGAAATCGGCAAGCGCGCGGACGAATTCCTTGAGGTTTTCCAGGCGCCCGGGGGCTTCGGGCGATTTGTCCTGGCGCCACATCTCGGTGTAGCCGCTTTCGTCGAGCATGGCCTGGAGCGTCAGCACGTGGCCGTCGCGGGCGAGTTGCTGACGCCAGCGGTCGAAGCCGGACAGCAATTCGCGCAGCGAGTCGCGCAGCTTGCCCTTCAGCACGCCCTCGGCCACCAGCGCCTCGGCGGCGGCATAAAGCGGCGCTTGGCGGTCGCGGGCGGTGGCGTGGAGCTGGCGCAGGGCGGTGTCGCCGACGCCGCGGCGCGGGACGTTGACGATGCGCTCGAATGCCAGGTCGTCGGCGGGCTGGTGCAGCAGGCGGGCATAGGCGATGGCGTCGCGGATTTCCTGGCGCTCGTAGAAGCGCAGGCCGCCGATGACGCGGTAGGGCACGCCGAGGGTGATCAGCCGCTCCTCGACGGCGCGGGTCTGGGCGCCGGTGCGGAACAGCACGGCCATCTCGGCGAGCGAGTCGCCTGATCGGCGCAGGCTTTCGATGCGGTCGCCGACCATGCGGGCCTCCTCGTCGGAGTCCCACAGCCCGACGACCTCGACCTTGTCGCCGGTGGCGTCGTTCTGGCCGCTGCGCAGGGTCTTGCCGAGGCGGGCCTCGTTGTGGGCGATCAGCACGGAGGCGGCGGCGAGGATCTGCTCCGTCGAGCGGTAGTTGCGCTCCAGGCGGACGACGCGGGCGCCGGGGAAGTCGCGTTCGAAGCGCAGGATGTTCTCGATCTCCGCGCCGCGCCAGGAATAGATCGACTGGTCCTCGTCGCCGACGCAGCAGATGTTGTGGTTCCCCTGGGCGAGCAGGCGCAGCCAGAGGTATTGGACCGTGTTGGTGTCCTGGTACTCGTCGACCAGGATGTAGCGGAAGCGGCGGTGGTAGTCGGCCAGCACTTCCGGGTGGTCGCGCAGGATCTCGGTCATGTGCATCAGCAGATCGCCGAAATCGGCGGCGTTCACGGCGCGCAGGCGGGCCTGGTATTCGGTGTAGAGCCGGCGGGCGGCGCCGCCGGCGAAGTCGGTGTCCTCGGCGGCGGTGATGCGGGCGGGCGGCAGGCCCTTGTCCTTCCAGCGCTGGATGATGCCCATGAGCGCCGGCGGGGCCCAGCGCTTGGTGTCGACGCGCTCGGCCTCCATCACCTGCTTGAGCAGGCGGAGCTGGTCGTCGGTATCGAGGATGTTGAAGCTGCTGGTCAGGCCGACGAGTTCGGCGTGGCGGCGCAGCATGCGGGCGCACAGCGCGTGGAAGGTGCCGAGCCACAGGCCCTCGGCCGTGCCGCCGACCATGGCCGAGACGCGCTCGCGCATCTCGCGGGCGGCGCGGTTGGTGAAGGTGACGGCGAGGACCTGGCTGGGGAAGGCGCGACGGCTCAGCAGGATGTGGGCGAAGCGGGTGGTGAGCACGCGCGTCTTGCCGGTGCCAGCGCCGGCCAGCACGAGCACCGGGCCGTCGAGCACCTCGACGGCTTCGCGCTGTTCGGGGTTCAGGCGGGCGAGATAGTCGGTCATGGCGCCGATATAGAACGATTGGCGAACGCGGTGAAATCCCCTTATGCGGCGCGGGTGACGCCGCTTGCCCCCCTGGTCGCCTTCCTGTCCGCCTCGGCCCGCCATGGCGGGGCGCTGCTGGCGGTCGGCGTGTTCGGCGGGCTGCTGGTGCCGCCGTTGGCCGATGCGATGCACGGGTTCATCGCGCCGAACGTGGTGGCGCTGATGACGCTGGTGCTGCTGCGGGTGGATGTGCGCGGGGCGGTGCTGCACCTGAAGCGCCCGCTGCGGCTGGCGGCGATCGTGGGGTTTCATGCACTGGTGGCACCGGTGCTGGTGTGGGCGGCGATCCAGCCGCTACCGCTCGATCCCGGCATCGCCGGCGCGCTGGTGATCTTCGCCACCGGCTGTGCCGCGACCTCCTCGGCCGCCTTCGCGCGGCTGGTGGGGCTGGATCCGGAGCTGACGCTTCTGGCGACGGTGGCGACCACGCTGCTGGTGCCGCTGACGGCGCCGCCGATGGTGCATGCGCTGATCGGCATCGACCTGGCACTTTCGCTGCCGGCGTTCATGGCGCGGCTGGGGCTGGTGGTCGGCGTGCCGCTGTGCCTGTCGCTGCTGATCCGGCGCTGGGCGGGCGAGGTGCGGCTGGCGCCGCTGGGGCCGGCGATCGACGGGGCGATTGTATGGATCGTCGTGCTGTATGGCTTCGGGGTGATGAAGGGGCTGGCGGCGCGGATGCTGGCCGACCCGTGGTGGGTGGCGCAGGCGGCGGCGGCGGCGTTCGTGGTGAATTTCGCGCTGAACCTGGCGACCACGCTCGCCTTCTCCGGCTGGGGCTGGCGGCTGGCGGCCTCGGCGGGGCTGATGGGCGGGAACCGGAACATGGCGCTGTACCTGGCCATCCTGCCGGCGGCGGCGGACCCCCGCGTGGGGCTGTTCTTCGCGCTGTGCCAGTTCCCGCTGTTCCTGAGCCCGTTCCTGCTGCGGCCGGTCTATGCGGCGGCGCGGCGATGGGGTGGCTGATAAGGGCGCCCGCCTGGCTTGTTGCGGGGGAGGTGGCACCATAGATCAAACGATCCCTGTCGAGGCCCTTCCCCAACATGACCCTCCTGTTCACCTACGTGGCGCTTGCCCTGTCGGTGTCGTTCCTGTGTTCGCTGCTCGAGGCCGCGCTGCTGACGCTGACGCCCTCGACGATCCAGACCGGCAAGACCAAGGGGTTGGCCTGGGCCCCGCGCCTGGAGAGCCTCAAGGCGGACATCGACCGGCCGCTGGCGGCGATCCTGACGCTGAACACCGTGGCGCACACCATGGGGGCGGCGGGTGCCGGGGCCGAGTATGCCAGGGTGTTCGGCAACGGCACCGAGGCGCTGTTCGCCGCGGCACTCACCGTCGCGGTGCTGATCCTGACCGAAATCATTCCCAAGACGATCGGCGCGCGCTTCGCCGTCGCGCTCGCGCCGTTCACGGCGGCGGTGCTGCCCCTGCTCATCACCGGCCTGGCGCCGCTGGTGTGGTTCTCGCGCCAGCTCACGCGGCTGATCACCTTCGGCCGGGCGCAGACTGCCCCGCGGCATCGCGAGGAGCTGATGGCGGTGGCGCATCTGGGCCGCGAATCGGGCGAGCTGCATGCGCGCGAGACGCAGTTCCTCCACAACATGCTGCAACTCGACAAGGTGGACACCTACGACATCATGACGCCGCGGCCGGTGGTGTTCTCGCTGCCCGCGGCGATGACCTCCGAGGCGTTCATCCGCAGCGTCGACGGCAAGCCGTTCACGCGCATTCCTGTCTATGACCAGCAGATCGACGACGTGCGCGGCTTCGTGATCAAGGCCGAGGTGCTGATGGCCCATGTGACGCGCGGGGCCGGGGGGCTCGCGATCGGCGAGATGATGCGCCCGCTGGAGAGCACGCACGGGGCGGTGCATGTCGACAAGCTGTTCCAGCGCTTCATCAACGAGCACCACCAGGTGCTGCTGGTGGTCGACGACTACGGCACGATGGAGGGCATCGTGACCCTGGAGGACGTGCTCGAGACGATCTTCGGCTTCGAGATCGTCGACGAGTTGGACAAGGTGCCCGACCTGCAGGCCTACGCGCGCGACCTGTGGCAGCAGCGCGCCAGCCGGCTGGGCATCACCCCGGCCGGGGGGGCAGCGCCGGGCGCCGCCTAGAGCGGAAGCCCTGCCGATAGGCGCACGGCTTCCGCTCTAGGTTCTTGATTGAGAACGCAAATCCTACGACCGGATGATTCCATCCGGTCGGATATTGCTCTAGGCGCCCGCACGCGGCCGCACGCCCAGGATGTGGGCGATGGCGTAGGTCAGGTCCGGCCGGTTCAGCGTGTAGAAGTGGAACTCGTCGATGCCGTTGGCCTGGAGCGTGCACACCTGCTCGGCGGCGACGTGGGCGGCGATCATGCGGCGGGTTTCCATGTCGTCCTCGACGCCCTCGAAGAAGCGGCCGAGCCAGGGCGGCACCTTCACGCCGCTGACCTGGGAGAACTTCACGATCTGGGTGTAGTTCGACACCGGCATGATCCCCGGGACGATCGGTGCCGTGATGCCGGCGGCGAGGGCAAGGTCGAGGAAGCGCAGGAAGGTGGTGTTGTCGAAGAAGTAGTTGGTGATGGCGCGGGTGGCGCCGGCGTCGAGCTTGCGCTTGAGGTTGTCGAGGTCGGCGAGCGGGCTGGTGGCGGTGGGGTGGATCTCCGGATAGGCGGCGACCGAGATCTCGAAATCGGCGACCCTCTTCAGCCCGGCGACGAGATCAACGGCATAGGCGTAGCCGTCCGGATGCGGCTCGTAGGCGGCGCCGCCGGGCACGTCGCCGCGCAGCGCCACGATGTGGCGGATGCCGGCGTCCCAGTATTGCCGGGCGACATCATCCACCTCGCCGCGGCTGGCGCCGACGCAGGTGAGGTGGGCGGCGGGGGTCAGCGTGGTTTCCTGGACGATGCGCGCCACGGTTGCATGGGTGCGCGCCTGGGTGCTGCCGCCGGCGCCGTAGGTGACGGAGACGAAGCGCGGGGCGAGCGGCTCCAGCCGACGGATGCAGGCCCAGAGCTGCTGCTCCAGCGCCTCGGTGCGCGGCGGGAAGAACTCGAAGGAGAGTTGCGGCGCGGGCAGGTCCTCGCTCAGCACCGGCATCCCGGCGAAGCGCGGGCCGGTGAGCCAACGGGCGAGCGGCGAGGCTCCCGACATGGCGGCGTGGGGGACCGGAGGACGGAGGGAGGTCATCGGGGGCTCCTGTCGGAAGACATAAAGATATTTATATGTCTTTGCACGGCTGCCGCAAGCGTGGTGTGGCCGCGATGCACGCGGACGGCACGATTGCGGCGGGCATGCAACCACCGTGGCGCGTGGCGCTTCCTCCTGGGCGGGAGCGGGCGTATGAACGGCCCCAGACCCATGTCGAGGATCGCGATGCGCGCGCCCATCCGCTTCCGCCTGTTGCCCAAGCCGCCTGCCCTGGTGCTCGCCCTGCTGGTGGCGACCGCGTCGCTGGCCGGCTGCGCCAGCCCGCCCGACGCCTCCGACCCCGATGCGGTGGCCGACTACAACGCGGCCAACGACCCGCTGGAGCCGACCAACCGGGTGATCTACGAGATCAACGACGGCATCGACGTGGTCATCCTGCGCCCGCTGGCGCTGGCCTACCGCCACGTGGTGCCGCAACCTGCCCGCACCGGCGTGCGCAACGTGCTGGACAACCTGGCGAGCCCGGTGGTGCTGGCCAACAACATGATGCAGGGCAAGCCCAAGCGCGCCGGCGACACGTTCATGCGCCTGGTGATCAACTCGACGCTCGGCGTGGGCGGGCTGTTCGACGTGGCGACCGGGCTCGGCTATCCGCGCAATGGCGCCGATTTCGGCATGACGCTGGCGGTGTGGGGCGCCGGCGAGGGGCCCTACCTGTTCCTGCCGGTGTTCGGCCCGTCGAACCCGCGCGACGCGGTCGGGCGGGCGGCGGACATCGCGATGGACCCGTTCACCTGGATCGGCCAGGGGACCACGGTGGACGCGCTGGGCTATGCGCGCACCGGCCTCAATGCCGTGGACACGCGCTCGCGCTTCCTCGACGACCTCGACCGGGTGAAGGCCCAGGCACTGGACCCGTATGCCACGCTGCGCAGCCTCTACCGGCAGAACCGGCGCGCCACGATCGAGGAGGTCATCGCCGACGATCGCGGCACGGCGGAGGCCTATCGCAAGAGCCTGTCGCGCTGAGCCGGGGCCTCGGCCCGCGCCTCGATTTGGCCAGCGCGTCGCCCCATCGCCGCCCGGGAAGCGCGCCAGGGTTGCGCCAGGCCGGGTGCAACGCCAAGTCGGACCCAAGGCTAGACCGAGGCATTGGATGACCGGGACCATGAGCATGACCACACGCCGCCTGTTTCTCGCCGCCGCCCCCGCACTGCTGGGCGGCGCCCTGCTGGCCGCACCGCCCTTCGCCGGGCGCGCCCGCGCCGCCACGCCCGACGCCGCCGCCGCCTTCGTCGACCAGATGCTGCGCGACCTGCTGGCCATCGCCAACGGGGCGGAGCCGCAACCGGCCAAGCGCGCCGCCCTGGCGCGGGTGATCGAGCAGCGGGTCGACGTCGATGCGGTCGCGCGCTTCTGCCTCGGGCGCTTCTGGCGCACCGCCTCGCCGCAGCAGCAGGCCGACTACACGGTGCTGTTCCGCCGCGTGCTGGTGAAGAACGTCAGCGAGCGGGTGGGCGAATACCAGGGCGTCACCTATTCGCTCGGGCGCGCGCTGCAACGCGAGGGGGACATCACGGTCTCCAGCATCGTCAATCGCCCCGGCAACGCGCCGAACAAGGTGGATTGGGTGGTCGATGCCGAGGGGCCGCCGCGGGTGATCGACGTCGTCGCCGAGGGCACCAGCCTGCGCCTGACCCAGCGCAGCGACTACGCCGCCTTCCTGGCGCGCAACGGCAACAACGTCCAGGCGCTGATCGACGCGCTGCGCCAGCAGGCCGCGGCCGCGTAGCCCGCCTTCGGTGAAGACCGTCCGCACGCCGACGCTGGAGATCGCCTATCGCGAGCACGGGCCGGCGGACGGGCCGGCGGTGGTGCTGCTGCACGGGTTTCCCGACGACGTGCATGCCTATGACCAAGTGGCACCGGCGCTGGCGGCGGGCGGGTTTCGCGTGCTGGTGCCGTGGCTGCGCGGCTATGGCGGCACGCGGTTCCTGTCGCCCGCAACGCCGCGCTCCGGCGAGCAGGCGGCGCTCGGGGCCGATCTGCGCGATTTCCTCGACGCGCTGGGGATCGGCCGGGCGCTGCTGGCCGGCTACGACTGGGGCGGGCGGGCGGCCTGCGTGGTCGCGGCGCTGTGGCCGGAGCGGGTGCGCGGGCTGGTGACGGTCGGCGGCTACAACATCCAGGACCTGGCCTCGGCCGCCCATCCGGCGGCGCCGGCGCAGGAGCTGGCCTATTGGTACCAGTGGTATTTCCAGACCGAGCGCGGGCGGGCCGGGCTGGCGGCGAACCGGCGCGAGATCGGCCGGCTGCTGTGGCGGCTGTGGTCGCCGAACTGGCGGTTTTCCGAAGCGCTGCTCGCGCGCGTGGCGCAGGCCTGGGACAATCCGGATTTCGTCGAGGTGGTGATCCATTCCTACCGCCATCGCCACAACGCGGCCCCAGGCGACCCGGCGCTGGCCGCGGTGGAGGCGGCGCTGGCGGCCGGGCCGCGCATCGCGGTGCCGACGATCACCCTGGAAGGGGCGGCCGACGGCGTCGGCGCGCCGCCGGTCCCGGATCCGGATGTTCCGCTCTTCACGGCCGGCTATGAGCGGCGGGTGCTGGACCGGGTCGGGCATTTCCTGCCGCACGAGGCCCCCGAGGCCGTGGTGCGGGCGGTGCGCGACCTTGCCGGTCAGGGTTCGCTCACAGAAACGTGACCGAACGGGCAAGGCCCGGCCACGGTCGCGGCGCGATGGAGTTGGCATCATGCCGGCATGCGACATCGTCGGTTTTCCATGCTGCTGCGCCTGACCCACCTCGCCGCCTTGGGCCTCGCCCTCGCGGGGGGCGCGCGGGCGCAGGAGGTGGTGCGCATCGAGGAGCGGCAGTTCAAGGCAGGGGCGGGGCGCATCACCTTCAGCGAGGTGCCGCTGGGAACGCCGAACCCGGTCTATCCGCCGTCGCGCTACCGGGGCGGGCCGGACAGCCCGACGGTGCGGTTTGGCGGGCATTTCCGCGGGCGGCGGATGGCCACGCCGGGCGAGTGCCCGCCCGGGGCGCCGGTGACGGGCTGCCTGTCCGGCGCGCCCTCCGCGCCGCTGACGCTCGATGCCAATGCGCCGCGGGTGGAGACGATGGACAATACCGGGGTGCGCGGCTCGCAATCGCCGGAGTTGGGCGGCACGCCGCGCTGGAACGGGCCGATCGCGATCTGGTTCGATCGCGACCTCGCCGCCGTCGGGCTGCAAGGCGGCTGGTTCGACGCGACCGGAGGGGTGGCGATCACAGTCTATGACCGGCAGGGCAAGGTTCTGGGCCGCACCGCCAACCGGGGCACCGGGTTCGAGTTCATGGGGCTGGCCACGCGCGACCTGGCGCCGCGGATCGCCGGGCTGGAGTTCCACCTGGTCGGCGCGGAGCCGCAGGGGTTCGGGGTGGACAACATCCGCTTCGGCGCGCCGCAGGAGATCGACCTGCCGGGGGTGACGCCGCCCGCGCCACCACCACCACCACCACCCCCGGCGCCGCCGGCCCCGAGGCGCCCGCCGATCCTGCCGTGATGGGGCCGGGCGGCTTCACGCGGGGGGCGGTATGCATTACCGTCGCGTTACCTTTCAGAGCGATGCAGTCATTCCATCATGCGGCTTTTCCTGGCCAACGCCCTGGCGCTTCTGCTTGCCGCCGCGCTCCCGGCGCATGTCCTGGGCCAGACGCAGGGGCAGGTGGGGGTGGTGCGCGTGGAGGAACGGCAGTTCAAGGCCGGGGCCGGGCGGATCACCTTCGCGGAGGTGGCGCTGGGCGCGGTGAACCCGGTCTATCCGCCATCGCTGTATCGCGGCGGGGCGGACAGCCCGACGGTGCGCTTCGGCGGGCATTTCCGCGGGCGGCGGATGGGCACGCCGGCGGATTGCCCGCGCGGCGCCGTGGTGACCGGGTGCCTTGTCGGCACGCCGTCCGCGCCGCTGACGCTGGATGCCGGATCGCCATCGGTGTCGACGCTGCCGTTCACGGCGCCGAGCGCGCAGCAGGGCGGGCAGCCACCGGCGCTGGGCGGCTCGCCGCGCTGGAACGGGCCGGTGGCGATCTGGTTCGACCGCGACGTGGCCGCCGTGGGGCTGCAGGGCATCGGGTTCGACGCGGTGGGCGGCACCGCCATCACCGTGTACGACCGCCAGGGCCGGGTGCTGGGCCGCACCGTCAACCGCGGCGTGCTGATCGAGTTCATGGGGCTGGCGACCGCCGACCTCGCACCGCGCATCGCCGGGCTGGAATTCCACCTGGTCGGCGCGGAGCCGCACGGCTTCGGCGTGGACAACATCCGCTTCGGCGCGCCGCAGCAGGTCGACCTGCCGGGTGTCACTCCGCCCGCGCCAACCCCGCCGCCGCCCCCGCCGCCACCGCCCGCGCCGCGCCGGGCGCCGATCCTGCCATGACGGGGCTGCCATTTCCCCGAACCGCGTCCTTCCCTCATTCTGCCGCGTGACACGGCCCATGGTGTTGCCACCATCGGCCGCCACGATCTAGCCGGCCCCGCCGCAAGGAGCCTTATCGATGTCCGGTTCACGCCTTCTGCTCGGGTCCAGCATGACCGACCGCATGCCGCTGTCCGCGGACGGCGTGCCGGCGATCCTGCAGCATGAGCGGTTGATGGCCCTGCTGGCCGAGCGCGCGCCGCGGGCGGCGGACCTGTTCGCCGAGCCCTGGCCGGACGCCAAGGAAGGCCAGCCGATCACCCGCGTCTCCTGGTATGCCCGCGCCGGGGAAGACCCGGTGGCGTTCGAGGCGCTCTCGACCTCCCAACGATTGGCGGCAGAGAATGCGCTGCGCGGGCGGCTGGCCGACCTGGTGCCGCTGTTCGCGGACCCCGAGGCCGGAAGGCTGGTGGGCGCGGCGCTGACCCTTTCGGGCCCGGCGGATATGCTCTGGACCGGCGATGCGCCGGTGCTGGTGAACTGGGGCATCGTGCCGACGCAGGTGGGCGACGACCCCACCGCGCTGGCGCGGCATTTCGCCGGCGTGTGGCGCGACCTGATGCCCGGCGGCGCGAACCCCTGGGGGGCACGGCCCGCTCCGCCGCCACCGCCCCCGCCGCCCATGCCGACAACCGGCCCGGCCGTGGTCGCGGGTGCCACCGCGGCTGCCTCCTTCGCCGGGGGTGGCGCCCCGCCGCCGCCGGTCGCGCCGCCGCCGGGGGGTGGCCCAGGCGCGCCCGAGCCCGGCTGGCGCCGGCCGATGAGTGCGGTGACGGCGATCCTGGCCGCCACCGTCATCGTGCTGCTGGTCGCCGCCGTGGCGCTGGCCGCCGGCTACTACTACGGCTGGGTGCAACTGGCCCGCCAGGTCGAGGCGACCGCGCCGCCGGGCCGCGATGCGGCCTTCGATGCCGATCTCAAGCGCATCCAGGAAGGCGTGAACGACGGATTGCGCCGCCGCCTCGCGCAGCTGGAAGCCGGGCTGCGCGGCGACATCTGCGTCGCCCCGGACGGTCCGCTGCCCGCAACCCCGCTGCGCCAGGGCGAGACCGCGCCGCGCATGTCCCCGGTCCCCGCCCTGCCGCCCGCGCCGGACCAGCAGCCGGTGCAGCGCCCGCAGGCCCCGCCCGGCGCGCCGCCGGCCCCCGGCGCCGGGCAGGTGACGAACCTCGCCGACCTGCTCGAGGAATCGACCGTGCTGATCCTGGCGCCGACGCGCAACGCCGAGGGCCGCCAGGGCCTGTCGACCGGCAGCGGCTTCGCGATCGGGCCCGACCTCGTGGTGACAAACCTGCACGTGGTCGACGGCTCGACGCCCGGCCAGCTCTTCGTGGTCAACCGCAAGCTGGGCAAGCCGGTGGAGGCGGAGGTGATCGCGCGCACGCCGAACCACGACTTCGCCAAGCCGGATTTCGCCGTGCTGAAGCTGAAGGAAGGCACGCTGGCGCCGCTCGCACTTTCGCCGACCGCCGACCGGCTGCTGCCGGTGGTGGCCGTCGGCTTCCCGGGCTTCGTGACGCAGGTGGGCGACGATTTCCAGCGCCTGCTGAAGGGCGAGGAAGGCGCGATGCCGTCGGCGCACTTCACCTCCGGCGAAGTCAGCGGCGTGCAGCAGATGCAGGGCGCGCCGGTGGTGATCCATACGGCCGCGATCAACCGCGGCAACTCGGGCGGGCCGCTGGCCGACCGGTGCGGGCGGATCGTGGGGGTGAACACCTTCATCCGCACCGACCGCGAGACGGCGTATCGCGCCGACTACGCGCTGCCGTCGGTCACGCTGCTCACCTTCCTGCAGCAGAACAACATCGCCGCGCGCAGCGAGGACAACCCGTGCACCCCCGCGGCGCCCGCGCCGGCCGCGGCGACACCGGCTCCGGCCCCCGCACCCGCTCCTGCACCCGCCCCGGCGCCAGCGCCGGCACCGCCGCGCTGAGGGGCGGCACATGGCCCCGCTCCGCCTCATAGGCGAAACCGACCGGCGCACCCGCCGCCCGGCCCGGGTGCTGGACGGCGTGGCGCAGGACTACCGCGCCCAGGTGGTGCAGCACCTCGCCTCGCGCGGCATGGCCCGGCACGCGGCGCTGTTCGCGGAAGCCAATGTGCTGCCGGAGCAGATCCAGTGGTTCACCTCGCTGGACGGCCCCGTCGCGCATCTGGACGACCTGCCGCCCGAGCGGCGCGACGAGGCGCTCGCCCTGGTGCGCCAACTGGTCGAGGAGGTCGAGCAGGAGGCCGAGCGTCTGCGCGCCGACCGCGCGCCGGCCTCGCGCACCCTGGGCGACCTGCTGTCCTCGGCGTTGGAAGGCGCGTCGCTGGCCGATCTGCGTCTGGTGGGCAAGGAGCCGGTGCTGGCCGGCTGGGGCCTGCGCGCGGTGGAGAACGCCCCGCCGCTGCCCGACCTCAAGGGCCAGTTGGTGCGCGCCGCCGTCGCCCCGCGACCGCCACCGCCTCCCGCCGCCGTCGATGTGCCGCCGCCGCCGCTGCCCCCGCCTCCGCCGCCGATTGCCGACCCGCCGCGCTGGCCGCTGCGCCTGATGGGCATTGCCGCCGCCCTGCTGCTGCTGGCCGCCGTGCTGGCCTGGTTCCTGCCCGACCTGATGCGCCATGCCGTGGCACTTGCCCGCCTGCCGGCAGCCCCGATCTGCGAATTGCCGCCGGAGCCGGATGGCGGGCTGCTGCGCCTGCAGGAGGAGGAGATCC